>JBBIQN010000028.1:0-19562 GCA_037442305.1 Candidatus Bipolaricaulota bacterium
CTACAGAACTAGAACGTGAACGTCCAGCCCAAGCAGAACGACGGCGTGCCGCAGGCGGCAACGGTCGGGATGGAGAAGGAGAGGTCGAGGGTGAAGGTCGTCATGATCGGGAGCTTGACCGCGCCAGTGAACTTGGTGATCCCGAAGATGCCATCCGGGGTCCCATCCTCGCCGTAGAAGAACCGGAGGTCCACGGTGTACCGGCCGCCGCAGCAGCCGGGGCCGCAGAACCCGAGCCCGAAGTACTCGAACTCGCGGCAGGCACCAGCGCGGTTGAACAGGCCCCTGATCGCGGCCGGCACGGCCGTGCCGGTGCCGAAGTTGAACACGTTCACCCACTCGACGTAGTTGCAGTCCCCGATCGTGCAGCGGAGGCGGAACCCGTCAACCCGGATCCCGTCCCAGATGTAGGTGCCAGCGACCGTCGGGGCGGCCCACACGGTGAAGCACGCGTCGCCGATCCCCGCGAACCTCGGGGTGACGGTGAGCGTCTTCGCGGTCGTGGTGTAGGTGATCCCGATGTCAAACGACACGCCGCAGCACAGCGGGATGTTGATCCCGGTGAGCCCGAGGCTGTCGAACCCGGCCTTGGTGAACATGAACGTGCCGGTGAGCTTGATCCCGCAGCACAGATCGATCGGGGTCACGATGATCCGCAGGTCCTGGAACGCGGTCCCAAGGGAGCAATCAAGGAACCGCACCCGGAGGCTCACCGGGGCGATCGCGGCGGTGAAGACGTACTGGAGGTTCCCGCCCACGACCACGTCAAGGCACGGATCAGCGCCAGTCAGCCCGAAGTAGGCCGCATCCCAGCTCCCGTCGAGCCAGTGGTTCACGGTGAGGCCGACCGCGACCCCGCCAAAGTCGAACCCGGAGACGAGCTGGGAGCGCCGATAGGCCGGCACAGTCGGGTCGAAGTTCATCTTTCCAGACACCGTGAACGGCCCGAAGGCGCCCCTGGTGGTGAAGTCCACGGCCGTGAGACCGGTCAGACCGAACTCGAACGCGCCGGTGATGTCGAACCCGCCGACCGTGTAGGTCAGGCTGAGGGTGCTCGTGAGCGTGGGCGTCTGAACCGGGAGTGGGCAGTACGTCGCCGTCCAGCTCCCCTTGAACACAAGCTGGGAGAACCCAGCGACTCCAAGCGTACACAGTGCTACTGCAATCGCGAGAGCCCGCTTCATCGTTCCATCCTCCTTGTACCTAGGTCAATTTCGGTTTGTGCTTCCCACACATTCGGGATCCCGAAATCCCACTTCGTCACCTCTGTCCCTGTTCCCGGTGGACCACCTCCCCTCGCAAGCGGATACGTGGGCCATGGTAGCGACCCAGCCGTCCCCTGTCAAGAGCCGGGCGTGACGGACGCTACCCTCGTCGCGGGCGAGACACAGGTGGCGAACGAGCCGTCCCGTTCTTCGCTATCGAGGATGGGGGGGAAAGAACAAGGCGTCGGGCAAGCCCCGACGCCCACGAACCTTAAGCCTTGGCGCTAGAACCACAAGGCGAGGGCGACCGCGGCGAGGGCAAGGACGACCCCGGTCACCCCCAAGACAAACGCGGTCTGGGCCTTCTGCGCTGCCTCCGGGCCCGCCGACTGGCTCGCCTGGGCCTTGAGCCGCTGGATCTCCGCGCTCATCGTCGTGTCCAACGACGCCACCCGGGTCTCAAGCGCCGTGAGCTTGGGGCCGTAGTCCGTGCCCACCTTCGTCCCCTCGACGTTCTTGATCGCCCGGTGGATCCACTGCGCCGCGTCGTAGCGCAAGAGGGGCGCGTTTCCCGCGAACTCCCCGCCCGCCCCGACGACGAGGATCCCCCGCGCCACGAGGTCCTGGATCGCGGTGTAGGCGGCGTGGGTCCGCGGCACGTCCACGAACGTCCCCCCGACCCCCCCGTCGGCCAAGCCCGGGGTCACCGCCCACAACGACAGAACCACCAGTCCAACCACCACACACGCCGCCGTACGCCGCATCGGTTGATCGCCTCCTTAAGGTTCAACGTAACGTGATCCACGCTACGGACCGACTCCCCTCCCCTCAAGGAAACGGGTTCCCTCGCCAAGGGACGCGCGCCCCGGACAAGCCCCGGGGGGAGGGGGAAGCGGTAGAATGTCCCAGCTTTAGGAAAGGAGGAACGCTGTGAACGAGGCGCCACGGTGGGCGGACCTCCTCCCCGTGGATCGGGGGGGGATGGCGGAGGTGCTCCTCGGGTTCCCGCGCCAGTGCCGGGAAGGGCTCGCCCTGGGTGGGGAGGCGCCCGTGGAACGGGTGGACGGGTTCTCCCGGATCGCCGTCCTCGGGATGGGGGGGTCGGGGATCGCCGGGGGGATTCTCGGGAGCCTTGTTCCCGTCGAGGTCGTTTCCTGCCGCGACTACGCGCTCCCCCCGTGGATCGGGCCGGAGACCCTCGCCGTCGCCCTGTCCTACTCCGGGGATACCGAAGAGACCCTGTCCGCGTTCGCGCTGGCGCGGGACCGGACGAACCGGCTCCTCGCCGTGACGTCCGGGGGGAAGCTCGGGCGCCTGTGCGTCGAGGAGGGGATCCCGTGGATCAAGATCCCTTCCGGGTACCAACCCCGGGCCGCGCTCGGGTACCTCCTGTTCCCCCTTCTCGGGCTCGCGGGCCGCCTCGGGCTATCCCCGGACCTTGAGGAGGCCCTCGCTGTCCTCGACCTCCTCTCCCGCGAGCTGTCCCCAGACCACGAGGGAAACGAGGCCCAGCGCCTTGCCCGCCGGCTCGCGGGTCGGGTCCCCCTGTTCTACGGGGCCGGGCCGATCGCCCCGGTCGCGCTGCGCCTGAAGACCCAGGTGAACGAGAACGCGAAGCAACCCGCGTTCTGGGCCGAGCTCCCCGAGCTTTGCCACAACGAGGTCGTGGGGTGGGATCTCTCCGGGCAAGTTCTTCCCCAGGGCACGGTCGTCTTCGTGCGCACCCGCCACGACCACGTCCGGGTCGCGCGGCGGGCGGAGATCCTCCAGGGCCTCCTCACGCACCGGGGCCTTCCGTGGATCGAGGTCCGCGGGCGCGGGGAGACCCTCCCCGCGGAACTCCTCTCCCTCCTGTACCTCGGGGACTGGACGAGCTACTACCTCGGGCTCCTCAACGGGGTGGACCCAAGCCCGGTCGAGATCATCCGCGAGCTCAAGGACCGCCTGGGGAGGCCGTAGGCTTGGGGATGCGGTACGACGTGGTCGTGGTGGGAGGGGGCCCGGCGGGGTCGGTCGCGGCCCGTGCCGCGGCCCAGGCGGGGGCGCGCGTCCTTCTTCTCGAGCGATCCCCCCTCCGCCCGCCCCGCTGCACCGGGCTCGTGGGGCCCCGCACCGTGACCCTCCTCGGCCTGCCCGACGCCCTCGTCCTCCGGGAGGTGCGGGCGCTGAGGGTCTACGCCCCGGGGGGGGCGAGCGTCCAGTTTCGCTCTCCCGAGCCGCGAGGGCTCGTCCTCGACCGAGCCGGGCTTGACCGGTGGCTCCTCGGCCAGGCCCAGGAGGCTGGGGTCACGACCTGGATTGGGCACGCGGCGCTCGGGGCGGACGGGGCGCTGAGGACGACCGCGGGCCGGGTCGGGTTCGGGGTCCTCGTGGGGGCGGACGGGGCGGAAAGCGGGGTCCGGCGCTCGTGCGGGCTCCCGCGGCCTGGGGAGGTTCTCGTCGGCGTCCAGGCGCGGGTCGAGGCCCGTCGGGCCGAGGACGAGGTTGAGGTGCACCTGGGGAACGAGGTGGCCCCCGGTGGGTTCGCGTGGGCCGTCCCTGGGGAAGAGGGAACGGTCCAGGTGGGGCTCCTCACGACCCGCGGTCCCCGGGCGAGGGAGCTTGTGGAGGCGTTCCTCGGCCGGCGGTTTCCGCGGGCGCGGGTTCGGTCGGTCGTGGGGGGCTTGGTCCCGATCGGTCCCCCACCGCGCACGGTCGGGGACGGAGTGCTCCTCGTGGGCGATGCCGCCGCCCAGGTGAAGCCCCTCTCGGGAGGGGGGATCCTGTTCGGCGCACGCGCCGCCCAGATCGCGGGGGAGGCTGCCGCCCGAGGGGGAAGCGCCCTACGGGAGTACGAGGCCCGCTGGCGGGCCGAGATCGGGGATGAGATCGCGTTTGGCCTCCGCGCCCGCCGGGCGGTTCTCTCCCTCTCGGACCAAGATCTGGACCGGATCCTCCCAGCGTTGGACCGGCCCGAGGTCGCGCGCCTCGTGGCCGAGGAGGGGGACATTGACCGCCCGTCCGGGCTCTTCCGAGCGGCCCTCGCCCGCCCTGACCTGTGGAAGGCGCTCCTCCCGGCGATCCGGGCCTTGGGGGGCTGGGCCGGGGCACGCGCCCTCGGTTTGCCCTCCTCCCCCGATTCCGCCTAAACTTCCCCTGTGGACAAACGGAAGAAGCCGAGGAGATCCGCGCCCGCCCCCTTGCCCCGACTTCCCCGGTTCCGGTTCTACCTCGTTGTCTTCTTCCTCTTCTCGATGCCGCTCCTGTTCACCCCGTGGAACACCGAGTACGGGTACGTGAAGACGATCTACACCCTGGTGTTCGTGTCGCTCCTCCTCGTCCTGTGGGGGATCGAGGCCGTGCCCCGGCGGGAGGTGAAGGTCGAGCTCACCGGGCTCTTTCCCGTGCTCCCTGCGCTCCTCGGGGCCGCGCTTCTCTCCCTTTTGGGGAAGACGCCGGCCTGCGTGGTCCCGCAGTCGGCGACGCTCATCCTCTATTTCGGGTTCATCGTTCTCTTCGTCCTGAACGCCGGGATCGGAGATCGGGAGATCGTCCTCATCCTCGGGGCGCTGCTCCTAGCGGGTTTCGGAAACGCCTTGTTCGCCCTCCTCCAGCATCTTGGGTTGGTGATCGGCGGGAGCGGGGACACGATGATCGGCACGATGGGGAACCGCCAGTTCGTGGCCGGGTTCCTCTCCTATCTCGTGCTTCCGGCGGGGATCCTCCTCGTGCGCCTCAGGCGGCCGGGGGCGTGGGTGCCCGCGGTCCTCGGGACCGGGTTCGCCTTCGCGGTGATGCTCCTCACGCACCAAGTCGGGGTGCGGCTTGGGCTTGCGGCCGGGCTGGGGTTCGTCGCGTTCGGGCTCGGGTTCTGGCCGGCACGGGGAGGGGCGTGGCCGCGGTGGGCGGCTGCGGCCGGGGTGGGGGTGTCGGCCCTGGGGGCGGTCCTCGGGATCCCCGGCCTCGGTTGGACGGCCCTTCTCGCGGCGGGCTGTGGCGTGGCGTGGGGAGTGGGCAAGGCCCTCCGCCGGGTCCCCCTCCTGTGGCTGGCCGCGGCGGGAATCCTCCTCTCGGCGGTCCTCCTCCTTCTCCCGGCCACGACGCCCCTGTCTTCGGTGCGAGAGCTTTGGGAGAAGCAGTCCGGGGCGGTGCGGGCGTGGGACTTGTGGGTGGGCTACGAGATGTGGCGCGACCGCCCCGTGTTCGGGATCGGGCTTGGGGGGTACAAGATTCAGTTCGTACCCTACAAGCCCGCGTTCCTTTCCTCCCCCCGCGGGGCGGGGTACGCGTTCCCGTTCCCCCGCGCCGACCAGGCCCACAACGAGTACGTCCAAGTCCTGGCCGAGATGGGAACCGTGGGGGCGCTCGTGGTCCTGGGCGGGCTGGGGCTCCTTGGCTACTTCGGCCTGCGACGGCTTTCGAGGCAGACGAACCCCGAGAAGCGCCTGGAGCTTCTCCTCCTCGGGGGAGGGCTCATCGCGTTTCTCGTCCACGCCGTGCCCACCTTCCCCTGGCACCTCCCGGCGTCGAGCCTCGCGTTCGCGACGATCCTCGGGCTTGCCCTGTCCCCTCGCTACGGCCCGGTGGGGGATCTGTCCGTGCGCTTGCGCGGCCGCTTGCTCAAGGCGGCGGCGGCCGGTCTTACGCTCCTCGGGCTTTCGGTGTCCGTGATCGCGGTGCGCGACATCGTGGCCGACGCCTACACCTTTGCCGGGCAGGCGTCCCTTCACTACGGGGACCTCCCCCTGGCGCGGGCGCAGCTCGCGCGGGCGGTGGCTCTCGACTTCTGCCCCCGGGTGAGCCTGTACTGGTTGGGGGTGGCCCATCTCCGGGCGGGGGACTCCCCCGCGGCTCAGGCCGCGTTCCGCGCCTGCCTCTCCCGCTACCGCCCCGAGTCCCTGTACCTCCAGCTTGCTTCGGTGGATCTCGAGCTCGGGGACACCCAGGAGGCGCGCGCCCTTCTCGAGGAACTCCTCGCCACGGTTCCCCCGCGGGAGATGGAGTTCCAGGCCCGGTTCCTCCTCGCCATCGCCGACCTCAAGGACGGGGACTACCTCGGGGCGAAGGGGCGCCTCGAGGGCCTCGTCGCGGCCGATCCAAACCACGAGTGGGCCCAGTTCTACCTCGGGGAGATCGCGCGGGCGAGGTACCTCTGGTCGGAGGCCCGCCTCCACTACGAGCGGGCCCTCGCGATCGTCGCCGCAAAGGAAAAGGAGGTTCGGGAACTCTTGAGATCAACCCTCCCCCTACTCCGCTACGGGGAAGCGAAGGCCCAGGAAGGGCGCCTGCGCGACCTCCGGCGGCAGATCGAAGGGGCGCTGCGCCAGATCCCCTAGCAGCCTGTAGGGCGGTCCTGCCCGGCTACCCCCCCCTGCTTCCTCTCCCCTACACACCGGGGAATTCCACAGTTCAGTTCGCGCGTCTCTCCAACTCGCCCCGGGCAGGCGCGAATCCGAGGTCTCCAATTCCTCCCCAAGCCGCTAGCCTCCTGGGGTTCTCTCGCCCGGCGTTTCTGAACAGTTGCGGTCTCTACGAGCGGGTCGTATAGTCTTCCGCCATGCCTTCCTTCCGGCGGGGGATCGAGTACCTGTTCGGGCAGACGAACGAGCAGCGCGTGCGCAAGCTCCTTCCGATCGTGGAGGAGGTGAACGCGTGGGCGGACCGGATCGCCTCGCTCTCCGACGGGGAGCTCCGCGCGAAGACCGGCGAGTTCCGGGAGCGCCTTTCCTCCGGGGAGACGCCCGACGACCTCCTCCCCGAGGCGTTCGCGTGCGCGCGCGAGGCCGCCTCCCGCGCGATCGGCCTCCGGCCGTTCGACGTCCAGGTGATGGGGGCGGCGGTCCTCCACGGGCGGCGGATCGCGGAGATGAAGACCGGGGAAGGGAAAACCCTCGTCGCCACCATGCCCGCGTACTTGAACTCCCTCGCGGGGAAGGTCCACATCGTGACCGTGAACGACTACCTCGCCCGCCGCGACCGGTTCTGGATGGGCCCGGTGTACGAGTTCCTCGGCCTCACCGTGGGCCTCCTTCAGGAGACGACCCCCCCGGAGGAGCGGCAGGCTGCCTACCGCTGCGACATCCTCTACGGCACGAACGCCCAGTTCGGGTTCGACTACCTCCGCGACCACATGGTGGCCTCCCGGTCGCAGATGGTCCAGGGCCCCTTGGACTACGCGATCGTGGATGAGATCGACAACATCCTCATTGACGAGGCGCGGACCCCGCTCATCATCTCCGGCCCCACCGCCGACACCGCCCGCCAGTACCGCGACTTTGCCCGCCTGGCGAAGCTGTTCAAGCCGGACGAGGACTTCGAGGTGAACGAGGAGCAGCGGCGCCTCTCCCTCACGGAGGCTGGGTGGAGGAAGGCCGAGCAGATCCTGAAGTTCGACAACATCGCCGACGCCGGAGCGACCACCGCCCGCTACCACCTCGAGACGGCCTTGCGGGCGCGGATGTTCTTTCACCGCGATCAGCACTACATCGTGAAGGACGGCCGGGTCATCATCGTGGACGAGTTCACCGGGCGGATGATGCCGGACCGCCGCTACTCCGGGGGGCTCCACCAGGCGATCGAGGCCAAAGAGAACACGCCCGTGCAACGGGAGAGCCAGACCCTGGCCACGATCACGCTCCAGCACTACTTCCGCCTCTACCGGGGCCTCGCCGGGATGACGGGCACAGCGAAGACGGAAGAGGACGAGTTCAGACAGATCTACGGGTTGGACGTCGTCCAGATCCCCACGAACCGCCCCCTCATCCGGGAAGCGCTTCCCGACGTCATCTACCGCACGAAGAAGGGGAAGTTCGAGGCCCTGGCCGACGAGGTGGAACGGCTCCACAAAGAAGGGCGGCCGGTCCTCATCGGGACGACCTCGATTGAAGACTCGGAGGATCTGTCCCGGCTCCTCAAGCGGCGGGGGCTTCCCCACCAGGTCCTGAACGCCAAATACCACGAGAAGGAGGCCCAGATCATCGCCCAGGCCGGTCGGGCGGGGGCGATCACGATCGCCACGAACATGGCCGGCCGGGGAACGGACATCCTCCTCGGGGGGAACCCCGAGTTCCGCGCCCGCGCCGCGGCCGACCCGGACGAAGCGCCGGAGGGCTACCGCGAGATCCTCGCCCGCTACCGAGAGGAGGCAGGCTCGGAACGGGAAGAGATCGTTACGGCAACGGATGAGGACCCTGCCTACCGCAAGGCGGCCCTGGCCCGGATCCGGGAGTGGTGCGCCGACACGGGCCGTCGGTTCCGGGCCGAGGAGTGGGAGGGCGCGATCCGCCGGGGGGGCCTGGCCGTGCTCGGGTTCCAGCGCCACGAGGCGCGGAGGATTGACGACCAGCTCGCCGGCCGCTCCGGCCGCCAGGGGGACCCCGGCTCGAACCAGTTCTTCCTGTCCCTCGAGGACGACCTCCTCAGGATCTTCGGCGGGGAGAGGCTCGCCACGCTGATGGAGAAGCTCGGGGTGAAGGAAGGAGAGGCGATCACCCACGACCTCCTCACCCGCTCCATCCGCCGCGCTCAGAAGCGAGTGGAGGAGAGGAACTTCGAGATCCGGAAGCGGCTTCTGGAGTACGACGAGATCATGGCCAAGCAGCGCGAGGCGGTGTACGCCCTGCGGGAACGGTTCCTGTTCCCCGAAGCGGGGGAGGCCCCGGACGACGAGGCACTGCGGGCGCACCTCGGGGAGATGGCCTCCGAGTTTGGCGAGATCCTGCTCGAGCGGTTCGTCTCGGGGCCAACGCCCGAGGAGTGGGACCTGGCGGGCCTCCGCCGCGAGCTCGGGCAGGTCCTGCCCGAGACGCCGGGGGAGCTCCCCCCGCGACGGGAGGCCCTCGTCTCGGCGGTGGACGACCTCCTCCTGAAGCAGCTCGGAACGCAGTGGACGAGGCTCGCGCCCCACTTCCCCCTCATCGCGCGGATGGTGCTCCTCCGGACGATGGACGAGAACTGGCGCCAACACCTCCTCGAGCTCGACGAGGTGCGGGAGGGGATCGGCCTTCGCGCCTACGGGGGCACCGACCCCCTGGTCGAGTTCAAGCGGGAGGCCCATCGGCTGTTCCAGGAGATGGTCGTCCGCGCGGAGGAGGAGGCCCTGCGCTTCCTTCTCAACCCGCGCCTTGCCGTGCGCGCCGAGCCAGCGGAGGGCCGTCCGGTTCCTCAACGGGCGCTTGTCTCGCCGGGCGCGACCACGAGCACCACCGCGGCTCCACCGCGAGCCACACGGTCCTCAACGGGCGGAGCCAGGCCCGCCGCCCGCGCGGTGGGGCGGAACGACCCCTGCCCGTGCGGGTCGGGGAAGAAGTACAAGCACTGCCACGGCCGGTAGGCAGGCACCAGGGTTCGTCGCGTCGGGGACAAACCCCGACGCCCACGGGTTCATCCCCGACGCCAGCCTTGACCTTCGCGGAGGACCGTCTATCATCGGAGTTAGCAGTCAAAGGCGGTGAGTGCCAGGTGCGTGGACGAAGGGCGCAGATCCTCATCGAGGTCGTGGACCGGTACATCCGGACCCGCCAGCCCGTTTCGTCGCGGGAGCTGGTCACCGAGTACCGGCACCGGTTCAGCCCGGCCACGATCCGCAACGAGCTCCTCGCGCTCGAGGAGGAAGGGCACATCTACAAGCCGTACCCCTCCTCGGGCCGAGTTCCCACCGCGCGCGGGTTCCGGTTCTTCGCGGAGTGGCTCCTCGATCTGGCGGAGCTCGGGGTGGGGCCGTCGTCTGTGCCGGCGGAGCGCCACGAGGTGGAGCTGGGGCTTCCCCCCGACCTCTTCCGAAGCACGGCGACCCTCCTCGCGGCAATGACCCGGGAATTGGGCTTCGTCGTCCCCCCCCTGCGGGAGCACGTGCGCACGAGCGCGCTGTTCGTGCGCCGGGTGGGACCGGCGACCGTATTGGCGGTGACCGTGTCCGAGCTCGGCACGACGGAGTCGCGGCTCCTCTCGCTCGACCTCGACCTTGCTCCCGAGGAGATCTCTGAGACGGAGGGGTTCCTCGGTCGCTGGCTCCAGGAGCACACCCTGGCCGAATCGCTTCGCGGCGGGCGGCTGGTCCCCGATGGGTGGCACAGCCGGGCTGCCTTGGGGGCCCTCGCGATCCTCCGCCTACTGGCAGAGCGTGAACCGGACCGCGGGCTGTACGTCGAGGGCTGGCCCCACCTCCTTTCCGAGCTCGCCGTGCGATCCCCGGACTGGGCCCTCGCCCGAGGCCAGGCGCTCCTGCGCGTGCTGGAGGAGGGAGCGGCGTTCGCAGATCTTGTCCACGAACTGAGACAGGACCGGGAGCGAGGGATCTCGGTGCACGTCGGCGACACCTCGGTCCCCGACCTTGAAGATCTGAGCCTCGTTTCCGCCCCCTACCTCGGGGGGAGCGGGGTGGTGGGGGTGATCGGCCCGCTGTGGATGGACTACGCGCGCGCGTTCTCCGCGGCCCGGTACGTGGCCGGCCGACTGGGGGCGCTCCTCGCCGCCGGAACCGGGAAGGGAGAACCACATGACCAGCAGCCTGTGTGAACGCACGAGGCGCGGGCTTCTCGTGGGCGGGTTCTTTTGTGAACGGAAGTCCGAGCCGCACGCCGGAACTCCCCCTCACCCCTACCCCTCCCCCTGTGGGGGGGAAGGAGAGGGGGGCGCCCCGGGTGAGGGAACGCTGTGGCGCAGAGGAGTCTCCCTGCATGGGTGGATGGCAGCGACGGCGGTTCTCGCACAGGTTGGTAGCGGAACGCGATTCCGCCGCCGAGACGCAGAGAGCGCAGAGAAAACCGTCTCTGGAATTGAATCTGTAGCGTCGCAGCGTGTCTGCGACGAACGGCCGTCGGGGATGAACCCCGACGCTACGATCTCTTCCCTCTGCGAACTCCGCGCCTCGGCGGTGGCCGAACGCAGGGGTGAGGGATGACCGAAGATCGCCACGACGATCCGTTGCTGGTCGAGGATGGGACCGCTGCGGCGCCGAGCGCGGCTGCCGAGGAGATCCAACGCCTGCGGTCGGACCTCGTTCGGCTGGCGGCCGAGTTCGACAACTACCGGAAGGCCGTCGCCCGGGAGGGGGAGATCCACCGCGAGAAGGCGCGGGACGAGGCGGTCCTGGCGTTCCTTCCGGTGTACGACGCCCTCCACCGGGCCCTCCACGCCCACGCGGGAGAGGAGGGCTCGCCGCTTTGCGAGGGCCTGACCCAGGTCCAGGGGCTGGTCGAGGACGCCCTGCGGCGCCTCGACTGCGAAGGGTATGACTCGGTCGGCAAGACCTTCGACCCTCTGTACCACGAAGCACGGTTCGCTGAAGAAGCGGATGTGGACAAGAACGTGATCCTGGCCGAGTTCGAGCGCGGGTTCACCCGCAACGGGCGCGTGATCCGGCCGGCCAAGGTGAAAGTGAGCTTGGGAAGACCTGGAGGTGTCCCAGAGTGACGGAGAAAGAGAAGATCATCGGCATTGACCTCGGAACCACGTTTTCCTGCGGCGCGCTCGTGCGCGGCGGGCGGCCCGAGGTCCTGTTGAACGCGGAAGGGGAGCGGATCACCCCGTCGGCGGTGGCGTTCACCGACGGGGGGGAGGTCCTCGTCGGGCAGCTCGCCCGGCGGCAGGCGGTCCTCAACCCGACCCGCACCGTGCTCTCCGTGAAGCGGAAGATGGGCACGGAATGGAGGATGAAGGTCGCGACCGGCGGCGGTAGCGAGTACACGCCGGAGCAGGTCTCGGCGTTCATCCTGCAGAAGATCAAGCGCGATGCGGAGGAACTCCTCGGGACGAAGATCACGAAGGCGGTGATCACCGTCCCGGCGTACTTCAATAACCTCCAGCGCCAGGCGACGAAGGACGCGGGGAAGATCGCGGGCCTGGAGGTGCTCCGCATCATCAACGAGCCGACCGCGGCCGCGCTCGCCTACGGCCTGGACAAGAACCGGGAGCAGAAGATCCTTGTCTACGACCTCGGCGGCGGGACGTTCGACGTCTCGATCCTCGACATCGGGGAGGGCGTGTTCGAGGTTATGGCAAGCGATGGCGACACCCAGCTTGGGGGCGACGACTTCGACCGGCGGATCGCGGACTGGCTCGCGGCGGAGTTCAAGGCGGAGACGGGGATTGACGTGCGGGGAGACCCCCAGGCGATGCAGCGGCTGCGGGACGCGGCCGAGGCGGCGAAGAAGGACCTCTCGAGCCGGATGGAGGCGCGGATCTCGCTCCCCTACCTCTCTGCCGATGCCAAAGGCCCGAAGCACCTCGAGCGGACCCTCACCCGGGCCAAGTTCGAGGCGATGATCTCCGACTACCTCGAGAAGACGATGCGCACCGTGGATGCCGCGCTCCAGGCGGCGAAGAAGAGCGCCCAGGACATTGACCAGGTCGTCCTCGTCGGCGGCTCGACCCGCATCCCGAAGGTCCAGGAGCTCGTGGCGGAGAAGTTCGGCCGGGCGAAGGTGAACAAGGACATCAACCCCGACGAGGTGGTGGCCTTGGGAGCGGCGATCCAGGCCGCGGTGTTGGCGGGGGACATGCAATCCCTCGTCCTCCTCGACGTGACGCCGCTCACCCTATCCATCGAGACCCTGGGCGGGGTAGCGACGCCCTTGATCGAGCGGAACACGACGATCCCCGTCGAGCGGACCAAGACGTTCACCACCGCCGACGACTTCCAAACCCAGGTTGAGATCCACGTCGTCCAGGGGGAACGGAAGATGGCCGCGGACGACAAGTCCCTCGGCCGGTTCCAACTCACGGATCTCCCGGCCGCTCCCCGGGGCGTGCCCCAGATTGACGTCACGTTCCAGATCGACGCCGACGGGATCCTCAACGTGACGGCGAAGGACAAAGCGACCGGGAAGTCGTCCTCGATCGAGATCAAGGACACGTCGCGGTTGACCGAGGCCGAGATCGAGCGGATGCGGAAGGACGCCGCGGAGCACGCCGCCGAAGACGCGAAGCGACTCGAGGAGGTCGAGACCCGGAACCAAGCGGACGCCCTCGTTCATTCGGTGGAGAAGTCCCTTGGGGAGCTCGGGGACAAGGTCCCGGCTGCGAAGCGGGGCGAGGTCGAGGCGGCGCTCCGGTCGCTGCGGGAGAAGCTCGACGGCCGGGCCGAGCCAGGGGCGGTTCGGGCGGGAATGGAAGAGGTCCGCCGCCTGGCCGGGGAGGTGGCCGCTGCCGCGTACCAAGAAGCAGGGCAGGCCACGCACAGCGACACGAGCGAGCGGGGAAAGGGCGAGTACATCCCGTACGACAAGGAGGATAAGGAGTAGGCGGTGCCGCAGGACTACTACCAGACCCTCGG
Source organism: Candidatus Bipolaricaulota bacterium (assembly GCA_037442305.1). Taxonomy (GTDB): domain Bacteria; phylum Bipolaricaulota; class Bipolaricaulia; order Bipolaricaulales; family Bipolaricaulaceae; genus Bipolaricaulis. The sequence goes on from JBBIQN010000028.1 coordinate 13,459, forward strand.
GGTCGAACGCGCGGCCTCCGCCGACGACATCAAGCGTGCCTTCCGCCGCCTAGCCAAGGAGTGTCATCCCGACACGTACAAAGGGGAAAAGAAGGAGGCGGAGAGGAAGTTTCGCAAGATCGCCGAGGCCTACGAGGTCCTTTCTGACCCACAGAAGCGAGCCCAGTACGACCGGTTCGGGCACGCTGGCCCGGACCAAGGGTTCGACTTCGGGCCCGGCGATTTCCGGCGGACCCAGGGAGGGTCTGGCGAGTCCTTCGGCGGCCAGGGATTTGACGATCTGTTCCGCATGTTCTTCGGGGAGGGCGTTCGGACCCGCGACCGGGCCGGGCGGGCCCAGCGGGGAGAGGACCTCGAGTACCGGGTGCGGCTGTCCCTGGAGGACGCGGCGTTCGGGGCCAAGCTCCGCGCCACCGTGGCTCGCTACCTTTCTTGCGCTCGGTGCGGGGGATCGGGCCTGACTCCAGGGACCAAGCTCAAGACCTGTCCAAGCTGCAAGGGCCGCGGACAGATCGAGTACCGACAAGCTTCGATGTTCGGGATGTTCGTGAACGTGCGAGGCTGCCCAGAGTGCGGGGGGCAAGGCGAGTTCCCAGAATCCCCGTGTCAAGGCTGCGGCGGTCAAGGTCGCGTGCGGGAGAAGGCGGAGATCACGATTGAGGTCCCGCCGGGGGTGGAGGATGGGGCGCGCCTCCGGCTCGCCGGGCAAGGGAACGCCGGCGTGGCCGGGGGGCCGCCGGGGGACCTGTACGTCACGGTGGAGATCCAGCCCCATCCCGTGTTCAAGCGCCGGGGCCAGGACTTGGAGGTGGAGCTACCGGTTCACTACGGAACACTCGCGTTGGGAGGGACGGTGAAGGTGCCGACCCTGGACGGCGAGGCCGAGCTCAAGGTCCCTGCGGGCACGGATCCCGACGCGGTGTTGGCTGTTCCTGGGCAAGGCATGCCCCGCGGCCGCCGCCGGGGCGATCTCCGGGTGCGGATGAAGGTGCTCGTGCCGCGTAGGCTCACCCGCCAGCAGAAGAAGCTCCTCGAGGATCTCACGAACTCCCTCCCCCCTGCCGAGCCTCCGTCGCGGTGATTCCCGAGGCCCCGAGAGCGCTCTCGGCTCCCTCACCCCCTGCCTGCGCCGCGGGCGCGGCAGGCAGGCGACCCTCTCCCGCCTGGGGGTGAGAGAGAAAGGGTGAACCGCGGGCAAGAGGCTCCCGTCGCCATGGGCGGGGCGGTGGCGCTATACTCCGCCCAGGGGAGGTGGCACATGACGAGGAGAATCGGAATCGGAGCCGCCCTTCTCGCCGCCGCGGCGCTGGTGGTCTGCGGCGGGCCAACGCCCGACCTCGACGAACTCCTGACCCAGATCGAGGAGGCGAACGCCGGGCTTCTCTCCTACGAGGCGGTCGGCGACGTCACCTTCGAGTACTTCGGCCTGTACACCACCCGGGTCCCGTTCCGGGTCTGGGCGTCGTATCCGCGCATCCGGCTCGAGTTCGATTTCGTGGATGTGACGGCGGTAGGGGAGCCTTCGCTCTCGATGAGCGTTCTGATCGCGGATGTTGCCGCGGGGCGCCAGCTCGTGCGGACCCTGGCGGGGTCGTGGGTGGACGAGGAGATTGAACTCAGCTGGGGCGAACTCGGGTCTCTCCTTCCGTACGTCTCGGGCGCGGTCGTCTTCACTTCGGTTGGGGAGGACGACCTCGACGGAACACCGACCTGGGTGCTGGAGGGGCGGGGCGAAGCTGCCGGGCTGGGGGTCTCGGTCCGGGTGTGGGTGGACCAGGAGTCCCGTCAGGTGGTGAAGACGGAGACCGAGTCCCTGGGGCTGCGCATGGTCTACGTCCTCCGCGAGTTCCGCGCAGGCGTGGAGATCTCGGAGGAGGTCTTCCTTCTCCCCCCTGGAGCAGACGTGGCCGTGCGTGCCCCCCGCTCGCCGGAAGCGGAGCGGATCATGGACGAGGTCTGGACAAGGTACGGGATGTTGACCTCGTTCTACCTTCGCACGGCCGAACGCGCGTACGGCCGCGAAAGCGTGTCCGAGGTGTGGTACTCGGATCCGGTCCTCCGAATCGAGAGCACGGACGTCTGGCGCGTCCCCGCCCTGTCGGTGACGGTGTGGGACCTCGAGCGTGGGGCGATGTACACCGTTGCCGACGGCCGCTGGCGGGGAGTAACGCTCTTTCCCTTCCCACCTGAACTCCGGCCGATGGTGGCCTTGGGGGGCGTGCTGGGGCTGGGGCTCGGAGCCCGGTACACCGGGCTCGACGAAGACGTCCTGGGCGACCGGGCGGTGTGGCGGATCACCGGCGAGCCTCGGGCCGTCCTCGACAAGCCCCGCGTCGTGCGGTGGTGGGTGGACCGGGTGACCTACGAGGTCCTCCAGTACGAGCAGCCGGAGATCGCTGCGCCCCCCGGTGCGGTTCGGGACGGGATCCGGACCGTCCGCGTGGAGGCGTTCGACCCCCACGGGGAGATCCCTGCGGAGAAGGTCGTCATCCCGGAGGGCGTTCCCGTCAGTCGGTTCGGGGCGCCGGGGCCGCTCGTGACCGACGAGCCCAGGGACCGGGCGGAACACGGCGTTGTCTGGCAGCCGTACTCCCCGGAGCGCCTCGCCGCGGCGCGGGCCGAAGGGAAGCCGATCCTGCTCTACTTCACCGCGGACTGGTGCCGCCCGTGCCAAGCGTTCGAGGACGGGGCGCTCCACGATGCCGAGGTCGTGGCGGGGGCTTCCTGGACGGTCCGGCTGAGGGCTGACCTGACGGACTGGGACGGGCCGGAGGAGGCCGCGCTTCGGTCCATGTACCGTGTGGGAGGCGTGCCCCTTACGATTGTCCTCCGCTCGGACGGCCTCGAGGCGTGGAGGCACGTAGGGAACGTCCACGCCACGGTGCTTCTCGACGGACTGCGCCGGGTGGTCCTGCCTCTGCGCTGAGGTGGCGGCTGCCCGTTCGCGGGGCCGGGGTAGCCGGGGGGCTGGGGACGCGCGTCTTACGCGTCCCGCGATGGGTCCGTGCCTTGAGTGAGGGCGACGAGATGCGGCCTGAGCCCGTCGAGTGCCCGCCGGCGATGAGAGAGGGCGTTCTTTTCCGCAGCCGTCATCTCGGCCAGGGTGCGCCTCTCCCCCGTGGGGATGAACAGGGGGTCATAGCCGAACCCGCCCTGCCCCCGAGGGTCCTCGGCGATCGTTCCGTCGAGCGTTCCCTCGGCAGTCCACACTCGGCCGTCGGGGAGGGAGAGCGCGGCCACGGTGCGGAACCGCGCAGCCCGGTTCCGGATCCCGGAGAGCTCCGCGAGGAGTTTCTTGTTGTTCGCCATGATGTCCCGGGCTTCGCCGGCGTAGTGGGCGGAGTGCACTCCAGGTCTTCCCTCAAGGGCGGCTACTTCCAGGCCCGAATCTTCGGCAAGCGTCGGATAGTCGGTAGCGAGGGCGAGAGAGCGCGCCTTGAGGATCGCGTTTTCCTCAAACGTGGTCCCTGTCTCGGGGACTTCCGGGCACGGGACGTCCGTGGGAGTGAGCCACGCGATCCCCGGGACGTCCCCCAGGATGGACAGGGTCTCGCGAAGCTTCCCGGGGTTCGTGGTCCCGACGAGGACCTTCACGCCACCTTGACCCCGCGCAACGCAACCGAGGTCGCGAAGTGACAGGCGGCGTAGTGCTCGCCCTCGTGATCCACGAGCTTCGGGATCTCCTGGGAGCAAATCTCTTTCGCGTACGAGCAGCGGGGGTGGAACCGGCACCCTTTGGGCGGGTTCACCGGGCTTGGCACGTCTCCCTGGAGGAGGATCCGGTCCGCCTCGTAGTCCGGGTTCGGCACCGGCACAGCGGACAGGAGGGCCTCGGTGTAGGGGTGGAGGGGGTGGGTGAACACGGTCTCGGTGGGGGCGAGCTCGACGATCACCCCGAGGTACATCACCGCCACCCGGTCCGAGATGTGCTTCACCACGGATAGATCGTGGGCGACGAACAGGTACGTGAGCCCGAACTGGTCCTGGAGGTCCTCGAGGAGGTTCAACACCTGGGCCTGGATCGAGACGTCGAGCGCGCTCACCGGCTCGTCGCACACGATGAGCTGGGGCTCGAGGGCGAGAGCCCTCGCGATCCCGATCCGCTGGCGCTGGCCTCCGGAGAACTCATGCGGATAGCGCCGCATGTGCTCGGGCTTGAGGCCGACCGCCTCCAGGAGCTTGGCGACCCTGTTGCGCATCTCCTGTCCCCGCGCCACTCGGTGCACGACGAGGGGCTCCCCCACGATCGCCCCCACCGTCATCCGCGGATTCAAAGACGAGTACGGGTCCTGGAAGATGATCTGCATCTCCCGGCGTAGAAGCTTCATTTGACGCCGGTTAACCTGGGCCACGTTCACCGTGGCCCCGAGGGCCTTGGAGCGGAACCACACCTCGCCCGCGGTGGGCTCGATCAGGCGGAGGATCGCCCGGCTGTACGTCGTTTTCCCGCATCCGGACTCTCCGACAAGGCCCAGGGTCTCTCCTTGGGGAATGAACAGGTCCACGTCGTCCACGGCCTTGACCCAACCCACCGTGCGCCGGAACACCCCTTTCTTTACGGGGAAGTACTTCTTCAGGCCCTTCACCTGGAGGAGAACGCCGTCGGCGATGGGTTGGCCCATCACGCCTTCTCCTTATAGAGCCAGCACGCGGCCTCGTGTTCCGGGGCGACCGCGCGCAGGGGCGGCATCTCCCGCGTGCAGGCCTCCATCACGTGGGGGCATCGCGGGTTGAATGGGCACCCGGGTGGAGCGTCCAGTGGGTCAGGGACGACCCCAGTGATCGGCTCCAGCCTCTGTTTCCGCGTCGCGAGCGACGGGATGGAGTGGAGGAGTCCCTGGGTGTAGGGGTGCCGGGGCTCGTGGAATAGTGGCCCCACCGGGGCTTGCTCGACGACCTTCCCAAGGTACATCACGACCACATCCTGGCACATCTCCGCCACCACGCCCAAGTTGTGGGTGATGAACATGATCGCCGTGCGGAACTCTCGTTGGATGTCGCGCATCAGGTCGAGGACCTGGGCTTGGATCGTGACGTCGAGCGCGGTGGTAGGCTCGTCGGCGATGAGAAGCGAGGGGTTGCAGGACAGGGCCATCGCGATCATCGCCCGCTGGCGCATCCCGCCCGACAGCTGGTGGGGGTACTCGTCCACGCGCTGCTCGGGGACAGGGATCCCCACCTGGCGCAGGACCTCGATCGCCCTCGTCCGTGCCTCTTTCTTTCGCGCCTTCTGATGGAGGCGGATCGCCTCCATGATCTGGTAGCCGACGGTGAACACAGGGTTGAGGGAGGTCATCGGCTCCTGGAAGATCATCGCGATCTCTTTTCCCCGGATCGAGCGGTACTCGCGTCCTTTGGGGTTGAGCGAGGTGAGGGTCACCGGATGACCGTTACGGTGGAAGAGGATCTCTCCGGCGGTGATCTTCCCCGGCGGCATGGCGACGAGCCCCATGATGGACAGAGCGGTCACGCTCTTCCCGCACCCCGACTCCCCGACCACGCCCAACGTGCGCTCGGGCTCGATCGCGAACGACACGCCGTCCACGGCCTTCACGACGCCGTCTTCGGTGTAGAAGTGGGTGTGCAGATCGCGGAGTTCGACGAGGGGCACGGGGTCCCCTTACGCGACAGGCGGCAGGACAGCGAGAAGGAGGCCGAGGACGAGGAACGCCCCGCCGAGGATTCCTGTGGCGAGCTTCTTGGGGTCCTTCGTCACGTCCCGGCCGAACACGGTGCCGGACATCCCCGACCCGAATGCGCCGCCCATCGAGGCGTGCTCGGACATCTGGAGGAGGACGACGCCGATCAGGGCAAGAGCGTCCACGAGAAACGCGATCTGTAGCACCATCTTCACTGCTGCCATCCCATCACGCTCCGGAGCGTCATTATAGCGACCGTCCCTGGGAGCGCAACCGTCCACCCCTAACTACGGCACTACGGCATATACGGTGTGCGCCAAATCCCCCACTACTCACGTGTTCTATGGAACGAGCTCCAAGTTCAGGATGACAGCACGTTGTGCAAGGAGTACACGGGGCTGGGATGCCCCCTAGGTGGATGGGTGGGAAAGCGGATCTGTCTCGCTCATCGAGCTAGCGGAGCGG
>JBBIQN010000029.1:0-19554 GCA_037442305.1 Candidatus Bipolaricaulota bacterium
CGGTTGTCCTGCACGGTCAACGTGGCCGTGTAGATGCCGGCCGTCTCGTAGGGGTGGTTGACCCCCGCCGTGATGTCGGTCCCTGGGAAGTCTTCGCCGTCGCCGAAGTCCAAGGTGAACGAAACGATGTTCCCCGTTGACCCCGCCGCGCTGAAGGTGACGCTCAGCGGGGCCGTTCCCGAGGCGGGGGTGGCCGTGAGCACCGCCTGGGGCGGCTGGAACAGCCACTGGCATCCCCCGACCCCTACCCCCAAGACCACGAGAAACCCCATCTTCCAGATCCTGCGCATACCGACCTCCTTTAGTGCAAGCTACGCCAAGCGTAGCCCGATCCCTGTTCCCCCACCGGGACTACAACGAACTCCCCACCTCGGTTCCGTCCCTCGGTGGGCGGACAAATGTCCGGGCGAAACTCCGGGTTCCCGATCGGTGTATATTGGCACGGAAGGAGGAAGGGTGGAAGGCGGGGAACTCGAACTCATCCAGAAGAGCCTCCAAGGCGACCTGGAAGCGTGGGGGGAGATCGTGAGCCGGTACAAAGAGGCGGCGTTCGGGATCGCGGTGGCGATCCTCCGGAACCGCGCCGATGCCGAGGATGCCGCGCAAGACGCGTTCGTCCGCGCCTACCAGCGGCTGGACCGGTACGATCTTTCGCGCAAGTTCTCGACGTGGCTGTTCACCGTGACGGCGAACGTCGCCAAGAACGCGCTCCGGAGACGCCGCCCGGATCCGCTGCCCAAGGAGGTGTGGACCGCGGATCCTGCCCACATGGTATGGCAAGAGGACATGGAACGTAGCGTGCGCGAGGCGGTGTGGGGCCTTCCCGAATCCTACCGGGCCCCGCTCGTCTTGCGGTACTGGCACGATCTGCCGCTTGAGGAGATCGGGGGTGTGCTTGGCCTGCGGTTGGGCACGGTGAAGACGCGGCTCCACCGGGCGCGGGCCCTGGTGCGGGCCGAACTTACGGCACGGGGGGTGATCCGGGATGCCGCGGGATGAGTTGGAGCGGCGGATTCGTGACGCGGTGACGCGCGAGATCGAGGGGGGGCGTCCAGTCCTGGAGGGCCTGGAGGGCCGGGTCGTCCGCCGCTTGGCTCGACCGGCGGTGCGCTCTCCGTGGTGGACACGGGCGATGGCTTCCCTCGCCGACACCCGGATTGGGCTGGGGTGGGCGGTGGTCGGGGGGGTGGTCACCCTTGCAGCGGGGATATTTGCGGGGCGGGGTCTCTTCCTCAATCCAAACGCGCTCTCCGCCGCAGCGACAGACCTGTTCACCGTGGCCGCCCCAGGGGCGAAGGCCGTAGCGGTGGTGGGGGACTTCTCCGCTTGGCAGCCGATTGCGCTCTTTGACCACGATGGAGACGGTGTGTGGAAGGTGACGGTGGCCCTTCCTCCGGGAAGGTACGAGTACGCCTACCTCGTGGACGGCCGCTGGGTGGGTCAGGACCCGCTCGCGGCCGAGTACCTGCGCACGTTTGGGAAGTACGTTTCCGTGAGGTACATCGGAGGCGACGGAGAATGAAGGGCCTGTTGGTGGGGTTGGCCGTCTTCGCGGTGGGGGCAAGCGCCCAGGTCCCCTCCCCTTCGCCGGACGCCGTGCTCTCGTTCCTACAGACGATGGCGATCTCTGCCGAGCTCAAGGCCGCGTTCTCTCCCGTGCTCGGAGCAGGGCTGGCCGCGGGACGGGCGACCCCGCGGGGGGCGCTGGAGCTCCTTCAGCGATTGGCGGAGTTGCCCCCGCCCCAGGCCGAGGAGGCCCTGGTCGTGTTCCACGACGCCCTCGCCCGGGGGATCATCGTGGACACGGGCGCCGCGTCCTCTCTCATGAACCGGGTCCTCATGCGGCTGCGGATGGGTTCGCCTTGGGAGCTCGTTCAGTACGAACTCCGGGCGCGGTACAACGCCCTGGTGGCCACGGAAGAGGTCTTGCTCCGTTACGGTGTCATCGGACGGGGCTCTCAAGCGCCGGGGGGAGTGGTTCTCCCTCAGGACCGGCTCGTCCTGGAGATCGCGTGGGCTGTAGCAGACTGGCAACTCGATCCTCAGCTGCAAACCGATCCCCTGGAGGTGTTCGTTCGTGACCGGTTGGTCAAACTTGGTGGGCCTGTGCTCGCAAAGAGCATGGTGGATTCGATCTTGCCCGCCCTCACCCTGGGGTTGCTCCAGGAGATCGCGGGGCGGGTGTTTCAGGTCGAAAGGAGGTAGCGCATGGCGAGGAACGCGTGGTTGTTCGTTCTCGTGCTGGCCCTCGGCTTCTCGGCTTTGGGTCAGGTGGAACCGCTGGGGATCGTGGTCGAGCCTCCGGCAGGTGACCTCACGGTCACGATCACGACGGACAAGCCTGTCTACGCGCTCAATGAGTACGTGCGGATCACGTTCACCCTCAACAGGCCGGCGTACGTGTACATCTGGGACATCGCCCCGGATCGCACTGTGACCCAAATCCTCCCCAACTACTACGAGCCCCAGAACTACTTCCCGGCTGGGACCCACACCATCCCCAGTCCAGGGAAAGGGTATGGGTTCCGGGTGGCTCCGCCGTTGGGGACAGAGTGGCTACAGATCATGGCCAGCACGCAGCCCGTGAGCGGGTTCCCTGGGTACTCCCCTGGCACCCCGTTCCCGCTTTTGGGGTCGGACCCTGAGAGCTGGCAGGTGCAGGCTCTGGGCCTTGTCCCCGAGCCGACCCAGCGGGCGTTCGACTTCACGAGCTTCGAGATCGTGTCTGGACCTTCGCCGGGCTACGGCACGCTCGTCGTGCGGAGTTCGCCCGCTGGGGCCAAGCTCTACGTCGGCGGCGTGTTCCGTGGGTACACCCCGCGCACCCTGAACCTCGTCCCAGGGTTCCACGACGTCCTCGTCCGCAAGACGGGGTTCCAGGACTACGTGGCGCGGGTGTACCTTGTCGCCGGGGGAACCCGGACCCTCGATTTCGTCCTGGCCCCGGCTGCGCCGGCTAACCAGCCGCCGGTGGCTCAGTTCGCCTTCACGCCGGCCAGTCCCGCCCCAGGGGCCTCCGTGTTGTTCAACGCCGCTTCCTCCTATGACCCCGACGGCTCGATCGCCAACTACCAATGGGACTTCAACGGGGACGGTGTGTTCGACCGGACGGGTGTCAGCACGACGTGGACGTTCCCCGCAGCCGGAACGTACAACGTGCTTCTCCGGGTCACGGACAACTTGGGAGCCACAGGGCAGACGACACGCCCCGTCGCGGTGGTCGCCGTAAACCAACCCCCGACTGCTCGCTTCGCGTACACGCCCTCTTCCCCGCGGCCCGGGGACTGGGTCCGGTTCGACGCGGGCGCCTCGTCTGATCCCGACGGCACGATCGCCAACTACCAGTGGGACTTCCAAAACGACGGGGTATTCGACGCCGTGGGTCAGATCGTGTTCCAGCAGTACCCAACGGCGGGGACGTACACGGTGCGCCTCCGGGTTACGGACAACCTCGGCGCCACTGGAACCACGACGCAACCGGTCACGGTGGCGGCGATCGTCATCAACCGGCCGCCGGTGGCGCAGTTCACGTACAGCCCAGCTTCACCCACCGCCGGGACCGCGGTCACGTTCAACGGCACGACCTCCTACGACCCGGACGGGAGCATCGTCGCCTACGCCTGGGATCTGAACGGCGATGGGATCGTGGACGTCATGGGACCGGTCGTTGCGTGGACGTATGCGGCAGCCGGGGCGTACACCGCGACCCTGTTCGTCACGGATAACCAAGGGGCCACGGGCCAGCTGACCCAGCCGGTCGTTGTGGTGGTGGCGGGACTTCCCGGAATGCCGGCGATGACCGTGCCCGGAATCTACGTGTGGGGCACGGACACGTGGCGGATCACGATCAACGGTTCCACTGCCTGGACCACGCCGCGGCCTTACCGGATCGAGCTCCGGACCACCGGGCAGTTCATCAACGTATCCACGGAAGCGGGTCCGGTCCCGCTGGGGCTTGTTCCGGAGCCCGTGAGCGAGGGGTGGCGAATCGTATTCGAGGGCTCGGTGACCTCGGGCCGAATCAGCCACTCGTTCCAGGTGAGAGACACGCGGCCGATTGGATCCAACGACCTCGTCGCCTGCGTCTACATGGATCTGCAACTGGACACCAACGGGGATGGCGTCTTGGACCGTTCACCGGGCTTCGTGCGGTTGCGGCAACGGGGGGTGAACCCGCCGCTGAACCCGTTTGTGGTGGGATCTCCCGAGGTTGGAGACCGCCGCACGCTTGTGCCCTCGCTGAACTTCCAGGTCGGCTACGCCCTGTCGTTCAGCGAGTTCATGCGGCTGGTCTTCTTCCCGTGGACGATCGGGGGCCTCGAGGGGATGTAGTCCCTGGGAAACCGCTAGGGAGGGGCCCGGCCGAAGAGGGCCGGGCCCTCGTTTGCCACCGTGGTGGACGCCGGGGCTGCCGTGGCCGGCGCTCGCGTCCCCCGCTATAATCCCCGTCCGGCCGAGAGAGGCGCGGCAGTGCCATCTCCGAGACGGGCCGCGCGGGGGGGTGAGAAGGAAAAGAAAGACGGGTCTGAGAAAAGCACAATTCCCCGAACGACTTAGGGAGGTCACTGATGGCACGAAAGGTGTTGGTAGCGGTCGTGAGTTTGGTGTTCCTCGGGATCGCCGGATTGGGACAAACTCCCAAGCTGGGCGGAGAGATGGTGATCGCGTTCGGAACCGACCCCGAAGCCCTTGATCCCAATAGGATCACCTCGGCTCCGGCAGGGATGGTCCTTACCCACATTGCGGAGACCCTCATCCTTATGGACGAGCAGCTCAAGCTCCAGCCCCTGCTCGCCACAAGCTGGACGGTGTCCGAGGACGGGAAAACGGTGGTTCTCAACCTCCGCAAAGGGGTCAAGTTTCACGATGGGACTCCGTTTGACGCCGCGGCGGTGAAGGCCAACCTCGATCGGTTCAGGACGGCCACGTTTGCCTTCCTCCTCTATCCGCGGGTCCAGACCGTGGACGCGGTGGACGAGTACACGGTGCGTCTGAACCTCGACATGCCGTTCGCTCCGCTTCTTTCCCACCTGTCCCACAACTTCGTGGCGATGCTGAGCCCCAAGCAGCTCGCGGCCCTCCCCGCAGGGCAATTCGTGATGGATCCCGTGGGCACGGGGCCGTTCAAGTTCGACAAATGGGTCCGCGGAGAATACGTGCGGGTCGTGAAGAACGCCGACTACTGGGGCGACAAGCCGTACCTTGACTCGGTCGTGTTCCGGATCGTCCCCTCCGACGCCACCCGACTCGTGCTTCTCGAGACCGGCGAAGTCCACGCGATCATGCGTGTTCCGCCCATGGACGCCCCGCGGGTGGCCAAGGTGAGGGGCGTTGAGGTCGTGAACCTGCCGGGCGTTCGCACGATCTACATCGGGTTCAACGTCACCAAGTACCCGTTCACCGACGTCCGGGTGCGTCAGGCGTTCAACTACGCGGTGGATAAGGAAGCGATCGTCAAGGAGATCCTCGGCGGCGCGGGCGGCGCATCGAACGCTCCGATCATGCCCCTCATCTTTGGGTACACTCCCCAGGAGCCCTACAAGTACGATCCGGAGAAGGCCCGGCTGCTCCTCAAGGACGCGGGGATCCCCAAGGGCTACAAGGTCACGTTCCACCACCCCACCGGCCGCTACGTGATGGACGCGGCGATCTGCGAGGCGATCCAGGCCTACCTCCGAGACGTGGGAATCGAGCTAGAGCTCGTGACGATGGAGTGGGCGGCGTACCTCGCGTTCATGAACAAGCCGGTGGCGGAATCGACCCACCTCATGTACATGCTGGGCTGGGGCACGGTAACCCTGGACGCCGACTACGGCCTGTTCTCCCTCCTCCACTCCAGCCAGTGGGTGCCCGTGGGCTCGGCGCGCAGCTACTACAAGAACGACACGGTGGACGCGTTGCTTGAGGCCGCGCGGACGATTGCCGATCCAGGGGCCCGCAAAGACCTGTACGCTCGGGCTATGTCCCTCATCTGGAAGGACGCACCCTGGCTCTTCCTCCACTACGAAGGCCAGATCAACGCCCAGCGCACGATGGCCAAGGGTTTGGTGCACCATCCGCGGGAGTACATCCTCGCCCACAAGGCGTGGATCGATCGGTAGACTGAACCGGGTTGGGGAGGGCCTGCCGAGACCGGCGGCCCTCCCCCTCGTTCCTGGCGATGATTCAGTACGCGGTGCGGAGGCTCCTCCTCGCGATCCCGACCCTGTTTGGGGTCACCCTCCTTGTGTTTGGGATGGTGCGAATGCTTCCGGGCGATCCAGCCCTCACCTTGGCTGGGGCCCAGGCCACCCAGGAGATGGTGGAACGCCTGCGCCAGGAAATGGGATTGGACGAACCTGTTCACATTCAGTACATCCGGTTCGTGGGGGATCTTGTGCGGGGAAACCTCGGGAAATCGCTTCGGACCAACCATCCCGTCGCGGCGGAGGTGGCACAGCGGTTTCTCCCAACCCTTGAGCTTAGCCTCGCCAGCCTGCTTCTGGCGATGGCGTTCGGGATCGCGGCCGGGGTGGTCTCGGCCGCCAAGCCCTATTCCGTGTTCGACTACACGAGCATGGTCGCGGCCCTGGTGGGGCTATCGGCCCCCGTGTTCTGGCTCGGGCTCATGCTGATGCTCCTCTTCTCCGTCCGGCTAGGGTGGTTTCCCGCGGCGGGGAGGGGGACCCTCGCCCATCTCATCCTCCCCTCGGTCACCCTCGCCGCTTCCTCGATCGCCCTTATCGCCCGGTTCACCCGGTCCACGATGCTCGAGGTTCTGCGCCACGAGTACATCGCCACCGCCCGCGCCAAAGGGGTCCGCGAGATCTGGGTCGTGCTTCGCCATGCCCTGAGGAATGCCCTCATTCCCATTGTCACGATCATTGGCCTGCGGTTTGGGGCGCTCCTTTCGGGTGCGGTGCTCACGGAGACCGTGTTCAACTGGCCGGGCATCGGGAGGTTGATGGTGGACTCGATCTTGGCCCGTGACTACCCGGTGGTTCAGGGGGCCGTGATCGTTGTGGCCGGCGCGTTTGTGTTCATCAACCTCGGGGTAGACCTCCTGTATGGGATCGCCAACCCGCGGATCCGATACGAGTAGACGATGAGAGAGCTTGTGACGCGATTGGGGAAGCACCGACTGGCGATCGTTGGGTTGGTCATCATCTTGCTCTGCCTTGTCGCAGTAGCGTGTGCCCCGTACCTCGCGCCCCGTGATCCCCTCAGGTTCTCACTTCGGGACAAGTTGAAGCCGCCGTCGCCGACTTACCTTCTAGGGACAGACGAGCTGGGGCGAGATCTCCTGTCCAGGATCATCTTCGGTACGCGGGTCTCGCTGATGATGGCTGTGGTTTCGGTGGGCATCGGCCTTGTCGTGGGGACCCCCATCGGGGCCATCTCCGGGTTCTACGGCGGCACGTTGGACATCCTTACCCAGCGGACCGTGGACGTGGTGATGGCCTTCCCGGGGATCCTACTTGCGATCATGGTCGTGGCTGTGCTCGGGCCGGGGCTATGGAATGCGATGCTTGCGGTGGGCATTTCGTTTGTCCCCACCTATGTGCGCGTGGTGCGGGGGGCGGTGCTGGAGCTCCGTGAGCGGGAGTTCGTTGAGGCGGCCCGGGCCGTGGGAACGAGTAACCTCGCCATCATTCGCCGCCACATCCTCCCCAACTGCCTCGCTCCGCTCATCGTCCTCTCGACGCTCCAGATGGCCTCAGCCATCCTGTGGGCGGCTGGGTTGGGGTTCCTGGGCCTCGGGGCCCAACCCCCGACTCCGGAGTGGGGAACCATGCTTGGCCGAAGCCAGGTGTACATCCGGGTGGCTCCCCATGTCGCGATCTTCCCCGGGGCGGCGATCGCCCTCGCTGTCTTAGGGTTCAACCTCTTGGGTGACGGCCTCCGCGACGCCCTCGACCCCCGACTGCGGGGCCGGCTGTAGGCCTCCTCGCGGACATCCTTCCTGGCCGTTTCCCGGCCCCTCCGGTAGACTCCATTCGGGTGATGCCATGAACTTGATCGAGGACGTTTGGGCACGGGAGATCCTCGACTCCCGTGGTAACCCTACCGTAGAGGTGGAGGTCACGCTGGAGGACGGGACCGAGGCTCGGGCTGCGGTCCCCTCCGGTGCTTCCACCGGCACGTACGAAGCTGTGGAGCTACGGGACGGGGATGACCGGTACCTGGGGAAGGGCGTCCAGGGGGCCGTTTGCAACGTGAACGAGATCGTTGGCCCAGAGATCATCGGGAGGGACCCTTTGTGGCAAGAGGAGATCGATGCACTCCTCATCGAGCGCGATGGGACGGCGAACAAGTCCTACCTCGGCGCCAACGCGACGCTCGCTGTGTCCCTTGCTTGCGCTAAAGCTGCCGCTGCTTCGCTGGGCATTCCCCTATGGAAATACCTTGGGGGAGCGCGATCGGGGCGGATACCCATTCCGCTGATGAACGTGATCAACGGCGGTGCCCACGCCGACAGTGGACTTGCGATCCAGGAGTTCATGATCGTCCCCGTGAGGGCGCCGTCGTTTGCCGAGGCCCTGAGGTACGGGGCCGAGGTGTTCCACACGCTGCGGAAGATCCTCAAGGGCAAGGGGCATTCCGTGGCCGTGGGCGATGAGGGCGGGTTCGCCCCGCGCCTTCCTGCGGACGAGGAAGCCCTACGAGTCCTCGTGCAGGCGATCGCGGACGCGGGCTACGAGGCGGGGCGGGATGTGGCGCTTGCCCTCGACTGCGCGGCAACGGGGTTCTTCTCCCCTGACCGGGGGGTGTACGCTCTTGAGGGGCAGAGATCGGCAGCCGACCTCGTCGATCTGTACGTGGACTGGGTCAAGCGGTACCCGATCGTGTCCATCGAGGACGGGCTAGCGGAGGAGGACTGGGAGGGGTGGGAACTCCTCACCCGCCGGCTGGACGAGGAGGTCCAGCTTGTGGGGGACGACATCTTTGTGACCCACCCCGAGCGCCTACGGCAAGGGATCGAGCGGGAGGTTGCCAACGCGATTCTGATCAAGCTCAACCAGATCGGAACGGTCACGGAAACCCTGCAGACGATGGATCTCGCACGGGAAGCGGGCTACGGGTGCATCATCTCTCACCGCTCCGGCGAGACCGAAGACACGGCGATCGCCGACTTCGCGGTGGGCACGGGATGCGGGCAGATCAAGACGGGTTCCTTGTGCCGCTCGGAGCGGGTGGCCAAGTACAACGAGCTTCTGCGGATCGAGGACACCTATGCCCCGCCCATGGCAACGTGGCCCTGGTAGGAGGTATCTTCCCCTCGCCCTGGTTGCGCTGGCGGTTCTGGGTTTGGGCTGGATCTTCGGATCGAGGATTTACCTCATCCAAGCGACCAAGGCCGAGCTGCACCGCCTCCAGGCTCAACAGGCCGCGATTCACGAGGACGTGTTTTCCCTGCGGCGGGAACTGGCCGCGGCGGCCCTGTCCCCCGTTATAGAACGCGAAGCCCGCTTGAGGCTGCGGTGGGGGTTCCCTGACGAAGAGAGGATCGTCATCCTGCGGAGGTGACATGTCGTTCGTTCACCTGCATGTGCACTCCGAGTACTCGCTCCTCGACGCGATGGGGCGCGTGCGGGAGATCGTCGCCCGCGCCGCCGATCTTGGAATGCCCGCCCTCGCCCTCACGGATCACGGGAACCTCTCGGGCGCGATCAAGTTCCATCGGGCGGCCAAAGAGCGGGGAGTCAAGCCGATCCTGGGGATTGAGATCTACGTGGCCCCGGACTCACGTCGCTCCCGCGACCCTTCTCGGAGCCGCCATCCGTACCACCTCGTCCTCCTGGCGATGGACAGGAGCGGTTGGCACAACCTCCTTGCCCTTGCGAACCGCGCCCATACCGAGGGGTTCTACTACAAGCCGCGGGTGGACCTGGAACTCCTTGCGGAGCGCAGCGCGGGGCTGATCGCCCTTTCCGCCTGCGAGTCCGGCGAGGTACAGCGCCTCCTTCTCCAGGGCAGAAAAGAGGAGGCAGCGGCCGCCGCAGGACGCCTCGGGGAGATCTTCGCCGGCCGGTTTTTCATCGAGCTTCAGGATCATGGTTTGGAGAGGCAGCGAGCGCTTGTGCACGACCAGATGGCTCTTGCCCAGCGCCTAGGCCTCCCCGTTGTGGCCACGGCCGACGTGCACTACCTCGACCCGGCGGACCGGGAGCCGCACCACGTTCTCATCAACATCCAGGCTGGCAAACGCCTCTCCGATCCCGATGCCCGGTCGTTCGACGGGGACGGATACCACTTCCTTACCGCCGAAGAGATGGAGGCGCGGTTCCGGGAGATCCCCCAGGCGCTGTCCGCCACGCTTGCCGTGGCCGAGAGGTGCGAGCTCGACCTGGATCTGGGGGGACGGCTTCTGCCGCGGTACCCAGGCGAGCACCCGCCGGGAGAGGACCTCGCCCGGCGCGCGTGGGAGGGTGCGCGGAGGCGGTTCGGCGATCCCCTCCTGCCCGCAGTTCAGGAGCGGCTGGCCTACGAGCTTGGCGTGATCACGCGGATGGACCTCGCCCCCTATTTTCTCATCGTCGCCGACTTCGTCGGTTACGCGCGAGGGAAGGGAATCCCGGTTGGTCCGGGGCGCGGCTCGGCGGCCGGGTCCCTCGTGGCCTACGCGTTGGGGATCACTCAGGTGGACCCGCTCCGGTTCGGACTTCTGTTCGAGCGGTTCCTGAATCCGGATCGGGTGAGCTTGCCCGACTTCGACATTGACTTCTGCGTCCGAGGCCGGGACGAGGTCATCCGCTATGTCGCCGAGCGCTACGGCCGGGACCACCTTGCCCAGATCGCCACGTTCGATCGGATGGCAGCGCGGTCCGTGGTCCGTGACGTGGCCCGCGTGCTGGGGTTGCCCTACGAGAAGGCGGATCGGATCGCGAAACTCGTGCCGTTCGGGATGGCGCTTTCCCAGGCCCTCGACCAGGTCCCGGCCCTGCGGGAGCTGGCCGAGGGGGAGGAGGAAACGCGGCGCCTGTTCGGGATTGCCCGCCGGTTGGAGGGGCAACTCCGCAATGCCTCCACCCACGCCGCGGGCGTGGTCATCGGTCCGGAGCCGCTGGAGAGATTCGTGCCCCTGCTGCGGTTGGCCGAAGACCAGTTCGTGACCCAGTTCGACATGCACGACGTGGAGGCGGTGGGGCTCCTCAAAATGGACTTTTTGGGTCTCAGGAACTTGACGCTTCTTGACGACGTGGTGCGGCTCGTGGAGAAGAAAGGCGGGGCGGGGGTCAACCTAGATCGGATTCCCCTCGACGATCCCGCAACCTACAAGCTCATCCGGTCGGGAGCGACGTCGGGGGTGTTCCAGCTCGAGTCCCCCGGGATGAAGGCCCTCATCCGGAGGCTGGAACCAACGGAGTTTCGCGACTTGGTCGCGATCCTCGCTCTGTACCGTCCGGGGCCGTTGGACTCGGGAATCCTCGACGACTACATCGAGCGCAAGCACGGCCGGCAGCCGGTCACCTACCCCCACCCCGCGACCGAAGGGGTCCTCTCCGAGACCTATGGGCTCCCCATCTACCAAGACCAGATCCTCCTCCTTGCCCAGCGGTTGGCCGGGTTCACCCTGGGGGAGGCCGACCTTCTTCGCCGGGCGATGGGGAAGAAAAAGCCGGCGGAGATGGCGGAGATGGAGTCCCGGTTCGTGGACGGGTGCGTGCGCAATGGGATCCGGGACGATGAGGCGCGCCAGATCTTCTCCGACATCGAGAAGTTCGCCCGCTATGGGTTTGTAAAAGCTCATTCGACCGCGTACGCGTTCATCACCTGCTGGACGGCCTACT
The DNA here is from genome assembly GCA_037442305.1 of Candidatus Bipolaricaulota bacterium. GTDB lineage: Bacteria > Bipolaricaulota > Bipolaricaulia > Bipolaricaulales > Bipolaricaulaceae > Bipolaricaulis. The sequence continues at coordinate 11,772 of JBBIQN010000029.1, forward strand.
TCAAGGCTCACCACCCGACGGAGTTCATGTCTGCCCTCCTCACCTCGGTTCAGGACAACAGCGACAAGGTGGCGGCCTACATCGAGGAGTGCCGGGGGATGGGCCTGGCGGTCCTCCCTCCGGACGTAAGCGAGTCGGACCTGGGGTTCACTCCGGTCGGGGGGGAGAAGATCCGGTTTGGGCTAGGCGCGATCCGGAACGTAGGGGTAGGCGCGGTGGAGGCGATCCTCTCCGCCCGCGGGGCAGGGTTCGGGAGCTTCTTTGATTTCTGCCAACGCCTGGACCCGGAGCGGGTGAGCCGCGAGGCTGTGGAGTGCCTCATCAAGGCCGGGGCGATGGACCGGTTTGGCCTTCCCCGCAAAGCGCTCATGGCTCTGGCGTGCGAGGGGATAAGGCTCGCCCAGATCACCCGCGCCCAGCGCGTGTCCGGACAACACTCGTTCTTCGACGCCGAGGAGCTTGCCCCGAAGCTCGCGGTCGGAGAAGACGAGTTTCCCCGGGAGACGCTCCTGGAGTTTGAGCGAGACCTCCTCGGCCTCTACCTTTCCGGGCACCCCCTCGACGGTTATGCTGCCGAGCTCCGGGCGCGGGGAGTGGTCCCCCTCGCCGACGCCGAGGCCCAGGCCCGTCCGTTTTCCGTTGCTGGGCTTGTGCGGACGGTGAAGACGGTACCGACCCCGGAGGGCCCGATGGCGTTTGTGGCCCTGGAGGACGCCTCCGGGGAGGGGGAGGTGGTGGTGAGCTCTCGCCTGTACGGGGCGAGGGCAGCACTGGTTCAGGAGCGGGAGCTTCTGCTAGTGCGCGTGCGATGGGGCGAACGGAACGGGGCCCGGCGTCTGCACGTCCTCGAGATCGAGCCCCTCGGCCGGCCCGAGGGATCTCCTCGGGGCTGTTGGATCGAGCTTCCGCTTGAGCTCGTCACAGCCGAGAACGCGGCCCGGTTGGGAGCCATCCTCGCCGACCACCCTGGCCCAGTGGCGGCCCGGTTGCGGGTGCGCCAGGGAGAGAGGGCGCTGGTGGTGGAGGCCGGCGCGCGGTATGGGATCCAGCCTTGCCCTGAGCTCGGCCAGAAGTTGGCCCTGCTTGGGCCTGGGGTGCGCGTGGAGTGGGGATGAGAGCCCCCCCGATTCTGAAGCTCCTCCTTCCGGGGATGGGCGTGAAGCGCTGGTTCTTCCTCGCCCTCGGTGGAATTGCGCTTGTGGCGTTTGGGGCGCTGTGCCTGGTTGGGGATGAGGGAATGCGGGGTTTGTACACCCTTGTCCTTCGCCGGTTGCCCTTTGTGTGGCGGCCCGTGTTCGGGGCAGCCGTGCTGGGGGTGGGGCTTGTCGGGGCGGTGGTGGGAATGGCGTGTGCGGTGCGGGCGATCCTCCACGCCGTCTCCCCTCGCCACGGGGGGTCCGTGGCCGAAGCCCTGTACCAAGGACGGATCCTGCGCGCGGCCCCCTCGATCGTGGCCGTCGGGGGAGGAACGGGCCTCTCCACCCTCCTCCGCGGCATCAAGTCCTACACCGCCAACCTCACTGCTGTCGTCACGGTGATGGACAGCGGGGGGAGCTCGGGCCGGTTGCGCACCGAGCTGGATGTGCTTCCCCCCGGCGATGTCAGGAACTGCCTTCTTGCTCTGGCGGAAGACGAGGCGCGGATGGCCCGCTTCATGCAGCACCGGTTCAAGTCCGGCGAGGGGTTGGCGGGTCACTCGTTGGGGAACATCCTCCTCTCCGGAATGGAGCAGGCTGTGGGAGGGTTCGATCGGGCTGTGGAGGAGGCGAGCTACTTTCTGTCCGTGCGCGGGAAGGTCGTCCCCGCGACCTTGGACCGCACGGACCTCGCGGCCGAGCTCGCCGACGGCCGGCGGGTCGTTGGGGAAGCAGAGATCACCGCGGCGCATGGACCCATCCGACGACTTGGCTTGACCGCGCCTGCGCAGGTCTACCCCGTAGCCCTCGAGGCGATCTCGCGCGCAGGCTTGATCCTCGTTGGTCCCGGTAGCCTTTACACAAGCATCCTCTCGAACCTTCTCGTGTCCGGGATCTCGGAGGCGGTTGCCAAGTCTCCGGCTGAGAAGATCGTGATCATGAACATCATGACCGAGCCCGGAGAGACCGACGGCTTTGCGGCAAGCGATCACTTGCGCGTGCTCTCCGAGTACGTGAACCTGCGGCGGTTCCACGCCGTGGTGGTGAATACCGAGCGGCCGCCCGAGGAGATCCTCACCCGGTACCGGAGCGAGGGGAGCGTCCCGGTGAGGGATGACCTGCGGGGAGTGCGGGCATTGGGGATGCGCGTGATCCGCGCGCCGCTTCTAGAGATCGTGGAGATCGAAGGAAAGCAGACGGTGAAGCACGATCCCCACCGGCTGGCGCGGGTCCTGGCTCGGGAAGCGCGGGTCCTCCGCCGCTCCTGGACCCGCTGGTTCAGCGGCTAACCCCGCCCCTTCAACCCACGTCGTGCCCCGGGGGAGGGTGCGCGGCCGTGAACTCTGCCTCGAGGACGGACATCACGTGTACGTCAATCCAGCGACCGTCGCGGTAGAACGCGTGACGGCGGGTCCCTTCCGACCGGAACCCCGCTTTCTCGTAGCAGCGGAGGGCACGGGCGTTCCCCGCGAACGCCTCGAGCTCCACCCGATGCAGGCCGAGTTCGTGGAACGCGAACCGGAGCATCAACTGAATGGCCTCCGCCCCGTACCCACGCCCCCAGTGTCCCTTCTCCCCGATCACGATCCCGAGTGCGGCGCTGCGGTGCTTCCAGTCGAGTTTGTGAAGGCCTAGGTTCCCGATGTGGGTCCAGGTGTCCTCGATCCGGGCTTCGAGGGCGAGGATGACCTCGTCTTTCCGGTCGAGATGGGCCTCGAACCACCGTTCTTCCTTGGCCAGCGACATCGGCTCGTACATCAAGATGTGCTGCCGCACCTCTGGATCGTTGAACCACCGGACGAAAGTCGGAATATCCTCCCGCTCGATCGCCCGCAATCGGACGCGATCTCCGCAGAGCATCTGGCCCTCCAGAAAGAGAAGGGGGGCGACGCGCCGTCGCCCCCCGAGCAGAACCGTGGCTTGCGCTTACGGCGCGATGGTCAGGTTCACGGTGGTGGTCTGGGAGATGGTCCCGGCCGTTCCTCTCACGCGAAACGGGTAGGTTCCCGCTGCGGCAGTGGTTCCACAGGTGATCCTGAGGGTCGCCGTGTCCGCCGTGGCGGGGTTGGGCTCAAACGTGGTCGTCACCCCAGTGGGGACTCCCTCCACTTCGAGCTGGATGGGGTCAGCAAGCCCGCCCACGCGCCGGATGTTGATCGTGACGGTGACCGCTTGGCCGCGCTTCACCTCGATCGCGGTGGGCGTTGCGCTCATGCTGAACCCAGGGAGCGCCTCTACCGTGAGGGTCACCCGGGCCGTCTTGTCTATCCCATCGCCCCTCCCCCGGATGGTGAGGGTGTAGGGGCCCGCGGGAACCGTTGCGGCCACGCTGAGGGTGAGGGTGCTCGTTGCTCCGGTGGCCGAGGCAGGGCTGAACGTCCCCGTCACTCCGGCCGGAGCGCCTTCGAGGGTCAGCGCCACGGCTCCGGTGAAGGTGGCGTTGCGGGTTAGATTGACCGTGACCGGGCCGCTCGCGCCCTGCCTCACGGTGAGCGCAGCCGGAGCTGGGGCCATGGAGAAGTCCGGCGCCACCAGCACCGTCAGCTCAACGGCGATGTCCTTCTTCAGCTTGCCGCTTGTGGCAACGACCTTGAGCGGGTACTTCTGGGGGGCAACCGTGGCGGCCACGGCCAGGGTCAGGGTCGTCTTCGTCCCCTTCTTGTCCGTCTTCGTCGGATCAAACGTCGCGGTCACACCCGTGGGCGCGCCGGTGAGGGAGAAGCTGATCTCCCCTTCGAACCTCTCGCGGGTCAAGGTGACTTCGGTCTTCCCTGACCTCCCGGCGGGGACGGAGATCCCGGGAAGGGTCGCCGTGGCGAACTTGAAACTGCCACCGCACCCCGCCAAGATCCCGAGCACCACGCCCAAGGCAACAAGGCCCATCAACTGCGTTACGTGTTTCCTCGTCATAAGCCTCCTTTCCCTTCACACCCAGCTCTAGGGGTTGCGCGATGTGGAACCCACCGGTTCCGGCGTCTCTTGTTAGGGATGCGGGGGGGGCCATCGCCTAGCGCTGGTCTGAACGGGTATCTCCTCCTTTTGTGTTCGCTTCCCCCGTTTTCCGTACGCCTCCCGGCTCTCGTCAACGCCAGAGGCAAGCATAGTGGGTTTCGCGGACGCCGTCAAATCAAGACAGCCTGTCCCTTCCGTTTCCCTGGAAGGGATGCAGGCGCACCGACACCTCTCCGCAGAGACCTCTCGCAGTGCCGGGATCGCATGTGACTAGCAGCAACCGCACGGCTTCTTGGGCGACTTCGGCTTGTCGACCTTCTTCTCCTTCACGTGACCTCGCCTCCTTCGTCGCTTCGCTTTTGGAAGCGACTGTGGCGAGTATAGTGGAGTTCACCTTGGGGTCAACAGCGGGCGTCCGGGGGTGTCGGCGGGGGAGGGGGCGGTTGCTAACTGCAGGCAAGTCGCGCGCGCAATAACCCGACCAGGTTTGCGATCGGCACCCGCTCCTGAGCGATGGTATCCCGGTCGCGGACGGTGACCGTTCCGTCCGCCCTGGTCTGCCCATCCACTGTGATGCAGAACGGGGTCCCCGATTCGTCCTGGCGCCGATAGCGGCGGCCGATCGAGCCCTTGTCGTCGTAGTCCACGTTCCAGATCCGCTTCAGCTCTCGGTAGATCTCGAGGGCAGCCTCGGGCATCCCGTCCTTGCGGACAAGCGGGAACACCGCTGCCTTGATCGGGGCTAGACGCGGATGGAGCTTGAGCACCACCCGAGGTTGGGGGGTGCCGTTCTCGTCGGGGATCGCGTCCTCGGCGTATGCCTCGCAGATGAAGGCGAGGACGGACCGGTCCACCCCTGCCGAGGGCTCGATCACGTGAGGGATGAGCCGTTCCTTCGTCTCCTCGTCGAAGTAGGACAGGTCTTTTCCGCTTCCGGGATGGCGGGGTTTCCCGTTGGGCCCGGCTTCCACCACGAGCTCCTCTCCCCGGCGGACGAGCTTCCCTTCCATGTGGCTGCGGAGGTCGAAGTCGCCGCGGTGGGCGATCCCCTCGAGCTCCCCGAACTCGCCCTCCTCCAGGAACGGGAACGCGTACTCCGCGTCCGCCGTCCCGCAGCTGTAGTGGCTGAGCTCCTCGCGGCTGTGTTCGCGGAGCCGAAGCCGATCCTCGGATAGCCCAAGGGCAACGTACCACCGGAACCGGCGGTCCCGCCAGTACTCGTACCACAGCCGGGACTCGCTTGGGCGGCAGAAGAACTCGATCTCCATCTGTTCGAACTCCCGCGACCGGTAGGTGAAGTAGCGGGGGGTGATCTCGTTGCGGAACGATCTTCCGATCTGGGCGATCCCGAACGGAAGCTTCACTCGGGCGGTGGCAAGGACGTTGCGGAAGTTCGTGAACATCCCCTGGGCCGTCTCCGGGCGGAGGTAGGCCTCGCTTTCCGGATCTACAAGGGCCCCGACGTAGGTCTTGAACATGAGGTTGAACTCGCGGGGTTCGGTGAGGTCGCAGGTTGTGTGTTCCCCAGGGCGCTTGGAGGGCTTGACGGGACACTGGCTTGTCGCGATCTGGTCGGCCCGGAACCGGGCCTTGCACTGCCGGCAGTCGACGAGGAGGTCTTGGAAGAGGTCATAGTGCCCGCTTGCCTTCCACACCCGGGGGTGCATGACGATCGAGGTCTCGATCCCGACCATGCTGTAGGCGGAGGGCATCCCCGGGGGCGGGGCCGCGTCGTCGTGGCGTTGCACCATGTCCTGCCACCACGCCTCGCGCACGTTGCGCTTGAGCTCAACCCCGAGGGGGCCGTAGTCCCAGAACCCGCCGATCCCCCCGTAGATCTCGCTTGAGGGGAAGATGAACCCCCGCCGCTTGCATAGCGAGACGATTTTGTCCATAAGGTCGTTTTTCTCAGGCATCGTCGCTCCTTCTTCTACGTGTCGGATGCGTGGGTTAGGCTACCGGACCGAGCCGGACGGGGCAACCCGTCCTGACTCCGCCGCCAGGGTGCGCAGTCTCCCCGCGAGGGCGGCGGTGAGCGCCCCGGACGGGCACCGCCAGGTCCAGTTCCCCTCCGGCCGGCCAGGGCGGTTCATGCGCGCCTCGTCCCCGAGGGAGAGGATGTCCTGGAGGGGGATCGTCGCGAGCCGCGCCGGGCTTCCCACGGCAAGGCGAATGAGCGCCCACGGCGCGTCCTCGTCCCGGTCAACCCCAATCCCGTGCGGGGAGAGGTATCCGCGCGCCCGTTCCCTTTCGGAAGGAGGAGCGTTCCGGAACCAGCCGAGCGTGGTGTCGTTGTCGTGGGTTCCGGTGTAGGCCACGACCCGCCCGTGGGAGGGGTAGTTGTGGGGAAGGTGGGGGTTGTCGTCTCCCCCTTGGAACGCGAACTGGAGCACCCGCATCCCGGGAAGCCCGAACCGGTCGCGGAGGGCCTCCACCTCGGGCGTGATCACCCCGAGGTCCTCGGCGAGGACCGGGACGTCGCCCAGTTGAGATCGAACCGCGGACAGAAGCTTCTCTCCGGGGACCTTGACCCACCGCCCGTGGACAGCGGTCGGCTCGCTTGAGGGGATCTCCCAGTACGCCTCAAAACCCCGGAAGTGGTCGATCCGCACGAGGTCGCAGGTCCGGAGGGCGTGAGCGAGGCGGGAGGTCCACCACTGAAAGCCGTCCCTCTCCATCACGTCCCACCGGTAGATGGGGTTCCCCCACCTCTGGCCGATCGGGCTGAAGTAGTCGGGGGGAACGCCGGCGATCACGAGAGGGTCCCCGCGCTCGTCGAGATGGAAGAGCTCAGGATGGGCCCACACGTCAGCCGAGTCGTGGGCGACGAAAATCGGCATGTCGCCCACGACCCCGATCCCCTGCTCACGAGCGTAGCCCCGCACCTCGTCCCACGCGAGCTGGAACCGCCACTGGGTCCAACTGTGGAACGCGATGTCCGCGGCGAGGACCCGCCCCGCGGCGGCAAGGGCCCGCGGGGCACGCCGGGCAAGCTCTGGGGGCCACGTGGGCCAGGGGTCTCCCCCAAACCGGGCCTTGAGGGCCATGAACCAAGCGTAGTCCGAAAGCCAGCTTCTCTCCGCGCGGGCGAACCGTCGGAACTCCCTCTTCTCCCGCCGCGCGGCGTGGCGAACGAACCCCGCGTACGCCCGCCGGAGGAGAGGCCATCGCGTCGCGTAGATCCACCCGAAGTCCACCCGCTCCGCGGGAGCCGGTGGAGGACGTTCCTCCCGCAGCCAGCCGCAGGCGAGGAACTCCTCCGGGTCGAGGAGGTACGGGTTCCCAGCAAATGCGGAGAAGGGCTGGTACGGCGAGTCCCCGTACCCGGTGGGCCCCAGGGGGAGCACTTGCCACCACCGGCCGCCGGCCACGGCAAGCCAATCAAGGAAGTTCCGGGCCTCTGCGCCCAGGGTCCCGATCCCCCACCGCCCGGGAAAGCTCGTGGGATGAAGCACGATCCCAAACGAACGGGGCAGTTCCATCGGGGGTAGCTTAGCGCACGCTTGGCCGGCGTTCAGGCGGGGGCGGTCGGGTAGACCGGACCCTCGAGGGGAGGATGCAGTGGGAGGGTTGGACAAGCAGGTGCGGTGGGTTGTCCTGGGGATTGCAACCGCTGCTGCGGGGGTCACCCTGGTTCTCGTTCTACAGCCGAGGCAAGCCCCGGAACCCCTTGGACCCGAAGTGGGGGCGGTCCC
>JBBIQN010000030.1:0-19192 GCA_037442305.1 Candidatus Bipolaricaulota bacterium
CCGCTGGGGATCGGCGAGGACGAGGATGGCAACGGAACCTGGAATCTCAACGAGACGAACCCCAACAACCCCGACACGGACGGCGACGCAGTCGGCGACGGGATCGAGCGCCTCTCGTTCTCGGTCTCTCGGCAGAGTCTAATCCCCGCCGCGGACTTCTTCGGACGACCGATCACGGTCGTATACCCGGCGGCGAACAACACCAAGTCCGTCTGTGGGTGCATGGATCCACTTAACCCTGACTCAGACAAGGACGGTCTCCTCGACGGGGAAGAGGACGTGAACCATGACGGCCACTTCGACTTCCTGAAGAGCGACTTCGACCACGTCCACCACGGTCCGATCCCCGGAGCGCCCATTCCGAACCCGGCCGAGACCAACCCCTGCGACCCGGACACCGACCACGATGGGCTCACCGACTTCGCGGAGCGGCGTGGGCAGGCGAACCCGCCGGCGTTCTTCCCGTTCAACCCCACGAACCCCCTCGACCATGACACGGACAACGACTGGATCCTCGATGGGCCGGAGGTCGTCTGGGTCTGCACCCAGCTCCTGTTCATCAACCTCGACAACGACGGCGATGGTCTGACCGATGAGGACCCCGTGGACAGCGTGGACAATGACGGGGACGGCCTCATTGATGAGGACGATGTAGACTTCTACGTTCGCTTCGTCCCAGTGCTCGACCCAACGAACCGCGACTCCGACTCCGACGGGTTCATTGACGGTCTGGACTCTGACCCGTGTAACACGGAACTGATCCCGATCGTGCGTCCGGTGGTGAAGACACCGGTGGACACAGATGGAGACGGATTCGCGGACGAGGATGAGGTCGCGGCAGGTACCTTCCCGCACGATCCGCAGAGCTTCCCGCAGGCGTTCGTCGCTGACCTTGACCTCGATCAGACGGCCGACGATCGGCTGTGGCTCACCGACGCTGACGGCGATGGCACCGCGGACACGGTGACGATTGACATAGACTCCAACGTCTTGGCAGACCTGCGGATTCAGATCGTGTCCCCGCGTGACGTCAAGAAGGGGGACTTCGACGGCGACGGGCAGGCCGACGACTGCCGCTCTGTCGTGACCTACGCGTTCGCGAACCGCCGGGTCCTTCAGCCACGAATCACGCTGACGATCTTCGACTACAACTGTGATCTCGTGATCGACCGCGTGGAAGTCGCGAAGTAGCAGGTCATCGAACGAGAAAAGAAACGGGTCCTGGGTTCGCGCCCAGGACCCGTTTCTTCATCGGCGATGTGAGGAACCGGCTGACTGGAACCAGTTTCGTATCGGGCGTGAGGCGTGCCGGGTCCCCGGCCCCTTACCGCACGGGGCGGCCAGGCACGGACCGGGAGAGGGACTCATGCACTTCGGCCGCAGTGGGGTAGACAGGGGTGGCGCCGCCCCGGGCGTCCGCAAGTGCCGCTGCCGCGCTCGCGAACCCCACGGCTTCGTAGAGCCCACGTCCCTGGGCCAGCTTCACGGCGAGGGCGGCCGTGAACGCCGCAGGGTCGGCCTCGCCGCGTGCCCCCGAGCCTGGGAACTGGGTGACCCCGGCCGCTTCCACCAGGTACGCTCCTCCTCCGCTAGCGGTGACCACGACCTGCTGGACCCCGCGCGCAAGGAACGGCTGCCCATACCGGGCCGCATCGTCTTGGTTAGCTGTCCCACCGGTCAGCAGAGCCAGCCGGTCGGAGGTCCCCACCGCCCAGCGAACTCGCTCCCAGGGCAAGGGAGGAGGTTCCGAAGCGGGGAGCGGGTAGAGAATCACCGGATGGGCCGGCGGCAAGCCCCGAAGAAGGGCGGCCACGGCAGCAGTCGAGAGGGAGGGGTCCACAAGAACGGCTTCGGCCTCCCGAATCGGCGCTAGCAGGCGGGCGATGCAGCGCTCGTCCACCGTCCCGTTCGCGCCCGGAGCATGGGCAGCAAGGCGGTGCTGGGGCCCGGCGAGCACGAGCGACACGCCGGTGGGGACATCCGAAACGCGCTCCACCAAGGCGACGTTGACCCCGGCTCCGCAGAGGAGGGCGAGGATCTCCTCGCCAAAAGAGTCCGCCCCCACCCGGCCGCAGAGGGTGACTTCGGCCCCGAGCCGGGCGGCGGCAAGCGCCTGGCGGGCGCCTGTACCCCCAGGCTCGCGTCGGAGGCCGGAGCTCGGCACCGCCTCTCCCGCCCGGGGAAGCCGCTCCACCCCCGCGACGAGGTCCATAGCGAGCATCCCCAGGATCGCGATCTTCATCGCGTGACCGTCTCGTGCCAACCCGGGACGTGGGCTGGGTAGCCCTGCGCCCCCAGGCGCTCGGCAAGGGACTGAAACGCGGGGGGTTCCCCGTGAACGAGGAACACCTCCTCCGGATCGGCGTGGAGGGCCCAATCCACGAGGATCGGGAGGTCCGCATGGGCGGACAGGCCCTCAATCTTGTGGATCCCCGCCCTCACCGGGACGATGGAGCCCATGATCTCGACGCGGGAGGCACCGTCCTCGATCTCCCGACCGAGGGTCCCCATGGCTTGATACCCCACGAACACGATCGCCGACTCCGGACGGGGGAGGTTGTCGCGGAGGTGGTAGAGCACCCGCCCTCCCGTGCACATCCCCGAGCCGGCGATGATGATCGCGCCGGGGTCCTCGGCGATCTTCTTTGAGGCTTGGCGGGTGAGGGTGTACTCGAGGAGCTCGAAGTCGAACGGGTCCTCCTGGCGGCGAAACAGGCGTCGGGCTGGGACAGGAAACCGCTCGGTGTAGCGCTCGAAAATCCGCGTCGCTTGAGTGGCAAGGGGAGAGTCAAGGTAGATCGGGCACGCCGGGATCTCCTTCCCCCGCCACAGGCGGAACAGGATATACAGGACCTCTTGCGTCCGCTCGAGGGCGAACGACGGGAGGACCACATTCCCGCCCGCAGCAAGGGTGTCCACGATCACGTCGCGGAGGGCAGCCACCGATTGCTCAACAGGAGGATGCTCCCGGTCGCCGTAGGTCGACTCCAGGACCACGATATCCGCCTTCGGGGGGTAGGAAGGGTCCTCAACAAGGGGCTTGCCCCGGTTCCCGAGGTCGCCTGAGAAGAGGATCGTCTTCCCTTCCGCTTGGACCTCCACGAACGCTGCCCCCAGGATGTGGCCCGCGTCGTGGAACCGAACACGGATCCCTCCGCCCAGATCGAGGTCTTCACCGTACTCGAGCTGGGCCTGGAAGAGGTCGAGGGCGGCCACGGCGTCAGCGGCGGTGTAGAGGGCGGCCTCGTCCTCTTCCTCTTGAATGCGCGCCGCATCCATGAGCATGACGTGGGCGATGTCCCGCGTGGGAGGCGTGCACACCCCGCGGCCGCGGAAACCCTCCCGCACGAGGCGGGGAACGAGCCCCAGGTGGTCGAGGTGCCCATGGGTGAGGAGAAGCCAGTCCACCTCCGGGGGATCAAACGGGAACGGGGTCAGGTTCCGGGCCTCGAGCTCCGCTGGCCCTTGGAACATCCCACAGTCGACAACGATCCGTTTCCCCCCGGCCTCGAGGTGGAAGCAGGAGCCGGTGACCGTGCCTGCGGCGCCGGCGAAGGTGAGCTTCATCTCTCCGCCGAGGCGAGGGCGCGCACCGTCTCCTCGCAGCGCGGGCAGGAGGTGCGCGCGAGATGGGACCGGAACTCATCCCCAAACCCAGAAAGGGCGGTGCGTACAGGAAGCGCCACCGACTGCCCGAGAGGGCACAGAGAAGCGGCTCGCATCGTATCCACGATCTGGACCATCTGGTCAAGCGTTCGCTCCTCGCCGCCGCCCGCCTGGAACGCGGAGATGAGGCGGACGAGGGCCTCGGTCCCCCCGCGGCACGGGGCGCACTGGCCGCAGGACTCGTGGTGGAAAAACCGAAGGACGCTGCCGAGCATGTCCACGATGCACGCCGACCCGTCCATCACCAGGACGGCCCCGGACCCAAGGGCCGCCGCCCGCTCGGCCAGGGAGTCGAAGTCAAGCCGCGTGTCGAGCTCGCGGGGCGTAAGGAACGCCCCCGCCGCACCCCCGACAAGGACCCCTTTCAGAGATCGGCCGGGGAAAAGCCCGCCCCCCAGCTCGTAGACGAGGGCGCGAAGAGGGGCGCCCATCTCCACCTCCACCAACCCCGGGTAGCACACGTGGCCGAGGACCGTGTACACCTTCGTCCCCGGGCAGGTAGGGGTGCCAAGGGTGCGGTACCACTCTGCCCCCCGGCGCACGATGTCCGGGACGTTGGCCAGGGTCTCCACGTTGTTGACCACGGTCGGCTTTCCCCACAGCCCATGGGTCACGGGGTAGGGGGGGCGGATCCTCGGCCAGCCCCGCTTCCCCTCCAGCGACTCCAGAAGCGCCGTCTCCTCTCCACACACGTAGGCGCCTGCCCCGGGGCGGACCTCAACCCGGAACGAGAAGTCCGTGTCGAACACCCGCGTCCCGAGGACTCCCAGGGCTTGGGCGTCGGCGATCGCCCGCTCGGCGCGGGCAATGGACAGCTTGTATTCCCCGCGGACGTAGATGATGCCCACGTTGGCCCCGACCGCGTATCCAGCGAGGGCCATCCCCTCGAGGAGCTTGTGCGGGTCGCCCTCGAGGATCAGCCGATCCTTGAACGTTCCCGGCTCCCCTTCGTCGGCGTTGCACACCACGTACCGCTCCGGGTCGGAGGCGGTGCGCACCGCGGACCACTTGATCCCCGTGGGGAACCCCGCTCCTCCCCGTCCCCGAAGCCCGGACTTTCTCACCACGTCAAGGACGTTCTCGGGAGTCATCGTGGTGACCGCGGCTCCCAGCGCCTCGTACCCTCCAGCGGCGATGTACTCCTCGATGCGCTCGGGGTTGATGACCCCGCAGTTGGCAAGCACCACGCGCGTCTGGCGGCCGAGGACCTCCGCCGGCCGGGCCGCGGGCGCAGTCGTCGGCAGACGCAGCCGCACCACAGGGCGCCCCTTGAGGAGGTGTTCCGCGACGATCTCTCTCGCGTCCGCGGGCGTGATCTCGGCGTAGTACACCCCATCGGGCTGGACCGCAACCACAACCCCTCGTCCGGAGACCCCAAGCGACCCCGTCTCCACCACCTGGACCTCGGCCTCAAGGTCAGAGTGCGAAATCGCCGCCCGCAGGGCGGCAAGGACCCGGTCTACCCCGGCAAGCCGGGCCTCGTCGTCCACCCCCACGAGCACATGGGTTCGCGCGATCCTCATCGGCCCTCCTCGTGCCGGGCGAGGGCTTCCCGTATGAGCTTTGGGGTGAGGTTTCCCACGACCTCATCGTCGATCATCATCACCGGCGCCACCCCGCATACCCCAAGGCAGCTCGTGAGCTCGAGGGTGAACAGGCCATCCGTGGTCGTCTCCCCGATGTCGGCCCCAAGGAGGCTCCGGAGCTCGTCGAGGGCCGACCACGCCCCAGCGAGGTGACAGTGAGGGGACGCGCACAGCCGGACGATGTGCCGCCCCCGCGGGCGGAGGCTGAACATGGAGTAGAAGGTCGCCGCATCACGCGCCGCCGACACGGGGACGCCAACGTGGGCTGCAGCGAGCTCAAGGTCCGCTGGGGTCAACAGGTTCCCGTGGTTGGCCCTCTGCAGGTCGTGGAGAAGGGAAAGAAGGGCCTCCGGCGAGCGCCTGTAACGGGAGGCGATGGCCTCTTTCGTCATCGGATCTTCCTTCACCGCGGCTCCTTCCCCACGGCGTCGAACGGGCAAGCGGCGACGCACGCCCCGCACCGGATGCACAGCTCATCCACGATCCGGTAAGGGGGCTTCCCGGCCGTCCCTTGGGCGGCCCCGGTAGGACAGGCCCGCCGGCAAGCATCACACCCTCGGCACGCCTCGGGCACGACCACGTACCGGACGAGGTTGGGGCACACCGCAGCCGGGCAGGAGCGGTCGCGAATGTGGCCCTCGTACTCCTCAGGGAAGTGGCGCAGGGTGGAGAGCACGGGGTTGGGCGCGGTCTGCCCAAGGCCGCACAAGGACGCGTGCTTCATCATCTCTCCCAACTCCGTCAAGCGCCCCAGGTCCTCCTCCCGTCCCTCCCCGGCGACGATCCGGTCGAGGATCCCCAGCATCATCTGGGCCCCCACTCTGCACGGGACGCACTTCCCGCACGACTCGTCGGCGGTGAACTCGAGGAAGAATCGCGCCATGTTCACCATGCACGTCGCATCGTCGAGGATGATCACCCCGCCTGAACCCATGATCGCCCCGTGCTGGGTGAGGGAGTCGTAGTCCACAGGGACATCCAGAAGAGAGGCCGGGAGGCACCCTCCGGACGGGCCGCCGATCTGGACGGCCTTGAACTCCCGCCCGGCTGGGACCCCGCCCCCGATATCGAACACGAGTCTGCGGAGGGTGATCCCCATCGGAACCTCGACGAGGCCCGTGTTTCGCACCTTTCCCGCGAGGGCGAACACCTTCGTTCCTTTGCTCCTCTCCGTCCCGATCGCGGCGAATGCTTCGGCCCCGCAGAGGACGATGTGACGGACGTTGGCGAAGGTTTCGACGTTGTTGATGAGGGTGGGGTTCCCCCACAGGCCGCTCGTCGCCGGGTAGGGAGGCCGAGGCCGGGGTTCGCCCCGCCGGCCCTCGATCGAGGCGATGAGCGCCGTTTCCTCACCGCACACGAACGCTCCCGCTCCGATGCGGAGCTCGATGTCAAAGGAGAATTCGCTCTCGAAGACCTTGGACCCAAGCACCCCGAGCTTGCGGGCTTGACGGAGGGCAAGTTCGAGCCTGTGGATCGCCAGCGGGTACTCGGCACGGACGTAGATGTAGCCCTGGCATGCTCCCACGGCATGGGCGGCGATGGCCATCCCCTCCAGGACAGCATGGGGGTCGCCCTCGAGGATGGCCCGATCCATGAACGCCCCGGGATCGCCCTCGTCGGCGTTGCAGATCACGTACTTCGGGGTACCGGGCGCCGACCGGACGAGATCCCACTTCACCCCGGTGGGAAACCCTCCCCCCCCGCGGCCGCGGAGGCCAGAGCGCTTGACCTCAGCGGTGACCTTGGCAGGGGGCATCGCGGTGAGGACCCGGCCCAGGGCCTCGTACCCCCCGGCGGCGATGTACTCCTCGATCTTCTCCGGGTCGATCGTGCCACAGTTGGCAAGAACGAGCTTCTTTTGGTGAGCGAAGAACGGGATCTCGTGGGGCTGGGGGGCCCCTTCAGACCAGAGAATACGTCGCACGGGTCGCCCCTTGAGGAAGTGCTCCCCCACGATCTCGGGGGCGTCCTCGGGCCGAACCCTCACATAGAACGCCCCCTCGGGGTACACGAGGAGAACCGGCCCCAGCTCGCACGGGCCCATGCACCCGGTCTCCACCAGCTGGACCTCGTCGAGGAGGCCATGGCTGCCGAGCGCGTCAAGCAAAGCGCGTTTCACCTTCTCGCTTCCGCAGGACTGACAGGCAGTCCCCGAGCAGAGGAGAACCTGGATGCGCCTCACGAGAGCCCCTTCCTCCCAAGGTACGCGTGCAGCCGGCCCACCAGCGCCTCGGCGGCGCGCCGCGTGCCCGGGGAGAGCCCATCCCCAAGCGTGAGGTCCCGCGCGGGTACGGTCACAAGCCACGCCTCAGGCGCCCGCCCAAACAGGTGCTCAGCCCAGGAGAGAAGCCCTCGGGGGGTGAAGGCGTGGGTGAGGGCAGGCCGGTGCCCCACGCGGAGGGGTTCCCACCTCACCGGTCCCGACCCCACCCGCGCGTCCACGAAGATCACGAGGTCTGCGGTCGCCACCTGAGGGATCAGGTCAGGGGTCAAGTCCTGCGCCCCCACGACCTTGACGTCGTCCGTCTCCTGAAGGTGGCTCGCCACCCACAGGCCGACCCCGTCGTCCCGCCGCAGCGGATGACCCAGGCCGATCACGAGGATCATCCGCTTCGCACCTTCTCGTCCACAGTTCCCCCGTCGGGTCCCAGGAGGACCGCCCGGAGCGGCATCCGGCCCACGGCGTGCACGGAGCACGAGAGGCACGGGTCGTAGGCGCGGATCCCCCCCTCCAGCCGGTTGAGGAGGCCCTCCGTGACCTTTCGTCCGTGGAGGTAGTGGCGGGCAATTTGGGTTACGGTGCGGTTCATGGCGAGGTTGTTGTGGCCGGTGGAGACGATGAGGTTGGCCCACGCGATCACGCCGTCCTCGTTCACCCGGTAGTGGTGGAAGAGGGTCCCCCGCGGGGCCTCGTGGACCCCCACCCCCTCGAGTTCGTTCACCCCGGCCTCGGCCCGCACCCGCGGGGAGAGGATCTCCGGGTCGTCCAGATATGCCCTTATCCCTTCCAGGGCGGCCACGATCTCGATGAGGCGCGCGTAGTGGTAGTGGAACGAGCTTGTGACCGCTTTGCCGTCCGCGGCGGCGCGGAAGCGGGCGAGAGCCTCGTCAGCAAGCGGGGTGCCGATCCGGTCGCAGCAGTTGAGGCGTGCGAGGGGCCCCACGCGGTACAACCCCTTCGGATACCCCTCCCTCTGGAAGTAGGGGAACTTGAGGTACGACCAGCCCTCGACCGCCTCGCCGATGTACTCGGAGTACCGCGCTGGATCGAGCCCGTCGGCGACGATGCTCCTCTCCGCGTCCACGAACCGGATCCGTCCGTCGTGGTGCTCCCAGGTCCCTCCCTCGCCCACGAGGGACATAAACAGCGAGGGAAAGTCCCCGAACGCGGCCACTTCCTCGGCCCACCCTCCCACCTCTCTCTCGTACAGGGCAAGGGCATCCTGGGCGATGCGCATCGCCTCGGGAAGCTGTGCCGCAAGGCGATCGCGGGCCTCCGCGGTGAGGGGAGAGAGGGCCCCCCCGGGGGTAGCCCACGCAGGGTGGATCGTCTTCTCCCCGAGGGCAGCGATGGCCGCCTGACCGTAGGCGCGGAGGCGGATCCCATCGAGGGCGAGCTGGGGATGGGTTCCCGCCAGCCCGAACACGTTGCGGGCCCGGGGGTCGGAGTCCCACCCCAGAAGGAGGTCCGGAGAGGAGAGGTGAAAGAAGGACAGGGCGTGGGACTGAACGTACTGCCCAAGGTTCATGAGCCGCCGCAGTTTGTCCGCCGGGCGCGGCGGTCGCACAGCGAGGATCGCGTCCCCGGCTTTGGCCGAGCACAGTAGATGGGACACGGGACAGATCCCGCAGATGCGAGCGGTGAGGGCCGGCATCTCCCACACCGTCCGCCCCTGGCAAAACCGCTCGAACCCCCGCGCCTCCGTGACGTGAAACCGCGCCTGGTTCACCTTCCCGCCCCGGTCAAGAGCGATCGTGATCAGACCATGGCCTTCCACGCGCGTCACCGGCACCTTGATCTCGCGCACTGTTCCCCCTTTCATCCGAAGCGCAGGTCCGCCCCCGAAAGCTCCGGCCGCTTTCCGGCAAGGATCCCCTGGAGGAACTTCCAGATCCGATCCGCAGACGGCGGACAGCCGGGGAGGAAGCGGTCCACCGGGACCACCGCGTGGAGCGGAAGCGCCTGGGGAAGAAGCTTGGGGACCTCCCCCTCCGCAAGGCCGGGGATCTCCCCCTCCCCGTACACCGCCCGCAGGACCTCTTCTCGGGGGAGGGGGTTGCGCAGGGAGGGCACGTTGCCCGTAACCGCGCAGTCCCCGAACGCGACCACGATCCTCGTTTTCCGCCGCATCTCCACAAGGAGGTGCCGGTGCTCGCTATTGCCGACCGCGCCCTCGGCGAGGAGGAGGTCCACGTCCTCGGGGTACTCCTTCACGTCCACGATCGGGGAGTACACGAGATCAGCCTTGGTCGCAAGCTCCAAGAGCCGCTCATCCAGATCGAGGAACGACATGTGGCACCCCGAGCAAGCGGAGAACCACACCGTAGCCAACCGGACCTTAGGCACGGGGCCTCCGTTCCGTGACCTCGGCGAGGAGCAGAGGGCGCTTGCTCTGTTCGCCCGTGACCTTCCCTTTTTCAAACAGGGCCCCCGTCGGGCAAGCTTGGACGCATTTTCCGCATCCGGTACAGGTCTTGGACTTCCCCCACGGGTCGCCGAGGTCGGCCTCGACCAGGGTGTGCACGCCCCGGCCCGCGAACCCCCACGTGAACGCGCCCTCAACCTCGGAGCAAGCCCGCGCGCAGCGGCCGCAGAGCACGCACCGGTTGTGATCGATCCCGAACTTGGGGTGGCTTGCGTCCAGCGGCAGAGAGGGGAACCGGTAGGGGAAGGTGACGTGGTCCATCCCTAGCTCCGTCGCCAGATCCTGGAGCTCGCAGCGCCCATTGGAGACGCAGAACGCACAGATGTGGTTCCGCTCGGCAAACAGGAGCTCGAGGATCGTGCGCCGGATCTCCAGGAGGCGGTTGGAGTTCGCCACCACGTCGAGCCCCTCTTGGACCGGGGTCGCGCACGCCGGGACCAGCCGGCCGTTCCAATTGCGGATCTCCACAAGGCACAGCCGGCACGCCCCCACCGGACACAGGGCGTCGAGGTGACACAGGGTGGGGATGCGAATCCCTTCCTCCCGAGCGGCGCTGAGGATCGTCCACCCGGGCTCGGCCTGGACCGGAGTATCGTCGATGCGAACGGCGATCAACCTGGCACCTCCCGCGCTTCCACCACGTGCTCGGAAGGGGGACGGCCGTTGACCACGTGCTCGGCCACGATCCGCCGGGCGAAGCTCTCGTCCACCTCGCCGTAGATCGTAGTGCGTGTGGGCTCGCGTACCTCGACGATCGGCTCCTGGGCGGCGAGCCCCTTTTCCCCGGTCTGAGTCACGACCACGTCCCGCAGGTCGCGGCGGGAGACCTCGTCCAGGATCGCGCGCAGGGTCTGCCTTGCCCCGGCGGCAATCCCTGAGGTTCCCATTCCAACCACGATCTTGATCCGGGACGTCCCGCCGCGGAGCCGGAGCTCGGCCTCGGTGCGCTCCCGGATCTTCCTCAGCTCGTCAAGCTTCATCCTTCCTCCTTCAGCCCGGCCGCGTCCATGCCCTCGCGGAGGGTGTTCTCCAAGAAACAAAGCACTTCGGGGTGGTGGAGCGGAACGTCCCCGAGGCGCTCACGGATCTCGCGCGTGCTCAACAGCCACGTCACCCGATCATCGCTGAGCTCGACCGTGAACTCAACCCCGGGGCTCGTGGCGAGAAGCGGGACAAGCGTTTCCACAACGTCCCCCAACGGCGGGCGATCGGGGTGATCCCACCGGAACTGCGCCCTAACCTCGGTTCCCCCCCCATGCCGCGGAGTCACGGAACACCGACCACCCGTTTCCTCGGCCGTTTGGGCGAGAAGGGGCAATCCAAGACCGATCCGGGCTCGTTCCTTCGTCGTGAAGAACGGGTCCATCACCTGCGCTAGATCGTGCTGCGGGATTCCGGCGCCATCGTCGGAAACCACGATCTGGAGCGTTCCTTCCTGAAGGGCAAGACGGACCACGATGTCCCGCGCGCCAGCGCGGAGGGAGTTCTGAACCAGATCGGCAAGGTGCATCGCCAGATCTTCGATCACTTCGCGTTCTCCCGGATCCCGCGCAGGATGCGCTTCGTCTTCTTCGGATCGAGCTTCCCGTACACCTCCTCGTCGATCATCATCACCGGGGCGAGCCCACACGCCCCCAGGCACCGCACGCCCTCCATGGTGAACAACCCGTCGGCCGAGGTCTCGCCCAGCCCGACCCCTAGCTCGTCGCGGATGGCGTTGAGGATGACCTCCGCTCCCCGCACGTGGCACGCCGTCCCCAGGCACAGCCGAAGGGTGTGGCGGCCCCCCGCCGTCGTGCGAAAGAAGTGGTAGAACGTAACCACCCCCCGCACCTGGGACGGGGGAACCCTTAATGCCTCGGCCACCGCGGTTTGAGCCTCCGGGGGGATGTGGCCAAGCGTGCTCTGCACGCGGTGCAGGGCCTGGATGAGTTCGGAGGGCTTTCCCGCGTAGGGGCGCGTGAGTTCTTGCACCTGCCGTTCGATCGTGGCGTTCAAATTTCCTCCTTCAGCTCCGGGCCAGGGCGCACCGCGCGGCCCCCCTCTCCGCGGAGGCCACGGCGGAGCTCGTCGAGCGTCGGGGAGGCCAGGTAGAGCTCGGTCCACGCCCGCCCGATCTCCACCGGATAGTGAGCGTCGGACCCGCGCAGGAGGGGGTGTCCCGCAAGCCCTGGCCAGGCCGTCCGTGCCTCCTCCACCGCGGTCCACGGCGCGATCTCCGCGGCGAGGGGCCACTCCCCCTCCGGCAGCAATCCCAGGACGACCAAAAGCCCTCCCGGCACCCGGTCCACATGGGCGGGGATCGCGAACCCGCCTCGCTCCTCCACCCGCTGCACCACCTCCGCGAGGGGCAGCGCCACCGGCGAGAGAAGAAGTTTCTCCACCCGGCGCACGATCTCATCCCCCTCGCTCACGACCACCTGGTCCCCGAAGAGGTGCGGATCGCACGGGATGTCGGGGAGGGTCGCGTAGAGCTCCTCCTGGAGGAGGAGCGGGCTCTCCTCGTCGGAGAAGTAGGCGAGGATTTCGACCTCTTCGGCGGTCTGGATCTCCATTCCCATGAGCACGGCCGGGTTGCCGCCGGCACGGCGGCGCACGTACCGGCCGTTCTCGGCGGCATTGTGGTCACACACCGCGATGAGGTCAAGCCCTGCCCGGCGCGCCTCGGCCACGATCCTGGCCGGAGACATGTCAAGGCTTGCGCAGGGAGAGAGGGTGGAGTGAATGTGGAGGTCGGCGCGCCACCACCTCATGGGTGGAGGAGGCGGTGGAGCTTCCCCGCCACCTCGTACGCGGTGTCGGCCGAGGAAAAAAGGTTCACCCGTTCGACTTCGGCCCGGGCGACCACATCCGGAGCCGGACAAAGCCCTTTTGGAAAAACAACTCCCGCGACATCGCGAAGCTTCCCCACCGCGATCACGTTGAGGTGGCGCTGATGGGTAATCCAGAGGTCGCCCGACTTGGCGTGGGCCAGGACGTCTGAGAGAAGGTCCGAGCAGTAGCCGCTTGTTACCCCTCGCCCGAGATCGGCTGCCCCCAGGGGCACGAGCCCAAGTTCCGACACTACCCTTCCTAACTCCATCCTTCCCTCCTAGAAGAACGGGATCCCCAGGAGGATGGTTGCCCGAACCACGGTTCCCTTTCCCACCCGGGATCGTATCTTGAACAGATCCGAGTTGTGCTGCATGTTGGTGATCCCGAGACCCGCTCCGAACCCCAGCTCGCGGGCCCAGTCTGGGGCGGTGGAGTAGCCGGGTTGGCTCGCGAGGTCGATGTCGGCGATCCCCGGGCCGCGGTCGGAGAACAGAAGCTCCACGCGGTCATCGCGGACAAGGAGGATGATCCGACCTCCCTCGGAGTAGAGGACCATGTTCATCTCTCCTTCGAAGCAGACGATGCTTGCCCGTCGCACGACGTCCGAGCTCGTCCCCAAGGAAAGAAGCTCTTTCCGCATCTCGGTGGAGACGGCACCCGCCCGCACGAGGTCCCGCGGGGCGACCTCGTAGATCCGCCTATGGATGAGGGATGCCGGGGAAGGCATTTCCAAGGGGGAACCCTTTCCGTTTGGCCGGCAAGAGGCCGGTTTGGTACAGAGCACCGCACGTCTCGTACATGTCCTGGGAGGTCGCGAGAAGAGGAACGCCTGCGCCTGTAGCGTATTCCACCGTTGCCGAAGGGGGGATCTTCCCCCGCACGAACAGGACGGCCCCCATGTTCATGACCTCCGCTACCCGCACCACCTGAGGGGTGGTCATCCCGGTGATGAGAAGGACTCCTTCTTCCTGAACCATCGCCAGAACGTCGGACAGAAGGTCGGCGGCAAACGCCCGGCCTACGTCCCGCGCTGCCTGGTCCGCACCGGTGATGAACTGCGCCCCAAGGAGCCTCGCGATGTCCGCAAGCTTCATCGGTTCTCCCTCATGCGCCAAATTTGGGCCCAAGATCGCAGTAGCCAAGGATCTGGGGGACAAGCCGCCCTGTGAACCTCCCCAACCCCCCTTCCCCCGCGGCCCGTTCCCCGAACGAGCGGACCCGATCCGGACGCACCGCGGGGCCGACGAACAGCACCGGCACAGGATCTGACGTGTGCTCCCGCACTGCGGGGGGGGTGGTGTGGTCCCCGGACACGCACAGATGCACGCGTTCCCCGTGCATCCCGCCGACGAGCGGTTCGAAGAACTCCCGGTCGGTGCGCTCGATGAACTCTCGTTTGGCGTGGGCGTTTCCATCGTGGGCGGCGTTGTCCGTGCCCTTGATGTGGACGAACACGAACTCAACTTGATCGAGGGCAGAGAGGGCAGCACGGGCCTTGGCCCGGAGGTCGGTGTTGAGGTCTCCGGTCGCGCCGGGGACCTCGATCGCGGTGAGCCCCGCGAGCTTGGCCACCCCCTTGTACAGGGCCCCACCCGCGATGCACACACCGCGAATCCCGTACTCTTCCGTGATCGGAACAAGGTGGGGCATCTCCGCGGCCCCGCGGAGGAGGATCGCGTTGGCGGGGAGGGCGCCGCGGCGGGTTCGTTCCCGGTTCAAAGGGTGGCCGCGCAGAACCTCGTACGCTTGGCGGGCGAACGCGTTGACCGCCGCGGCCGTTCTCCGCGCCCGCGCGTCGCGGGCTTGTGCCACGGCCACCGGGGCTCCGACCTCGTGAGGATCCGTGTCCGACACCGCAGCCGACATCCCTTCCCCCCGCAGGAGGAGGGCCCCACGGTGCTCGGTTGAGGCGCGGAAGGACAGCTCGACCCCGAACTCCGGAAGGGTGATTCGGTTGATCTCTTCCTCAAACGGGCGGCCGTCGGGGAGCCGCCCGGCGCGCCGGTCGAGGACGACCAGCGTTCCGTCGCGCTCTTCGACCGTGGCGAAGTTGGCGCGAAAGCAGACGTCGCCCCCGCGCACGTCCATCCCGATCCCGAGGGCTTCGAATGCACCGCGTCCCGTGTACACGCGCTGGGGGTCGTAGCCGAAGATGGACAGGTGGGAGGTGTCCGAGCCGGGCCGCACCCCCGGGGCCACGGGGTCCATCAACCCCAGGGCTCCCCGCGCGGCGAGGTCGTCGAGGACCGGGGTGGCGGCCCGCTCGAGGCAGGTCGCGCCCCCAAGGTCGGTCGGCCGCCCTCCCAGCCCATCCAAGATGACCAAGATCCCCGACATCCTCTCCCCCCTACAGCTTTCCCAGGAAGTCGAGGGCCTGAACCTTCATGTACCCGTTCTCGAGGGCATCCTCTCCAACCGGGGCGTCGATGATCCGCTGGAGTTCCTCCCGCGCTCGGGCCCGTTTCTCTGGGGTCACGGGATCCTTGAGGAGGTAGTACTTCACAAGGAACAGGCGGTTCTCGAGGTAATCGGGGTACGTGGCGATTGCTTCCTCGATGAGGACGCGCGTTTTCTCTAGGTCTTTCGAGAACGGGTGCTCCGCCCAGTAGCCGGCCAGCGCCCGCAGCGGCCCACCCGAGATGTAGCCCCGGTCTAGCTCCAGGCACCTTTCCATGAGGGCCATGAGCTTCTTGTCGTCGCCGCGCAAGGCGGCGGCGATGAGGCCTACCGCTCCCCCGAGCTCAACCTTCCGCGCCCAGTTGGAGTACGTCCAAAAGCAAGATGCCACATCCGATGCAATCCGCACTGCTTCGATGAAGCCCTTTTCCTTTTCCAGGCGCACAAACTCAGGGTTCGCGCGCAGGGCTCGCTCTCCGTACTCCTGCCCTTTCTCGTGCCCTTTCATCTTGTCCTTCTCGGGGAAGAAGATGTCCGCGAGCATGTAGTGACACCGGGAGAGCATGTTCAGGGCGTGAACGTTCTTCTCGTCTTGGGCCAGGGCGCGCTCGTAGAGCTTGATTGCGGCCTCGATCCTCGCTTGCAGGGCGGGGGCGTCGCTCAGGGCGTACTGGGTGCGCCAAAGCTCCTGGAACAGAACGTCCGCTTGAGCGAGGAGATCGGCCGGCTGCTGGCCAAGGGCAGGCGCGGCAACCGCGGCCAGGAGAAGGATGAGGAACCAACGTTGCGGGTGGGACACGCTTACCACCTCCACAGTGGGTTTTCGGTACTATACAGACGGGCGGGACGAGTGGCAACACGGCCCGATGGAGCAGGCCCCACGTCGGGGGTATAGTACGCCGCGACGGCGAAACGCGACGGCGAAAGAAGGAGGTTCCATGGCCATAAAAGTGGATCAGGATCTATGCACGGGTTGTGGGCTGTGTGCCCAGGTGTGCCCCGAGGTGTTCGAGGTCGGCGACGACGGGTACGCCCACGTGATCAAGGGAGCGAACGCGGCTCTCTCCTGTGTGGACGAGGCCGTTGATCAGTGCCCGGTTGGGGCGATCGGTAAGTAGAGACCAGGGGCGGGTTGCCCACCCATCAAGCCACGAAGCGCCTTGGGCTCGCCCTAAGCGCCGGCGGTCTGCGGGGAGGTTGCCCACCTTGGAGTCCTGGATGCCCTGCGCGACGCAGGGATCCCCGTGTCCGCCGTTGCCGGGGCGAGCGTGGGGGGCTATTCGCGGCCGGAGTTTCCCTTCCCGAGATCGGCCGGCTATGGGAAGAGTCTGGGTTCCGTCGGACAGCGCGGTCCCTCCTGGCCACGTTTCCCTGGCGCGGGAGCGTGGGGCCGACGTGGTCCTGGCGGTGGGCGTTCTCGTGCCGCCGGAGGGGGAAATCCCCGACTCGGGTAGCGGTGTTTGCCGTCCTTTTCCAAATGGTGACGATCTCCCAGAAGCGGGTCGCCGAGCTTAAGGTCGCGGCGCTGAGCCTCGACGTGCTGGTCCGCCCAGGCTCTGGGGACGGCCCTCCCAACTACCGGTCGGTGGGCACCAGCGCCGTGGCCGGCTACCGGGCGGCCAAGGCGGCCCTCCCGCGCATCCGCGCCCTGTGCGGCTGAGTTTGTCCCCCTCGCTTCGGTCCGGCCTTGCCCTCGGGGTGGGGATTGTTTCCCTGTCGTGGGCCGCGATTTTCCTGCGGTTCACCACCGCCCCGGCTGTAACCGCAGCCGCGTGGAGGATGGTGTTGTCCACTCTTCTTCTCCTCGTTGTGGCGGGCGTCCGGCGCTCGTCACACGTCAGCCTCTCCAAGCACGGGTTGGGGTGGGCAGCCCTTGCCGGTGGGTTCCTCGCCGTACACTTCGTTTTGTGGTTTGAGTCCCTGCGCCACACCACGGTCGCGAGCTCGGTGGCCCTCGTCACCACGAACCCGATCTTTGTCGGGCTCCTCTCGGCCCTCTTTCTGCGGGAACGGCCGTCGGCGGCCCTCTGGCAGGGGATCCTCCTTTCGGTGGTGGGGGGGATCCTCATCGGGGGTGGGGGTTTCGCCGCGGGAGGAACGGCCCTCCTTGGGGACGCGCTCGCCGTCCTCGGGGCAGTGGCGGCTTCGGCGTACCTCCTCGTCGGACGGCGGGCGAGGAGCGCAGGCCCGCTCCTTCCCTACGCGACCATGGCGTATGGGGTGGCCGCGCTCCTCCTCCTTGGGGGAGCCCTCATCGCTGGGAACCCTCTTCCTCTTTGGCCGGACTGGATCTGGATCGCGCTCATGGCCGTTGGGCCTCAGGCTGTGGGCCACACGACGGTGAACTGGGCCCTGCGGCGGTTCCCCGCCTCCGCGGTCGCGGTGGCGATCCTCGGGGAGCCGGTAGGGGCCGCTCTGTGGGCGTGGCTCCTCCTCGGCGAGACACCGGGGATTCTTCCCGGGATCGGGATCGCCCTCGTTCTCCTCGGGATCCTGCGCGCCCTGCGGGGGATTCAGCTCTAGGCTACGATTGCCTCATGGATCGCCCTGAAGCCGATCCGGCCCTCCAAGGGAGAGAGAAGATCGCGTGGGTCCGCGACCACATGCCCGTCCTTGCTCAGCTTGAAGAGGAGCTTCGTTCCCCGCAGCCCTTCGCCGGGCTACGGATCGGGCTGTGCATCCATCTTGAGGCGAAGACGGCCCGCCTCGCCCTGGCCCTCAAGTCCCTCGGGGCCGAGGTCGCGGTGGCGAGCTCGAACCCCCTCTCGGCCAAGGACGATGTGGTCGCCGCCCTGACGGGGGAGGTGGCGACCTACGCCCGGTACGGGTCAACCGACGAGGAGTACACGTCCTACCTCAAGGCGGTCCTCTCCCTCAAGCCGCATCTTGTCCTCGACGACGGAGGAGATCTGTGCGCCCTTCTCCACGACGCGGAACAGGACCTGGGCACAGACGTGATCGGGGCGTGCGAGGAGACGACGACCGGGCTTGTCCGCCTCCGGAAGCTTGGGGCAGAAGGGAGGCTCCGGTTCCCGGTCGTGGCGGTCAACGACGCGCGGATGAAGTGCCTCTTTGACAACCGCTACGGCACGGGGCAATCGGTGTGGGACGCGATCATGCGGGCGACGAACCTTCTCGTTGCCGGGAAGACGGTCCTCGTCGTCGGCTACGGGTGGTGCGGCCGCGGGATTGCCCTCCGCGCTCGGGGACTGGGCGCGGATGTCGTGGTGGCCGAGGTGGACCCAGTGCGGGCGGCGGAGGCGCTCATGGACGGGCTCTCCGTGGCCCCAGTTCGGGAGGCGATTGCAGCTACCGATTTCGTGGTCACGGCCACGGGGTGCACCGGTGCCGTGACCTACGACGACCTCCTCCGGGCCAAGGACGGGGCGATTCTCGCCAACGCCGGCCACTTCGACGTCGAAATTGACGTCCGGTCCCTCCGTGCTCGGGCCGAAGGCCGGCGCGCCCGCGGACACGTCGAGGAGTTCGTCCTCTCCACCGGGAAGCGGGTGTACGTCCTCGCCCAGGGGCGCCTGGTGAACCTCGTCGCCGGGGACGGCCACCCGGCGGAGATCATGGACCTCTCGTTCTCCCTCCAGCTCTTGTCCCTTCTCTGGCTGGCCCGGCACGGCCAGGAGCTTGCGCCGGCCGTGCACCCGGTTCCGGACGAGGTCGATCAGGAGGTCGCCCGCCGGTTCCTCCGGAGCCGCGGGGTGCGGATCGGCGAGCTCAACCCCGAGCAGAGGGCCTACCTCGGGCTGTGCCGGCGGGCGTCTACCTTCCCCACCAGTCCGCGAGCTCGATCCGATAGCGCAGGATGACAGAACGGAGGTCGGTCATTTCGCCTGCGGCGTGTACCCACCCCTGCACCTCGCTGCTCCACCAAGCAGTCCCATGGTGCTCGTCCGACCCTCCTTCGGCCTCGTAGTCCACCCGGCAGGTTCCCCAGAACCGGGCGTGCGCCCACGACTTCGGGCCGGAGTAAGGGGTAGGATCGGCGAGGTTGTGGGGGAGTGATCGAGGAGGAAGAAGAGCCGGTTCACCGAGGAAGAGATCGTGGCGATCCTGGCCGAGGCCGAT
>JBBIQN010000031.1:0-18754 GCA_037442305.1 Candidatus Bipolaricaulota bacterium
GAACCGAGCGTGCTATACTTCCTTGAGTATGCCTCTGCACGAAGACGTGGTGATCGAACCGGTCCGCGACGGCGCGGGCTATCGGGCCTGCGAGCGGCTGCAGAAGGATGTGTGGGGGTTCAACGACATCGCGGTGATCCCGGATCACCTCATCCATATGGTGACGAGCGCCGGCGGGCTCCTCCTCGGCGCGTTCGATGGGATCGGCCCGGGACGGGAGTTGGTCGGGTTCGCCCTGTCCGTGGTCGGCCTGCTCGACGGGAAGACGCTCCGCCATCACTCGCTCATGGCCGCGGTCACGCCGGCCTGGCAGGACAAGGGCGTGGGATACCGCCTCAAGTGCGGTCAACGGGACCACGTGCTGGCCCAGGGGATCCGCGTCATCACCTGGACCTTCGACCCGTTGGAGTCCCGGAACGCCCACTTCAACCTGAACAAGCTGGGCGGGGTCGTAGCTCACTACCTCCCCAACTACTTCGGGGAACTCCGCGACACCCGGAACCGGGGGATCGATACGGACCGGTTTCTCTGTCAATGGCACCTCGACAGCCCCCGCGTGGGGAGCCGGCTTGGAGGGGGGAAGCCCTCGGCTCTCGCCCTGGGGAGCCTCGAGACGGTCAACCGCACCCAACGCACCGCGGGTGGCTTCCGCGCCCCGGCGGGATTCCGGCTCGGCCTCATGGCGTCCCACCTTCTCTTTGAAGTCCCATCCGACCTCCAGGCGCTGCGGAAGGCCGACCTCGATCTCGCCCGGACATGGCGGCTCGAGGCGCGGCGAGCGCTCGGGGCGTACCTCGACGAGGGGTACGTTGTGACCTCTCTCCTTCGCCAAGGGGACCGGAGCTTCCTCGTCCTCGAGCGGTCCACCCTCCTTCAGGTCTTGGAGAAGCCATGATCGGGGTCGAACGGGCGAGCCTCTACCTCGTGGAGATGCCCCTTGTTGCCCCGTTCGTGACGAGCTTCGGGGAAGAAAGGGTGCGGCAGGCGCTCCTCCTCTCCCTCACCGCGGACGGCCGGACCGGGTGGGGGGAGTGCGTGGCCGGTTCCGGACCGTGGTACTCCTCGGAGACGACGGAGACGGCCCGCCACGTGATCCTCGACTTCATCCTCCCCTTCCTCAACGGCAGCGGGATCCCCCAACCCCGCGACCTCCCCCTGCTTCTTTCCCCCATCCGTGGGCACCCCATGGCCAAGGCCGCCGTCGAGGCTGCACTGTGGGACCTCCACGCCCAGACGCTAGGGACGCCCCTCGCCGCCCTCCTCGGCGGAACACGGGAGCGGGTTCCCGCCGGGGTCAGCGTGGGGATCCAGCCCGACCTTGACACCCTCGTTTCCCGGGCCGCAGCGTACGTGGACGAAGGCTACCAGCGGGTGAAGCTGAAGGTGAAGCCGGGGTGGGATGTGGAGCCGGTGGCGGCGGTGCGGGCGAGGTTCCCCGACCTTCCTCTATCCGTGGACGCAAACGCCGCCTACACCAGTGCCGATGCGGCGCACCTTACAGAGCTCGACCGGTTCGGGCTTCTCATGATCGAGCAGCCGCTTGCCTACGACGATCTCCTCGGCCACGCTCGGCTCGCGCAGTACCTGGCTACCCCTCTCTGCCTCGACGAATCCATCACCTCGCCCCACCGAGCATGGGAGGCCCTCGAACTCGGGGCATGCCGGATCATCAACATGAAACAGGGGCGGCTCGGAGGGGTCTCCGCGGCGTTGGCCGTGCACGAGTTGGCTCAGGAACGCGGGGTGCCGCTGTGGTGCGGGGGGATGCTGGAGACCGGGATCGGGCGGGCCCTCAACGTCGCCCTTGCTTCCCTGCCGGGGTTCACTCTCCCCCACGACATCTCCGCCACGGACCGCTACTACCGGGAGGACATCGCGTCTCCCCCGTTTCGCCTCGAGGGCGGCTTCATCCGCGTGCCCCAGGAGCCGGGTCTGGGGGTAGAGGTAGACCTGGAACGACTTCACCGGTTCACCACGGCTGTTTGGGCGTGGCGTCCGTGAGGAGGAGGAGATGACGAAAGCGGAGCTGGCGAAGACGATGGATCACACCGTGCTTGGCCCGGAGACAAGCCGAGCGATGGTGAGGCAGGCGTGCCAGGAAGCGGCTGAGCACGGGTTCTACGCAGTGTGCATCCCGCCCGGGTATGTGGCATGGGCGAAGTCCCTGGTGCGAGACACAGCGGTTCTCTTGGGCACGACGGTGGGGTTCCCCCACGGCCAGCACAAGCCGGAGGTGAAGGCCTACGAGGCCCAGCTTGCCGTGGCCGACGGCGCGGACGAGGTGGACATGGTCGTGGACGTGGCCGCGCTCAAGGAGGGGAACCGTTCCCGCGTCCTTGCCGACGTCCAAGCCGTGCGGGAGGCTGCGCCCCACCCCATCGTCCTCAAGGTGATCCTCGAGTGCTGCCTCCTCACGGACGAGGAGAAGGTGACTGGGGCGAAGCTTGCCCAGGAGGCAGGGGCGGACTTTGTGAAGACCTCGACTGGGTTCAGCGCCGGCGGGGCGACCGTTGGGGACGTGGCCCTCCTCCGGCGCACGGTGGGGCCGGCGCTTGGGGTCAAGGCCTCGGGCGGGATCCGCGACTACCCGACGGCCCTGCGCATGATCCAGGCCGGGGCAGATCGCATCGGAGCCTCAAAGAGCGTCCAGATCCTCGCCGGGGTGCCCGACTAGGCTGTGGCCGAGCTTTCCCGGGACCGCGGGATCGTCCTTCGCACCCAGGACCACGCGGAGACGGATCGGATCGCGGTCCTCCTCACGCCCCGCGGCCGGCTGGACGTGCTGGCCAAGGGGGCCCGGCGTCTGGATCGGTCGGCCGGAGCGGTCCTCGACCCTCTCCACGTGGTGGACGTGATCCACTACCGCCGCCGCGGCCTCCACCTTCTCAAGGAGGCAAGCCTTGTTCGGACTTTTCCCCACATCCGGGCGGACCTTGCGCGGGCGACGGCGGCTCTCCGGGCGCTCGAGTGGGTGGTGGCCCTCGTTCCCCCCGGCTCACCCGACGATCGCTCCTATGCCCTGACCCTCTCCTTCCTTTCCGCCCTCGACGAAGGCTTGTCTCCTGAACTGTTCACTGTCGCGTACCTTCTCCGCCTCCTCTCTTCCGGCGGACATGCGCCCCATCTCTCCGGATGCATGCGGTGCGGGGGCGCGGAGAACCTCCTGTGGTGCCCGGAGGGAGGTGGGCTCCTCTGCCGGCGCTGCGGAGGGGGGGGAGAAGAGGTGCCTCCTCGCTTGTGGCGGTCCCTCGATGCTTTGGCCCGGCTGCCGGCAGAGGCCCTCCCTCGCCTGCGGCTTGAGGAGGACGACCTTGCCTGGGGGCTTGCCCTCCTCCGCTCGTTCCGCGAGGCCCAGGTCGGCCGCTAGCGCCGCTTCTTCCCTCCGGCTATAGTCTTTTGGTGGAGTGCCGGATTGTGTCGTGCGACCAGGTCGTGTTCGCCGGTGCGGTAACCGCGGTCTACGCCCGGAGCCACGAGGGGTGGCTTGGGATCCTCCCCGGGCACGCCCCGGCGGTGTTTGCCCTCTCCGCGGCGCCGCTGCGAGTGGAAACGCTCGAAGGGACCCGTTCCTTCCGCCTTCAGGGAGGGACCCTGTACGTTGAACCCCAGAGGGTCACCGTCCTCACCGAACGAGCGTCCCCCGTTTCCTAAGCCCCTGCGCGGGCTCTGCCCTTCCGAAAGAAGAGGCCCTGGATCACCAGGGCCTCCTTGGACTCATGCCGCGTTCGCTACCGCGGGGTGACGTTCTTTGCCTGGGGGCCCTTCGGGCCCTGTTCTACGTCGAACTCCACGACCTGTCCCTCGCGCAGGCTCTTGAACCCGGGCATGGTGATCGCCGAGAAATGCACGAACACATCCGGGCCGCCGTCCTGCTCGATGAAGCCGTACCCTTTCGAGTCGTCGAACCACTTCACCTTGCCAGTGGCCATTCGGTTTTCCCTCCCTTTTCCCTGTGTTTCGACCGTCTACATGAGCCCCTCTTCGCTGCGCTGGGGGGAACCCCGAGCCGCCACGGCGGTGCTGCACTTCGTACGGTCCTACGAAGCCCAGTATAGCCAGAGAAGGAGGAAAGGCAAGGCCCTGGATGGGGAGGCGCGGTCCCCGGTACACTTTGTCCAGAACCTAACCATGGACACGCCGGAACTGGAGGCGACGTTCCTCGACGAGGGAAGAGAGCAGGACGAGGCCGATGCCCTGTCCATCTACCTTGCCGAGGTGGCGCGGATCCCCCTCCTTGCCGCGGACGAGGAACGGTCTCTTGCCCTGAGAATGCGCGACGGGGACCGCGGGGCGCGCGAGCGCCTCATCGTGTCCCACCTCCGCCTCGTCGTGTCCATGGCCCGCGAGTACGGCGACGTGGGCCTTGATCTCGTGGACCTCATCCAGGAGGGGAACCTGGGCCTCATCGAGGCCGTGGACCGGTTCGAGCCCCAGCGGGGCGTGCGCCTGTCCGCGTACGCCCGGTGGTGGATCCGCCAGGCGATGGGAGTGGCGATCGAGCGCCACGCCCAGCTGATCCGCATCCCCGCTCACCTGTTCCGGGCGATCGTCCGCTTCCACCGCCTCCGAGCGAGCTTCGGCGTCGAGGACGCCCAGGAATGGGACGACTGCATCGTCGCTCCGGGGATGACCCTGGAGCGGGTCCAGACGGTGGAGCGAACCGTGGCCGACGTCGTCTCCCTCGATAGTCCTGTCTCCGACGAGGAGGACCTGGGGGCGCTGAATGAGCTCATCGCCGACGAGTCGATGCCCGGACCGGAGCGGGCGGCGCTAGAGATCCTGTTCCGGGAGGATCTCACGGCGATCGTGAACCGGCTTCCCCCGCGCGATGCCCAGGTGTTGCGCTGGCGGTACGGGTTAGGGGAGGCCCCCCTCACCTTGGCCGAGGTCGGAGAGGCGTTAGGCGTATCCCGCGAGCGGGCCCGTCAGCTCGAGGAACGGGCCCTCAAGCGCCTGAAGGAAGCGTGGGGGGAGAAAGCCCTCCAGTTCTACCGCCAGCTCATCGCGTCCTTCTAGCGGCCTACAAGGGAGCGGAACTCCGCTTCGTTGAGGGTGGGGATCCCTAACTCTCTCGCTTGGGCAAGCTTCGCCCCCGGATCCGCTCCGGAAACGACGTAGTCCACTTTCGCCGATACCCCAGAGGCGACGCGGCCTCCGAGGGACTCCACGAGCGCCTGCGCCTCGCCGCGGGTGAACGCCGCCAGGGTACCCGTGAACACGAATGTCTTTCCCGCGAGGGGGCCTACCCGGCGGGCCTTGGGCGGGGGAACCACTCCGAGCTGGGCGAGCTCCTCCCCGAGCCGGCGGTTGTCCTCGTTACGGAAGAACCCGACCACGCTCTGCGCAGTCTCCGGGCCGATGCCGGGGACCTCCATGAGGGCCTCCTCTTCGGCCTGAGCAAGGGACGCCAAAGAGGGGAAGTGCTCCGCGAGGAGCTCCGCAACTCGTTCCCCCACGTGGCGAATCCCGAGGGCGTAGAAGAGCCGGGCAAGGGGCACTCCCTGTGAGCGCTCGATCTGGTCGAGGAGGTTCTGCGCCGACTTCTCCCCCATCCGCTCCAGGGGCAGGAGGTCCTCCGCCCGCAGCCTGTACAGGTCGGAGATCCGGCGCACGAGCCCCGTCTGGACGAGCCGGTCCACGAGCTTCCCCCCCAAACCCTGGATGTCCGCTGCCCGCCGCGACGCGTAGTGGCGGAGCGCCTCCTTGACCCGGGCCGGGCAGGAGATGTTCTCGCAGCGGTGGGCGACCTCGCCCGGGGCCCGGACCACCGGCCCGCCGCAGGCCGGGCACCGCTCCGGCATCCGGAACTCGTGCTCGTCACCCCAGCGGCGCTCAGGGAGGGAGCGCACGACCTCCGGGATCACTTCCCCGGCCCGGCGCACGACGACCCAATCTCCGATGCGTACGTCTTTGCGCCGCACCTCGTCCTCATTGTGGAGGGTGGCCCGGGACACGGTGACTCCGGACACCTCCACCGGGTCGAGGATCGCCACCGGAGTCAGGGTCCCGGTTCGTCCTACCTGGACGGCGATCTCGCGGACCCTGGTCACGGCCTCCTCGGCGGGGAACTTGTAGGCGATCGCCCACCGCGGGGCGCGAGCGATCTCCCCGAGGACTTCCCGCTGGGCGAAGTCGTTCGCCTTGACCACCATCCCGTCGCTGGCGTAGGGGAGCCGGTCCCGGGCCGCGAGGAGATCCCGGTAGAACCCCTCCACCTCCTCCAGGCTCCCGCACTGCCGCCACAGGGAGTTCACGGGCAGGCCCAGCTTGGGGAGAAGGGTGAGGAGCCCCTCCTGGGTGCGGATGGTCAGACCCTCCACCCGGGCCACGTGGTAGAGGAAAAGCTTGAGCGGCCTCGAGGCCGTCACCGCGGGGTCGAGCTGGCGGAGGCTGCCCGCCGCGGCGTTGCGCGGGTTGGCGAACCCAGGCTCCCCGCGCCGGGCCCGGTCCTCGTTCAGCATCCGGAACGCCGCCTTCTCCATGTACACCTCGCCCCGGACCTCCAGAAGCCGCGGCACCTCCCCGCCCAGGGGAAAGAGGCGAAGGGGGAGCTGCTTGATCGTGCGCAGGTTGGTGGTCACGTCCTCCCCCACCCGGCCGTCGCCCCGGGTGGAGCCCACGGTAAACACACCGTCCTCGTACACGAGCTCCACCGACAGCCCGTCCAGCTTGGGCTCGCACACGTACTCCACCGGTTCCTCCCCCAGCGTCCGCCGCACCCGATCGTCCCACTCTGCGAGCTCGTCCCGCGAGAAGCAGTTCTGCAGCGAGAGCATGGGGATGGCGTGGGGGACGGGCCGGAACTCCGGGGCGGGCGGGGCCCCGGTCCGCCGGGTGGGGGAGTCGAGGGTCACAAGCTCCGGGTACTGGGCCTCGAGGCAAACGAGCTCGCGGAACAGACCGTCGTACTCTGCGTCGGTGATCTCCGGGCGGTCCAGGACGTGGTACAGGTAGTCGTGGCGGCGGATCTCGGCCCGCAGCCGCTCCACCCTCTCCCGGACCTCATCGGGGACGGACATCTCCGCCCCTACGGGCGGTCCCCCGCCCCAGACTCCTTCTCGCTCCGCTCGTAGGCCTCGATGATCGCCTTCACAAGCGGGTGGCGGACCACGTCGCGCCGATCCAGGTGGACGATCGCGATCCCGGGGATCCCAGCCAGGATCCGCCCCACCTCGGCCAGCCCCGACGGCCGGCCCTCGAGGTCCACCTGGGTGATGTCGCCGGTGACGACCGCCTTCGACCCGAACCCCAGCCGCGTGAGGAACATCTTCATCTGGATGTGGGTCGTGTTCTGGGCCTCATCCAGGATCACGAACGCGTGGTTGAGGGTCCGCCCGCGCATGAACGCGAGCGGCGCAATCTCCACCCGTCCGTTCTGGATGTGCTTGTCGAGCTCGATCGCGGGGATCATGTCGTAGATCGCGTCGTACAGGGGCCGAAGGTAGGGGTTGACCTTTTGGAAGATGTCGCCGGGTAGGAACCCGAGCTGTTCCCCTGCTTCCACTGCCGGGCGGGTGAGGACAATCCGCTTCACCTGGCCCCGCTTGAGGTACCCGAGGGCCATCGCCACGGCGAGGTAGGTCTTCCCCGTCCCGGCAGGGCCGATCGCGAACACGGCGTCGTTGTCCCGGATTGCTTGCACGTACTGGCGCTGGCCGGCGGTCTTGGGTCGGATCGCCTCCCCCCAATGGGTGACCTGGACGACATCGGTGAGGAGCCCGGTGAGGTCCTCCCCATCCCTGACCTGGGAGATGAGGTACCGCACCTCGTCCGGGGTCGGCTGGTGGTTGCCCTTCACCACCTCGACCAGTTTCCCGAGGAGCCGCTCCAGCTCCCCGACCTCCGCGGCCTCGCCCTCGAGCTCGATCCGCTCCCCGCGCGCTGCGATGTGGACCCCGGAGAACGCCTCGCCGATGAGCCGGAGGTTCCGGTTGTACTGGCCGAGGACCCCGACCGCCACATCGGGGCTCCCGAACTCGACTTCAGCTTTTCTGCGTCCGATCCGCCCTCACCCCCACGAGATGTCCATGGGCCAGCGCCACGAGGCGGGCCGGGACGATTGTACCGCGCGGCGCCTCCCCTCCACGGACCTCCACCCACAGGTAGCCTTCGCTCCGGCCCCAGGCGCGGCCGTCTGCCATGTCCTCCACCGCCACCCCGACCTCGGCCCCGAGGAACCTCTCCTGGGAAGCCTTGGACCAACCGGCGGCGAGGGCGGCGAGCCGGGCTGCCCGAGAGGCAGAGTCGGCTGTGGGGACCCGAGGCCCAATCCGCGCCGCCGCTGTCCCAGGTCGGGCCGAGTACCGGAAGACGTGCACGTTGAGGGGGGCGAGCGAGTTGAGTGCCTCCACCGTGCGGCCGAACGCCGCCTCGTCCTCCCCGGGGAACCCCACCATCACGTCCGCCCCGAGCGTGGCCAAAGGGACCGCGCGAAGGAACGCCCGAGCGCGCTCGACGTACTGTGCCGCGGAGTAGGGCCGCCCCATCCTCGCCAGGACCCCGTCGTCGCCGGACTGGAGGGGCAGGTGAAGGTACGGGCAGAGGCGTCCCTCACGGGCAAACAGGGCGATGAGGTCGTCCGTGACCCCGTCGGGGTTGAGGGACGAGAGCCGGAACCGGACGCCGGGGACGGAGAGGAGGGCCGCGAGGAGGTCGGCGAGGCGCGGACGCGAGGGAAGGTCTTCTCCGTACTGGGCGAGGTTGATCCCTACGAGGACGATCTCCGGGTGCCCAGCGCGGGCGAGGGCCTCCGCCTCGGCGCGGGCCGCCTCGGGCGTCTTGCTTCGCAGCGGGCCCCGCACCTGCCACGTCCGGCAAAACGTGCACCCCACGGTGCATCCGTCCTGGACCTTGAGCAGGGTCCGAACGCGCCTCTTCCCGCCGCACAGCCGCTCCGCAGCGAGAAACGACCACCCTCCCTCCACCGGGGGGGGGTCCCCCAGGAGAAACGAGGGCACGACCTCCGCAACCCGCATCTTATCCCGATTTCCGAGGAGGAGGTCCGCTCCGGCGGCCCGCAGCCTCTCCCATCCCCCGTCTACGCCGCACCCCACGGCCACGATGAGGGCCCGTGGGTGCTCTCGGCGCAGGCGGGATACGAGCTGCCGCGACTTGCGGTCCGCAAGCGAGGTCACGGTACACGTGTTAACCACGTGGACCTCCCCCGGCGTTCCCGCCAGCCGCTCCGCGAGGGCCTCGGACTCGTACTGGTTGACCCGACAGCCCAAGGTGTGGATCGAAACGCTCATTCCGTGTGCCGCTCCACCGTGAACCGCCACAGGCGGCACGGCTCTTCTGGGGCGAGCCCGGCCTTCATCTTCGCGATCTGAAGCTGTTCCTCGGCTGTGTCCACGCCGGGGAGGTCGGGGAGGAGGAGCCCCCGCCGCCATCCCGCCTCGACGATCACCCCGTAGCGGCTTGGGTCAAGGTCGCCTTCCGTACACGGCTCGGTCGGGGAGAGGACGTCCACCGACACCTCAAGCTCTGGCAGTTCCTCCCGTCTCACCGGGGGGAACCTGGGGTCTTGGGTCGCAGCGCGGAGCGCGTTCTCGATGATCTCCTGGGCGAGGCTCTCCGCGCTTGGCTCGTAGGTCCCAATGCATCCGCGCAAGACGCCCCTCATCTTGAGGGACACGAACGCTCCGCCGCGGCGGGAGAGGAGCTCGGGGGAGAGGTCAGGGGGAGGGGGAATCCGCCGACCTTCGCCCACGTAGCCCACGATCGCCGACCGGGCCAACGCCACGTACGGATCATGACGAACCATACGTACGTGAGCCTAACCGACTGCCGCGGGCTTTCAACCGCCCCGTTTGACGACCCTCCCTCTCTCTGGCTACCCTATCTCCTGATGCGGCGGGCAGCGGTTGGTGTGGGGTTGATCCTGACCGGGGTTGCGGTGACTCTGTTTGTTTTGTTCTCCCAAACGGAGGTCGCGCGCACCCTTCGTCAAGGATCACCGGTCTGGGTCCTTATCCTGAGGGTAGACAAGGGAAGCGCGCAGGCCGAATCTGTATCCCTGGCTGTCCTTCAGCCCGGGGGCAAGGCAGCGTGGCTGAGCGTTCCCTGCAGCCTCGTGTGGCCTGTGGCCGGCGGCTGGAAATCCCTCCATGCCTTGTACGCCTCGGAAGGAGTTGCCGGGGTGGTCCGACGGTTGAGCTCGCTACTGGAGATCTCCATCGCGTACTGGGGGGTCGTGGACGCCGCTGCGTTCCGCAAGGCGGTGGACACGCTGGGGGGGGTCGAGGTCACGGTGGAGGCGCGCCTGGTGTACCAAGATCGGGCCCGCAACCTGTTCATCGACATCCCCGCGGGTCGGCAGACCCTCGACGGGGCCAAAGCCCTCGACTTCCTGCGGTACGAGAACGGGGACGAGGGGGCGCGCCTGAAGCGGGAGCACGACCTCGTGCGCGCGGGCGTCGAGGGCGGGCGGCTCCGCTCCTTGGGGCGCCAAGCGGTCGAGGAGATCTGGGCTGGAGCGCAGACGAACCTTTCTCGATGGGAAGCGTTCGACCTTGCGCGGGCTGCGGCCGATCTCTCCCCGGAGCGGCTAACGGTGGCGGTGGCCCCAGCTGTGGCTCGCCCCGGCGGGGGTGAGGACCGCGTCCCGGATGTTGTGCGGTTGCGTAAGCTCGTTCAGTCCATCGCCCGCGGGCAGGCGTTCCTCACCCGGGACGAGGTCCGTGTCCTTGTCCTGAACGGAACGGGGACGAGGCTCCTTGCCACGAAGACCGGAGGCTGGCTTGCGGGCCTCGGGTTCCAGGTGGTGGGGACCGGGGAGGCCGATCGGTCCAACTACCCCCGGACCCACCTTGTGGTGCGGGACGGGGCGCGCGAAAAGGGCCGGGCGCTCCTTGAGATCCTCCCCCCCCCTGTC
This sequence comes from Candidatus Bipolaricaulota bacterium, assembly GCA_037442305.1. GTDB lineage: Bacteria > Bipolaricaulota > Bipolaricaulia > Bipolaricaulales > Bipolaricaulaceae > Bipolaricaulis. The sequence continues at coordinate 10,874 of JBBIQN010000031.1, forward strand.
CAGGCCACCGTTCAAGTGCAAACGGATCGCGAGTTCGACCTGGCGCGGGTCGGGGGCTGGCCGCAAGATACGGATGTGATCCTCATCCTGGGGGCGGGGTTCGATGTCCGGCTCTGAGCGAGAGCTTCTGGAGCGGGCGGCGGCCCTCATCGCGGCCAAGAAGGGTGACCGTTTGACCGTGATTGACGTCGGGGAGTCGTCGATTCCGACTTCGTACTTCCTCGTCGCCAGCGCCGAGAACCCGGTCCATGTACGGGCGCTCGCGAACGAGCTCCTGGCGAAGATGCCCCTTGCCCCGCGGCACATCGAGGGGACGAGAGAGGGGAGGTGGGCCCTCCTTGACTACGGCGACTTCGTGATCCACCTCTTTCACGACGAGGTGCGCGCCTTCTACGACCTGGAAGGGCTGTGGCCGGCGAGCTGGGTCGCCCCCTGGCCCGGGTTGCGCTCCTCCCCTCCTTCGGTATAATCCTGGGCATCGCCCCCTGGGTAGCGTCAGGGGGGCAGGGTAAGCTTGTGGATGGCAATCCGGTCCTTGACAAGTGAATAGAGCGTCTGCTACGTAAGTATAGTAAGGGCGGACGGGGGATCCCTTGGCAGTCGAGGGCGACGAAGGGCGCGGCCAGCTGCGATAAGCCCCGGGGAGCCGCTGAGCAGGCTATGATCCGAGGATGCCCGAATGGGGAAACCCACTGGGCCGTTGAGGTCCAGTATCCAGAGCCGAAATACCCAAATAAGCTCTGGAAGCGAACCCCGTGAAGTGAAACATCTCAGTAGCGGGAGGAGAAGAAACCAACCGAGATTCCCCTAGTAGCGGCGAGCGAACGGGGAAGAGCCCAAACCATCTGGGTGCAAGGCCACAGCCGTTGCCCAGGTGGGGTTGAGGGATGATCATGGAGGCCCCTGTGGGGGCCTCGGGGAGTTACCAACGCTTTCTCTAGCCGAACAGCCAGCAAAGCCACTGGAAAGGGCGACCGAAGAGGGCGACAGTCCCGTAGGCGAAAGGGAAGGCGCTCCCTGGTGATCATCCCGAGTAGCGTCGGACACGTGAAATCCGGCGCGAAGCTGGGGGGACCACCCTCCAAGGCTAAATACCGACGACTGACCGATAGCGCACCAGTACCGCGAGGGAAAGGTGAAAAGAACCCCGGGAGGGGAGTGAAATAGAACGTGAAACCGTCCGCTTACAGTGCAGTGGGAGCCTGAACCCAATCCCGCAAGGGGCTGGGGACGGGTGACCGCGTGCCTTTTGCAGTATGAGCCGGCGAGTTGTGCTTCGTGGCGAGGTTAAGCCCCTCTGGGGTGGAGCCGTAGCGAAAGCGAGTCCGAACAGGGCGACCAGTCACGGGGTGCAGACCCGAAGCCAGGTGATCTACCCATGGGCAGGATGAAGTGCGCTTGACCGCGCACGGAGGTCCGAACCCGTAGGTCGTGCAACGCCTTGGGATGACCTGTGGGTAGGGGTGAAAAGCCAATCGCACTTGGTGATATCTGGTTCTCCCCGAAATGCATTTAGGTGCAGCCTCACGCCAGAGGCGGCCGGGGGTAGAGTGCTGGTTGGGGAAGGGGGGCAACCTCCGACCTCATTCAAACTCCGAATACCGGTGCGCCGTTCCGTGGGAGTGAGACGGCGGGGGATAACCTCCGTCGTCGAGGGCGAAACAACGCAGACCACCAGCTAAGGCCCCCAAATTCAGGCTAAGTGAGCAAGGCGGTGTGATCGCTTAGACAGCTGGGAGGTTGGCTTAGAAGCAGCCATCCTTCAAAGAGTGCGTAATAGCTCACCAGTCTAGCGACCGCGCGCCGAAGATGTATCGGGACTAAGCCTGGTGCCGAAGCTGTGGGTGGGATCCTTCGGGATCCCGCGGTAGGGGAGCATTCCGCCGTAGGTCGAAGCCGGGCCGCGAGACCCGGTGGACGAAGCGGAAGAGAGAATGCCGGCTTGAGTAGCGAGAGATGGGTGAGAATCCCATCCACCGAATGCCCAAGGTTTCCTGGGGAAGGCTTATCCACCCAGGGTTAGGCGGGCCTTAGCCGAAGCTGAAAAGCGTAGGTGATGGACAGCCGGTCAACATTCCGGCCCCTCCAGATCCGCGTTACGAGCAACGGGGGGACGCCGCAGGAGATCCTCCGCAGGTTCACGGTTATACCTGTCCAAGCGCCAAGCCAGAGGAGGCAGGCAAATCCACCTCCTCGAAACCGCTCTACCTCACGGTCGAGCGAGCAGGCGAGGCGTGACGGCGAGCCCCGTAAGGGGCGAAGGGAGGTGCCTTCAGCGGCCAAGAAAAGCCCCTAGCCAGCTGATCTGGAGTCCGTACCGCAAACCGACACTGGTGGGCGAGGAGAGTATCCACAGGTGGTCGAGCTAACCCTCGTTAAGGAACTCGGCAAAATGGCCCCGTAACTTCGGGACAAGGGGCGCCTTTGGGCTTCCGCAAGGGGGCCTGGAGGCCGAAGAGAAACGGCTCAAGCGACTGTTTACCAAAAACACAGGTCCCTGCTAACCCGAAAGGGGACGTATAGGGGCTGAAACCTGGCCACTGCCGGTAGGTCAAGGAGAGGGGTGCAAGCCCTGAACTGAAGCCCCGGTGAAGGCCGGCCGTAACTATAACGGTCCTAAGGTAGCGAAATTCCTTGTCGGGTAAGTTCCGACGCGCATGAAAGGTACAACGACTTGAGCGCTGTCTTGACGAGGGGCTCGGTGAACTCGAAGCACGGGTGAAGATTCCCGTGACCCGCGGTGGGACAGAAAGACCCCGTGGAGCTTTACTGTAGCTTGGCGTTGGGTCTCGACATCTGCTGTAGAGGATAGGTGGGAGGCTGTGAAACCTGGGCGCCAGTCCAGGCGGAGCCAACCTTGGAATACCACCCTGTAGCTGTTGAGGCCCTAACCGAAGGCCGTTAGCAGCGGCCTCGGGACCGCGCTAGGTGGGCAGTTTTGCTGGGGCGGCAGCCTCCCAAAGAGTAACGGAGGCGCACAAAGGTCCCCTCAGGCTGGTTAGCGATCAGCCGTTGAGTGCAAGGGCAGAAGGGGGCTTGACTGCGAGGCCTACAAGCCGAGCAGAGGCGAAAGCCGGTCCTAGTGACCCGCTGGCTTCCTCGTGGGAGGGCCAGCGATCATCGGACAAAAGTTACCCCGGGGATAACAGGCTAGTACCGCCCGAGAGTTCATATCGACGGCGGTGTTCGGCACCTCGATGTCGGCTCACCCCATCCTGGGGCTGTATCAGGTCCCAAGGGTCGGTCTGTTCGCCCGTTAAAGGGGTTCATGAGCTGGGTTCAAACCGTCGTGAGACAGGTTGGTCCCTATCTACCGTGGGCGTAGGAGGCTTGAGGGGGTCCGCTCTCAGTACGAGAGGACCGGAGCGGCTGGGCCGCTGGCGAACCAGTTGCCCCACCCGGGGCATTGCTGGGTAACTAAGCCCGGACCGGATAAGAGCTGAAGGCATCTAAGCTCGAAGCTGACCCCAAGATGAGGCCTCCCCATGTAAGGGCCCTTCGAGACTAGGAGGTTGATAGGCCGCAGGTGAAAGCCCGGTAACGGGTGGAGCCGAGCGGTACTAATCGCCCGATCGGCTTACGTAGCGGACGCTCTATTCACTTCTCAAGGCCGGTTGTGAGATTCCAGGCGGCAGATGGCGGAGGGGAAACACCCGGTCCCATCCCGAACCCGGCAGTTAAGCCCTCCTGCGCCGATGGTACTGGGCTGGTGACGGCCTGGGAGAGTAGGACGCCGCCTGGATCTTTTTTTTCTCCTCTCGATCCGCTATCCTCGTGGGCCCATGACCGAGCTCACGGATCGCCTCTCCTTGTACCGCCGGTTCCGCCCCCAGCGGTTTGCGGAGGTTGTGGGCCAGGCCCTCGTCTGCGCCACCCTCAAGCGGGCTGTGGCCGGCGGTAAGCTCACCCACGCCTACCTCCTCTCCGGCCAGCGCGGGGTCGGGAAGACGTCGGTGGCGCGGATCCTCGCCCGGGCAGCCAACTGCCTCTCCCCCGAGGACGGGGAGCCGTGCAACCGCTGCGAGTCGTGCCGACGGATCCTCCAGGGCTTGTCCTTGGACGTGGTGGAGATCGATGGGGCCTCGAACCGCGGCGTGGACCAGATCCGCCGGCTGCGGGAAGAGGTGGCCTACGTCCCGGCGGGGAGCCAGCGCAAGGTGTACATCATCGACGAGGTTCATATGCTCACCGGCGAGGCATTCAACGCCCTCCTCAAGACCCTCGAGGAGCCGCCCGCCCACATCCTGTTCATCTTCGCCACTACGGAACCGCACAAGGTCCCCGCCACCGTGATCTCCCGCTGCCAGGCGTTCGAGCTCCAGCCGATCCCCGAGGACGCGATCGCCCAAGTGCTGGCGAAGGTGGGGCAGGCAGCGGGGATCGCCCTTACCCCGGGGGCTTCTGGCCTCATCGCTCGGCGCAGCCGGGGCGCGCTGCGGGATGCCCTCGTCGTCCTCGACCAGCTTGGGCACGGGGGTGAGGTCACGGAACAGGCGGTCGCGGAGATCCTTGGGCTCCCTCCCTTGTCCCTCGTGGACGGGTTTCTCGACGCCCTCGCCTCCCGCGACGCGGACCGCGCGCTCTCGGTTGTGGCCGAGCTGGCGACGCGGGGCCGGGACCTCGCCCTGTTCCTCGAGGAGGCCGCGGGTTGCGCGAGGGACCGGATCATCGCCGGGGAGTCTGCCCTCATCCCGATCGCCCAGCGCCTGATCGATCTCCGGGGGGAGCTCGGTCGGGCGTTCTCGCGCCGCCTCCACGTGGAGATGGCGATCGTCGCTCTGTGCGGTCCGCCCCGAGCAAGGGAGCCCCAGGCTCGACCTCCTGCCCCGGCCAGGGAAGCCGCCCTCCCCCTCGACCCGCCGTCCACGGGTTCCCCTGCCAAGCGGGGGATCTCCGGCGAGGCGTCGCCGGACCCAAACATGGAGCGAGCGCAGCTTCCGGCGTGGGAGGAGATGCTTGAGGCCGTCTTTTCGGAGCGGGTGGCGGTGGCGGCGTTCCTCCACCCCGCTGAGGTGACGTGGACCGACGGTCTCCTCACGATCCGCCTCCCGCCCGATTGCGGGTACCATTACGAGTCGCTCCTTGAGCCCGAGGTCCGGGGGTACGTGGAGTCCAAGGCCCACAAGCTCTTCAACCCGCTCCTCGCGGTGCAGGTGACCTGGGCCGGGGAGAACCCCACCCTGACCCTGGAGGAGGGGGCGCGGGTCCTCGCTCAGGCTGTGGAGGGCAGAGTTCTCCGGGAGGGCGGGAATGGGAGCAGGTGATCTGCGGAACCTGATGAAGGAGGCCCAGCGGCTCCAGGCCGAGCTTGCCGAGAACCAGAGGAAGCTCGCGGAGACGGAGGTGGAGGCCACGTCCGGAGGAGGGGTGGTCAAGGCAGTGGTGACTGGGCACGGCGAGCTCGTGAGGGTCGAGATCTCCCCTGAGGTGGCCCGGCCCGAGGAGGTGGATCTCCTCGCCGACCTCGTGGTGGCCGCGGTGCAGGAAGCCCAGGCGAAGGCGAAAGGTGTGGCCGAGGAAGCAATGTCGTCCCTCAAGCGCCTTCTGCCCCCGGGATTCCCCGTATGATCGAACCCCTGGAGGAGCTTCTTTTCGCCCTGTCCCGCCTTCCGGGGATCGGCCGCCGCTCCGCCGAGCGGATCGCGTTCTTCCTTCTTGCCAAGCCCGAGGAAGGGCGGCGGTTGGTGGAGGCTATGACCAGGCTCGATCGCATCACCCGTTGCCCGCAGTGCGGGAACTTCGCCACTGAGGGCGTGTGCGCGATCTGTCGTGACCCCAAACGCGATGGGGAAACACTCTGCGTCGTCGCCCGGCCGTGGGAGATCCCTCATCTGGAGAAGACAGGCGAATACCGTGGCCTCTACCACGTCTTGGGGGGGCTCATCTCTCCCAGCCACGACATCGGGCCCGAGGAGCTTACCGTCGCAAGCCTCGTGGAGAGGGTGAGGACCGAGGGCGTTCGAGAGGTGATTCTTGCCTTGGAGCCGAAGCTCGACGGCGATCTCACTGCGATGCATCTGCTCCGGGTACTGAAGCCGCTGGGGGTTGCCGTGTCCCAGCTTGCCCATGGGATCCCGGTCGGGAGGGACCTCGAGTCCGCTGACGAACTCACCCTCGGTCGGGCCCTCAAAGGGAGAACCCCGCTCTGATCGTTGGGCCCTCTCTTTGCGTGAACCATCGCTGAGCGTTCGTGCCTCGACGATGCCGGCCGAAACGGTGACGTGTTTCCCTCCGCCTCCCCCCGTGCCTGCGGTGCCTGAGACCAGCCTGCTGAGTACGACCTGCCCTGTGGCCCTACAGGAAAAGAGGCGGTCCCAAGTGGAATGCGCTCTGTCACGCGCGTTCCTCTCATTTGACGCCCTAAGTGACCCGCCATATAATGGTTTCCACTGTCTGGGAGGTGGTGTATGAGGCAAGTGCGCAGTGTGTGGGTTCTCTTGGGCATCGTGGCTCTCGGTGTGCTTCTGGCGGGCTGCACGCGGCTGTTCGCGCCAGACAATCCGGGAGGGTCGCTCGATCCGGCCGCTCCGCCGATGGGCGTCCCCGGCCAGGCCGCGGCATTCGCGCCAGACCAGATCCTGGTGAAGTTCACGCCGGGCGCGACCGAGAGCGCTGTGGCGGGAGTCCACGGAAGGCTGGGCGGGCAAGTGGTCGAGGTCATCCCGCGCATCAACGTCCAGGTGGTGCGCATCCCCCTGGGCAAGGTGCCAGAGATGGTGCAGGCGTACCTTGCCGAAGGCCTTGTGGAGTTCGCTGAACCGGACCATGTGGCGGTGGCCTACTACGTGCCCAACGACCCAGGCTACTCCAACCAGTGGGCCCTCCCGAAGATCCAAGCTCCGGAAGCGTGGGATCTGACGAAGGGGTCCTCCACCATTCGTGTCGCGATCCTCGACACGGGGATTGACCAGAACCACGAGGACCTGGGAGCGAAGATCGTGGCCAACAGGAACTTCACCACCAGCAGGACCGTGGACGACAGGCACGGACACGGAACTCACTGCGCGGGGATCGCCGCGGCGATCACCGACAATGGGAAGGGCGTCGCCGGAGTCGGGTTCAACTCCGTCCTCATGAACGGCAAGGTCCTCGGCGACAACGGGAGCGGCCAGTACAGCTGGGTCGCAAGCGGCATCATTTGGGCGGCGGACAACGGCGCCCACGTCATCAACATGAGCCTCGGGGGCACCTCGGCCTCCACCACCTTGGAGGACGCCGTGAAGTACGCGTACAACAAGGGCGCGGTCCTCGTGGCAGCGGCGGGCAACGACAACACGAGCTCTCCAAGCTACCCGGCGTACTACGCGCAGTGCATCGCGGTGGCGGCCACGGACCAGAACGACGCCAAGGCGAGCTTCTCGAACTACGGGTCCTGGGTGGACATCGCCGCGCCGGGGGTGAGCATCTACTCCACGCTTCCGAACCATCCCCACCGCCTCACCACCAGGAACTACGGGTCGCTGAGCGGGACCTCGATGGCGGCCCCGCATGTCGCGGGCGTGGTGGCGTTGCTTGAGGTGCGGTATCCCGGCATGAGCAATGCCGATATCGTTCAGAAGCTGGTCTCGACAGCGGATCCCACGACGGGCTTCAGTCCTTCGTTGGGGCGCGTCAACGCGTACAAGGCCGTTCAGTAACGGGGTCTGCCATGTTGCGGTCAAGGCCGGGCCGGTCGGCCCGGCCTTGTTTCCTTCCGGGCTCGCAGATGTGCGTTACGCCCAGTCTGCTCCGCCGAGTGTACGCTGGATCTTGCCGCGAGAAACCAACCGGGCCATGGAAGAGCAGACGTTGGCGTGCCCCCTAGCTTCGTACCACCGGTAAGGAGGGACTCGGCTTGTCTGCTGTGTCGAACCTCTTCCGACCGTTCTCCTGCCTTCGGTG
>JBBIQN010000032.1:0-18654 GCA_037442305.1 Candidatus Bipolaricaulota bacterium
TCAAACCTTCATTCTTGGGGTCGCTGCTGCTCCTGACTGAAGATGTCGGATCCTCCCCAGGGTCGGGATCATCCGTGGGCCAGTTCGCAGTGCGCCGAGCGGGGTCAAACCTTGAATCGCACGGATTCGTCGCAGACGAACTGCGACGGCATTTGCACGAAGCAAACTGCCGTCGGGCATGAAGCCCGACGCCGCCAGTCGCCGTCCCCTCTCCCACGTCGGGGAGAAGAGGATGCTTCGTGGGCGCCCCCCCCTCACCATGGCCTCTCCCCCCAAGGGGGGAGAGGAAGGGAGAGGGGCGATGTCTAGATCTCGCCCCAGTTTCGGCCGGTCTTGACCTCGACCCGGAGGGGGACGCGGAGGTTGCCGACGCCTTCCATGATCTCCTTCACCACCCGAGCGGCCCGGTCGGTATCCCGTTCGTCGGCCTCGAATACGAGCTCGTCGTGGATTTGAAGGATCATCTCCGCCGGTAGATCGCCTTCTCGCCACGCCTGGTGGAGCCGAAGCATAGCGAGCTTCATCAGGTCGGCGGCCGAGCCCTGGATCGGGGTGTTGATCGCGTTCCTCTGATCCGCCCCAATCCCTCTCCGATCCCGAGCGGCGAGCCCGGGGAGCGGGCGCCGCCGGCCAAGCAGGGTCCGCGCTTCCCCGGTCTGCCGCGCTTCCTCGATGAGTCCCTCCAGGAACGGGCCGACCTTGGGATACGCTTGGAAGAACCGGTCAATGTGCCCCTTCGCCTCGGCCTGGGGGATCCCGAGATCGCGGGCCAGCCCGTACGGGCTGATCCCGTAGATGATCCCAAAATTCACCCGCTTGGCGATCGTGCGCATCCGACCGTCCACCTCCTCCGGCGGCACGCTGAACAGAGCGGACGCGGTGCGCCGGTGGAGGTCCTCCCCGCGTTCGAACGCGGCGATCAGGGCCTCGTCCTGGGATAAGTGAGCGAGGATGCGCAGCTCGATCTGGGAGTAGTCCGCCCCGAGAAGGACCCGCCCCGATGGGGCGACAAACGCCCGCCGAATGTCCACCCCTGCCTCGTGCCCGGCAGGGATGCTCTGGAGGTTGGGATCGGAGGACGAGAGGCGCCCGGTCGCGGTCCCGGTCTGGTTCCAGGAGGTGTGGATTCGCCCCGTGCACGGGTGGACGTGGGTGGGGAGCTTCTCGATGTACGTGTTGCGAAGCTTCTCCAGTTCCCGGTAGGCCGCAAGCTTCCCGGGAAACTCGTGGTACGGCGCAAGCTCGCGAAGGACGAACGCGTCCGTGGCCGGGCCGGTCTTCCGTCGCCCAAGGACGGGGAGCTTGAGCTTCCCGTACAGGATTTCCCGCACCTGGGGCGTGGAGTTGGGGTTGAACGGGCCGCCGGCCATCGCGAACAGCTCGCCCCGGAGGTTGGCAAGGAGGACCTCGAGTTCCTTCCCTTGCTCGCGGAGGGCATCCACGTCGAGGAGGACCCCCCGCCGCTCCATCTCGCGCAGGACACCGATCAGGGGGAGTTCGACCTCGTGAACGAGCGTCTCGAGTTCTGCTTCCTTGAGCTGGGCCGTGAGGGGGGGGCGAAGTCGGCACACCACGGTTGCATCCGCGCCCGCGTACCGGGCGGCCCGCTCCACGGGAACCGCGGCGATTTCGTCCTCCCCTCCAACGGCCAGGAGTTCTTGATATGTCTGGACGCGGACTCCGAGCTCGGAGCGGGCGATGACGTCGAGGCCGTGGGCAGGGGCATCGGGGTGAAGAAGCCAGTGAGCGATCATCGCATCGAACGCAACCCCCTGGGCCTCGATCCCGTGGGAAGAGAGGACCCCCAGGTCGTACTTCAGGTTCTGGCCAACGATACGGGGACTCTCTCCTTCAAGAGAGGAACGTAGCTCGGCAAGAACACGGGCGAGCGAAAGTTGGGCCGGGGCACCGGGGTACCGGTGCCCAACCGGGACGTACCACGCGTGTTCCGGATCGACCGCGAGGGCGATCCCCACGATCGCGGCGGTGAGAGGGTCCGTGCTCGTGGTCTCAAGATCGAGGGCGAACTCCTCCGCTTTCCCCAGGGCCTCACGGAGGGAGATGAGTTCTTCTTCGGTCATAACAAGGGCACACTCCCCCTCCGCGGTGGGCGGATGGCCGAGGGCGAGGTCGGCAAGGATCGTGCGGAACTCGAGGCTCTCGAGAACCGTGCGCATCCGTTGGGGGTCAATCGGCCGGGGGACGCACGCGGCGAAGGACAAGGGAAGGGGGGCCTCGCGCAGGGTGACAAGCTCCCGCGACAAAACCGCGTCCGCGCGGTGGGCCGAAAGGGCCTGGGCGACCCGCTTGTTGCGCACCTCCTCGGCGGCGGCAAGTACGGCGTCGAGGGACCCGTACTCTCCAAGGAGCGCACAGGCCGTTTTCTCCCCAATCCCCTTGACTCCCGGCACGTTGTCGCTTGCATCGCCCGCGAGGGCCAGGAAGTCAGGAACCTTCTCCGGCGGGACCCCGAACCGCTCCATGACCCCCTGCCGGTCAAGCAGAGCCACCGGATCGCTTGGGGTACGGCCGGGGCGGAGGAGCTTCACGTGATCGGAGACAAGCTGGGCCATGTCCTTGTCCCCGGTGAGGAGGAGACTGGGGATCCCCTGCCGACTGGCCTCCCAGGACAGGGTGGCCATCGCGTCGTCCGCCTCGTACCCGGGGATCACCAGGCACTGGATCCCGAACGCCTCCAAAATTCCCCCCACCCGGGGGAGCTGGCGGGCGAGGGAATCGGGCATCGGCTTCCGCGTGGCCTTGTAGTCCGCATACGCTTCGTGGCGCACCGTGACCCCGCCAGGGTCGAGGGCCACCGCGACATAGCGAGACGGGTACTCCCGCAACATCTTGAGGACCGTGCGCACGAACCCGTACAGGGCGTTCACCGGCTCCCCGCGCGTCGTCGAAAGCGCGGGGAGGGCAAAGAACGAGCGGTAGAGGAGAGAGTGACCGTCCACGACGAGGAGGCGTTCGGGTACGCCGCCAACCCCCAACGCTTGGTACACGTTCATTTCAGAATCCACGCGTTCCCGCTCCTCTCGCCACTACGGCCGCGGAAAACGCCGAGCGGTCCAGCTCAATAATCCGTGGCGCACTCGGCGACCCCAGGGGCAAGAACGTGCGGGGCGAACGGTTCGTCGTCACCTCTCCCCCTCGAACAACGCGCACAGGGCGATCGCCACTGCGTCGCCGACGTGGTCGGACCAGTTCTCCGTCGCTCTCCCTCCCCCAGATACAAGGGACTCCACCATGGCGAGCATCTGTTCCTTAGGGGCGGAGCCGCTCCCGCAGATCCACTTCTTGATCTGGCGCGGGGGAAACGAGCGGAGGTCGCGGCCTCGGGCGAGGAGTTTTACGACCCCGATCACCTCGGAAGTGGCCATCGCCGAGGGAGCGTTGCGGGCGAGGAACACCTCCTCCACCGCCACCGCCGCCGGGTCGTAAATTGCGATCGCCTTGGCCAGGGCATCGTGGATCCGCCCCAACCGCTCCGGAAGGTCGGACGTGGGCTGGGTGCGAAGCGTCCCGGCTTCCAGGACGGAGAACCTCCGCCCTCGTTCTTCCACCACCGCGTACCCGGTCGCGGCAAGCCCGGGATCGACTCCGAGGACCCTCACCTTGCCTCCGGCGGGAGTTCCCCCAAGACGTCGCGGAGGGCCTTGAGCCGCGGGTCGAGCTCTTTTCGTACCGCCTCACAGCCAGGGCGGTGGGGGCCTCGGTTGAGGTCAACCCCGCAGCTTGGGCAAATCCCGCGGCAGTCCGGTGTGCACAAGGGCTTCGCGGAAAGCCCGAGCCGCAGCGCGGCTTCGATGAACGGCAGGAGCTCAAGGTACGGCCCGGCCATGTCCTGGGGCGTCACCTCAAGCGCTGCATCGCGCTCCACCTCCTCCACAAGCTTGACGAGACACCGAGAGCAGGCCCGCCGCACCCGCCCCCGGACCGAAACCCAGAGAAGGGTTTCCCCCCCTTGGTAGATCGCCCGCGCCACGACGTGCACAGTCCCTTCCGCGTGCAGGGCCTCCCCCTGCCATTCCAGGGTCCCGAGGGCCACGTCTCCTTCGACCACGCGCGGCTGGCCCGGCTCCGCGCGCAACGCTTCAACGTCGAACCGCATCGTCATCTCGTTCTCCTCGCGGGGAAAGTATAGCGCCGTTTGAAGTTCCGACAGCTTGGCCCTAACATTGCCCAGTCAAGGAGGGATTCAAGTGAAGGTGCTATTGACCCGCGAGGTGGCAGGACTCGGTATCCCGGGGGACATGGTCGAGGTCAAGGACGGCTACGCCCGGAACTACCTCCTGCCCAGGAAATTCGGTGTGATTCCCACCCCCCATGAGCTGGCCCGGTTCGGAGAGCTTCGCTCCCAGTACCAGGCGGAACTTGCGGACCGGCACGCGCAAGCCCAGACCCTGGCCGAAAAGCTCTCCGGGGGGGAACTGTTGTTCACCCGCCGCGTCCACGACGCTAACAGGCTCTACGCCTCCGTGCGGCCGCCGGACGTGGCCAAGGAGATTGCCAATCGGTTCGATGTGAAGATCGATCCCAACCGAATCCGCATGGGACCCGTGGAGACGCTAGGGGAGCACGAGGCAGAGATCCTTCTCTACGAGGGGATTACGGCGAAGGTCAAGCTCACCGTGACCCCTGCGGCCTAACCCTGCCGGGAGCGACGACGGACCGCAAGCGCGCCCCTTCTAGATCGAAAGTTCACCCGCCGCCGTCCAGGCCGGTGCCCGATGGAGGCTCGTTTCTCTGGGACGTGTTCCGGGGAGCAGGGGGGACGATCCTCTCCCGAGCCGTAGGGCTCGTGCGCGACGCCGCGATCGCGTATGTGTTCGGGGCGTCCGCGGGGTACGATGCGTTCCTCGTCGCCCTCTACATCCCCCAGGCGCTGCGCCAGGTCCTGGGGGAAGGGGGCCTGGCCGCGGCTTTTCTCCCCGTCTACTCCAAGGCGCAGGAACGAGGCGAGGGAGAGGCCCTTGCTCGCTCGGCTTTTGTCTACCTTCTTCTCGGTCTACCCGTTCTCTGTGCCCTGGGGGCCCTGTTTGCCCCTGCATATCTCCCCATCCTCGCCGCGGGGTTTGCGCCGGAGACGATGCGGGAGAGTGTGGCCCTCGCCCGGTGGCTGTTCCCCTTAATTGCGTTTGTGTCCGTATCCGCGCTTGCGGGTGGGATCCTCAACGCCCAGGGACGGTTCTTCTTGCCCGCCCTGGCCCCGGCGGTCCTCAACGTGGGAATGATCCTCGGGGCGATCGTCCTGGCGCGAAGGGTCGCGCCCCCGATCCTTGGCCTGGCCCTTGGGTCCCTTCTTGGCGGGGTGGGGATGGTCGTTCTTCTCGTACCTCCCATAAGGGCCGTCCTGCGTGGGCCGCGGGTGTTATGGCCCCCTCCCCCCGCGTTGCGCGAGGTGGCGTGGCGGCTCCTCCCGGCTGTGGGTGCCCTCCTCGTGGCCGAGCTCAACACGCTTGTCGACAACCGCCTCGCCTCCCATCTCGCCCCCGGGTCGATCGCCACGCTCCAGTACGCGATGCGGCTGTTCCAACTTCCACTGGGGATCCTCGCCGTCTCCGTCACGGCCGCGGCCCTACCGCGCCTGTCCAAGCTCGCGGCCCGTGAAGACCAAGACGGATTCCGGCGCGCCCTCGAACGGGGATTCTTCACGACTGGAGCCCTGGTCCTCCCAGCCTTGGCCGGCCTCCTCATCCTCGGGGGGCCGATCCTCACGGTTCTGTTCCAGCGGGGGGCGTTCACGGAGGCGGACACGGCCCGCACCTACGCTGCCCTTGGGGGGTACCTCGCAGGGTTGTGGCCCTACGCCCTCGTGTACCTCTTCTCTCGGGCCTGGTTCGCTCTCGGGCGCCCCCTTCTTCCCGTGATCGCGGGGGCAGTTGCGCTTGCGGTGAACGTCGGACTCAACCTGTGGTGGGTGAGGCTGTGGGGCACGTTTGGGCTTGCGCTCGCCACCGGTGTTGCGGGTTGGGTGTACTCCCTCGTCATGGGGGTCCTTCTCTGGCGACGTTGTCCAGGATGGATTCGCGTCAGGGCGACGTTGCGCCTGGTCCTTGCCGTAGGGGGAATGGCGGGAGGGCTTCTCCTTGCGCTCTCCCTCCTCCCCCCTCGTGGGGCGTGGTTCGCGGTGGGGGTCGGAGTGCCGCTTGGGATCGTCCTCTACTCGGGACTGGCGTGGGTCCTCGGCATCACACGGGCCCTCGCGGGCGGGCGATGAGTCCGGGCTCTTCCCGAGGGAGAGGCGCAAAGAGGCCGCGCAGTCCGCGCACGAAGCGGAGCGGATCCTCGACGGAACGAAACGTGGGAAGCCACTCGATCACGGCCTGCACTGCCTCCCGGAGTTTTTCGCGCTCGACCTTGCCTTCGTCTACCAGGGGGAGGAACCCCTCCTCGGCCAGGATCCGCCCCAGCGGCGGCGGCGACGCGGGAACGAGGACAATGGGGGACAGGGCTTGGTCGAGGTAGCGCAGCGCGGCCTCGATCTCGCCGTCGGTTGCTGGTCCGCGGTGAAGAACCGCGGTCAGCGCCTGCGCCAGGACCTCAATGTGGGGCCAGATCCCGCCCTTCCCCGCTACGGCGAGCTCGCGGTACCACGCGGCCCACGCCCGTTCGAGCTCCCTCGCCCGCCTCTCCTGAAGCCGGCCTTCCGCCGCGCGCCAGAAGGGGCACTCGGGGAGGCAGCGTACGGTCCGGCCTCGTTCAGTGCCGCAGCAGCGGCTGCACACGTGCCGGTCGAGGGCGGGGCAGCGGCGGTCGCCGCGTTTCCCGCAGACGGCGCAGAGATCGCGGGTCACTGGGCGCCGAGCTGGCGTCGCACGTCTTCCGCCATCATCTCCGGCGTCCAGTGGGGCTCCCAGACGAGAGTCACTTCCACTTCGTGGTCCGCGAACATCTCCCGGAGCACCTGCTCGACCTGCGCGGGGAGCGCGGCCGCGAGCGGGCAGGCCGCGGTGGTGAGGGTCATCTCCACGAGGATCCGATCTCCCTCCACCCGAACCCCGTAGATGAGCCCCAGGTCCACGACGTTGATCCCGAGCTCGGGATCCATCACGCCGCGGAGGACGGCCCGAACCTGCCCCGCCGTGGGCACGGCTACCGGCGGGCCTTCTTCCGTCCCCGGACCGTGGCCCCGTTAGCCTTCGGCGCCCGCTTGCGGGAGGACGATTGGGCCACCACGTCCGCAAGCGTGCTCTCGGCGAGCTCCCGCGCGAACTTGTCCTCGATCCCTTTCCAGAATTTCTGCACCGGGCAGTCCTCGCCGGTCGCATACCCCCCTCCGCGCTGCCGGCCGTACACGAGGCTAGGGGCCTCCGGCTCCAAAGCTCGGATGAGCTGGCCGATCCTGAGCGCGGTTGGGGAGTGGGCAAGGCGATACCCGCCGGTGCGCCCCTTCTGCGCGGTGACGAGCCCCGCCCGCCGCAGGTCAAGAAGGATCTTGCGCACAAAGGCCTCGGGAACACGATACCCGTCCGCGATGTCGCGAGCGGAGTGGTAACCCTCCTTGCGGGTCGCAAGCTCGTACAGCACACACACTCCGTACCCGATGCGCTTACTGATGATCATGGCACGCTAGTTTATACGCAAGACACCCGCCGCGCCACAACCGCGCGGGCCCTCTCTCTCCCCCAGTTGTCGGCAGCGAGGATCGAGGCAAGGTCCCGTGCCGGACCGCATTCGTGTGCGGAGATCACCTCCGCGATCCCGTCGGCGATCGCCGGGTACGGGATCTTCCCTGAGAGAAAGGCTTCCACGAGGATCTCGCCGGCCGCGTTCGCCACGGCAGGGGCTGTCCCTCCGCGCTTCCCTGCCTCCAGGACGGCTTCAAACGCGGGGTACCGCCGAGGGCGGAGCGACTCGAACGTGAGGTTGAGTCCTGCGAAGGAGAGACGCGCCGGGGGAGGGGCAACGCGCCTGGGGCGAGTGAGGGCCGCGCGGATGGGGATCCGCATGTCGGGAGGGGCGAGCTGGGCGAGGACCGTTCCGTCGCACAGCTCGACCATGGCGTGGACCTGGGCTTGGGGATGGATGAGGACGCCGATCTTCTCCCAGGGGAGGGAGAACAGGTGATGGGCCTCGATCACCTCGAACGCCTTGTTGACGAGGGTCGCCGAGTCGACCGTGATCCGCCGTCCCATCGCCCACACCGGATGGGCGAGGGCCTCCTCCGGCCTGACCCGAGCTAGCGCCGCGGGGTCGCGGTCGCGGAATGCCCCCCCAGAGGCCGTGATCCACGCCCGCTCCACTTCGGCAGGGTCGATCCCCGAGAGAAGCTGGAACAGGGCGGCGTGCTCGGAGTCCACGGGGACGATCTGGTCTTCCCTCCTCTGGGCGGCCATGACGAGTTCTCCCCCGACGACGAGCGACTCCTTGTTGGCGAGGGCGAGGGTCTTGCCGGCCGCAAGCGCGGCGAGGGTCGGGGCAAGGCCCGCCGCCCCCACCACCGCGTTCAGGACGAGGTGCACGTCGGGAAGAGACGCGAGGTGGGCGAGGCCGTCCTGACCCGTCACCGCCTCCACTGGAAGGAGCGCCCGCAGCCCCTCGGCCTCCGCCGGCCCCAGGACGCCCACTTGCGTCACTCCGAACTCCCGGGCCAGCGCGGCCAGGGCGTCCACGCTCCGGCCCGCCGCCAGGGCCACGACCTCGACCGGGTACCCCTCCCGGCGCAGGGAACGGATCACGTCGAGGGCCTGGGTCCCGATCGACCCCGTGGCCCCGAGGAGGGTAACCCGGAGCGCGCTCATCCCGCCGGGTTCAGGACAAGGCCGGCAAGGAGGGCGTCCAGCTCGCCACCGTCCAAGGACTCCTTCTGCAGAAGCTCCTGGGCGAGCCGGTCGAGCGCGGCGCGGTACCGGAGGAGGAGCGTTTGGGCCCTCTCGTAGGCCAAACCAAGGAACTTCCGGATCTCGCGGTCCACAAACGAGGAAAGCTCCTCGGAGTGCGCGTCGCTGCGGACGATCTCCTCCCCGAGGAAGATGTTCGTGCGCTCCTTCCCGAGGTTGATGGGGCCCAGATCCTCGGACATCCCGTACTCGACCACCATCTTCGTCGCGATCTCGGTCGCCTCGCGGAGGTCGCTGGCCGCACCCGTGCTCTGCTCTCCGAACACAATCTGCTCGGCTGCCCTCCCTCCAAACGTCCACGTGAGCATGTCGAGGAGATCCTCTTTCGATGTCCAGTACTTGTCCTCCAGCAGCCGCTGCGAGAAGCCCAGGACCCCGGTCCCGCGGGGGATGATCGTCACCTTGTGCACGGGCCCGAGCCTGGGGAGGAGCTTATTGAGGAGGGCGTGGCCGGACTCGTGGTACGCGATGCGCTGCCGCTCCTCCTCCTTGATGTACATCCCCTTCCGGGCAAGCCCGGTGAGCACGCGATCTAGCGCCTCGTCAAAGTCGTCAAGCTCGATGCGGTCCTTGCTCCGCCGGGCGGCAAGGAGCGCGGCCTCGTTGCACAGGTTTTCAAGGTCCGCTCCCACGAACCCCGGCGTCCGTCGGGCAAGGAGGGAAAGATCGACGTCGGTGGCGAGCTTCTTCTCCCGGATGTGGACCCTGAGGATCGCCTCCCGGCCGTGGAGGTCGGGCGTGGGGACCGCGATTTTCCGGTCGAACCGCCCCGGCCGGAGCAGGGCGAGGTCGAGGACGTCCGGTCGGTTCGTGGCCGCAAGCACGATCACCCCGGCGTTCCCTTCGAACCCGTCCATCTCCGAGAGGAGCTGGTTCAGGGTCTGCTCGCGCTCGTCGTGTCCGCCGCCCAGCCCTGCGCCGCGCTTGCGGCCCACGGCGTCGATCTCGTCAATGAACACGATGCACGGGGCGCTCGCCTTGGCCTTCTGGAACATGTCCCGCACCCGCGCTGCCCCCACGCCGACGAACATCTCCACGAAGTCCGATCCGGAGATCGAGAAGAACGGAACCCCGGCCTCGCCGGCGATCGCCCGGGCAAGGAGGGTCTTCCCCGTTCCGGGCGGCCCCACGAGGAGGATCCCTTTGGGGATCTTCGCCCCCAGCCGCACGAACCGCCCAGGATCCTTGAGGTAATCCACGATCTCCCGCACCTCGTCCAAAACTTCCTCGATCCCCGCCACGTCCTTGAACGAGACCTTGGTGAACTCCTTTGCTACGAGCTTGGCTCGGGACTGGCCGAACGTGAACGCGCTCCCCCCCTGCATCCGGCGCATCATGTACATCCAGAGGACGACCACCAGGAGCACGGGAAGGGAGTAGGCGAGCAAGGGAAGGAGCCACGACGCGCCCCCCGGCTCCTGGAACCTATACACCACACCCGCCTTGTCCATCGCCTCGCTGAGCTGACTGTACAGGGGCGACCCCTCGGGAGGACCCTGGGCAGCGAAGCGGATCTCCCCCGCGCGCAGGGTTCCCTCGATCCGCGAGCCCTGGATCACGACTTCGGCGATGTTGCCGCTCCCGATCTGCGCAACGAGGTCGGAGTACGTGAGCTCGACCACCCGACTGCGGGTGGGCCACAGGGCCTGAAACACGAGGAGCCCGACCAACACGACCATCACGAGGAGGGTGATGCTCCGCAGGGTGCGGGGCGGCTGAATCGAACGGCGGTCCATAGGATAAGCATTTTAGCCGGTCGCTTCGTTCGATCAACGAACCTGGCCTAATCCCTGGCCCAGGGCTACAATGAGCATTGTGACCCGCTGGCTTCTTCTTGCCCTTTCTCTCTTTGTCCTCCCTGCCTGGGCCGGTCCGGAGAACCTCGATCCGTTGCTCCGGGCGCTCATCCAGTCCGAAGCCGAAGGCGGGCCGGTGGGCCTGCGGTCCCCGGACGCCCTCTCCACCCTCGTCGCCCTCGGGCGAGATCCGAGCGCGGCGCCCTCCGCGCTCACGGGACAGTCCCCCGTGCGCGTGTTCATCCAGACGCGGGATCCCCAGGCCGCGCGGGCGATTCCTGTGTTCCGACCCAAACACATCGTGGGCACAGTCGCCACGGGGGAAGTGAACCTCGCTGACCTGGAGATCTTGGCTTCTCATCCCCAGGTGGTCTACGTTCAGGCCAGCCGGCCGGTGTACCCCGCCCTCGACCGGTCCGTCCCGGAGACCGGGGCTCCGGCCCTGTGGTCGGCGACCCCGCCGGCGACGGGCCACGGGGTGATCGTAGGCATTGTCGACACCGGGATCGATGTCCTTCACCGCGACTTCCGCGTGGACCGCGATGGAAACGGAACCGAAGAGGGAACGCGGATCCTCTACCTCTGGGATCAGGCCGGGGTTGGGGCAAGCGGGTTTCCACCGTGGTGGGGGGACGCCCTGAGCGAAGCCTACTACGGCCGCGCCTTCTCCCGCGACGAAATCGAGCGGGCGATCGCCGCCGGTGTCTCCCCCTCCCCCGACGTAAGCGGCCATGGGACCCACGTCGCCGGGATCGCCGCGGGCGACGGGTCTTCTTCCCCCGCGTCCTGGCGCGGGGTCGCCCCGGGGGCGGACCTCGTCGTGGTGAAGACCACGTTCTTTGAGGACACGGTCGTGGATGGGGTGCGGTTCGTGTTCGAGGCCGCCCAAGCCCTGGGGAAGCCGGCTGTCGTCAACCTGTCCCTCGGGGGGCACGGCGGGCCCCACGATGGAAGCTCGCTTTTCGAGCGGATGCTGGATGCGCTGCTCGACCGTCCCGGCCGGGCGATCGTCGCTGCCGCGGGGAACGAGGGAAACCGCAAGATCCACATCGGGGGCGACGTGAGGAGTACGACCACCTGGCAGCTCGATGTAGAGAAGAGCACGGTCTCGGTCCAGCTGTGGCACTCCGGAACCGCGACCTTTTCCGCGACCGTGCGCGCTCCAAGCGGGGAGACGGTGACCGTCCACCCTGGGAGCCAGCGCTGGGCGTCCACGACCTCGGGCGGGGTGTGGCTCGACAACACGTCCCTTCCTGACCCCCGCAACCTCGCGCGCCACATCTACCTTGCCCTCACCGACGTTTCTCCGGGGACGACGTGGGCGATCACCCTCACCCTGGTCCTCGGGGGTGGGGGGCGCGTGGACGGGTGGGTGGAAAACCCGGCTGCGGCCCAGTTCCGAGACGGGGACTCAAGCTACACGATCAGCGAGCCGGGAAACGCGACACGGGTGATCACGGTCGGGGCGTACGTGACGAAGACGAAGTGGACGTCCGTCGTGGGAGAGCAGACGGCGGAAGGGGAGGTTGGATCTCTGGCCGCGTTTTCCTCGCGCGGGCCGACCCGCGACGGGCGCCTCAAACCCGACCTCGCTGCCCCGGGGGCGTGGATCGTCTCCGTTCGTTCCCAGAACGCAGTCCCCGCCCCGTGGCTCACCCTTCCCGGTGGCCTGTACGCGATGCTGCTCGGGACGAGCATGGCCGCTCCCCACGTCACCGGGGCGGCGGCCCTTCTCTTTTCCCGCAAGCCGAACCTGACCTGGTCCGAGGTCAAGGACGCGCTCATCTCCGGGGCGCGGGCCGATGCCCAGGTCGGCGTGGCGCCGAACCCGGCGTGGGGAGCCGGGAAGCTGGACATCCCCCGCGCGGCGCAGCTCGTGGCGGGCCCCGGGCCCGCGGACCGGCCGGTCCTCGTCCTTTACGCAAACCCCGTATCCTACGAGGCCACGTTCACCTACCGCTGTCCGACGGGAACGCGCTGGGCGAGCCTTCACGTGTACGACCTCGCCGGGAGACTGCTCTACACCCAACTTCTTGCCCTCCCCTCTGGAGAGGTGCGGTGGCCTCTGGTGACCCTCGATGGTCGGAGGGTGGCAAGCGGCCTGTATCTTGCCGTCCTTGTCACCGACCGCGCCCAGTCGGAGGTCGTGCGGGTGGTGGTCCAGCGATGAGGGCCCTCGGGATTGCCGCGGCGCTCCTCGCTGCTGGCGCTGTTGCGGTTGGTCAAGGCGTGGTGGGCGGGGACATCCTGTTTGACCTTGCCGGGGGCGGCCGCGGAGCGGGGATGGCGGGGGCCGGGCTAGGCCTGATCACCCCAGATTCCCTCTTCCGTAACCCGGCCGCGCTCCCGTGGGCCAAGGGCGTGCAAATCCTCTCCACGTACGCCAATCTGTACGGAGCGGCCCGCCTCGGCGCGGTGTCGGTGGGGCTCCCGAACCTCGCTGCAGCGGGGATTGTCCTCGACGCGGGGGAGGTGAGCCCAGGGCTTTCTTTCCGCACCGTGGGCGCGGCCGTGGGGGCAGCGGTGCGGCTGGGGCCGATCGGCGTGGGGGGGCGGGCGCGCCTCCTTCGTCCGGTGGCCCCGGTCCCGGCAGTGGGTGGAGCGCTCGACCTCGCCCTCCTCGTTCGCGGGCCTCTCCACGTAGGGGTGGTGTGGAAGGGCGTTCTCTCCCGCTCTCCCGTGCCCGGCGAGCTTTGGTCCCCCGAGCTCGGGGTTGGCCTCGCCCTTCCCGTGGAGGCGGGGGGATGGACCCTCGCCCTGGCCTGTGACCTGGAAGACGTCGGCGGCACGCCTTCCGTGGTCATTGGCGGGGAGCTGGGCGTTGCGTGGCTCCTCGTGCGGGCCGGGTACGGGCGAGGAGAGATCTTCGTCGGCGGCACCGTTTCCTGGAGCCTGTTCTCCCTGGATTGGGCGTTGGTCCTTCATCCCGTCCTCGCCCCTGCGCTGCGCGTATCCTTCACCGTGAGGTTGTGATGATGAGAAGACTGCTCGTTGCTTGTTTCGCGTGCGTGTCCGCTACCGCCCTGGCGCAAGAAGCGCCTCCCTTTGACCTGACCGTGATCGGGGAGAAAACGTGGACGATCCGCATCGGGCTGGGTTCAGCCGGCCTCCTTTCCGGGGAGGACCTTTCCCCGGGGCAACCCGCCCTGACCCAAACCCTCCGCGCCGAGATCGAGGGGAAGGCTCTCGGGTTCATCACGCTTCGGGCAAGCTTCAACGACCAGCTGGGACCCGGGTTCCAGGAGTTCCTCCTCATCGCGGACCGCGCGCCGTGGAAAGGGGAGCTCGGGCGGTTCGTGGTCGGAGCGGAAGGGGAAGGCCTGGGCGTCTACAACAAGCGGGTCCTCGGGGCGCGGGCTTCCTACGCCGGGGACGGGATCGCGGTGGGCGCGGTCCTCACCCGCCTTGAAGGGATCTCCGAGACGCGCGCGTTCCGCGGGGAACGGGGCTTGGGCGAGACCGTGTTCACGGTGAAGGACCTGGACGAGCCGTGGCGAACCGCCCCCTACTTCCGCGCGGTGGAGGGCCTTGCCTACTGGTCCCTCCGCGTCCCGTTCGTGGAGGACCTGTCCCGGGTGAACCTTCGCGTGGAGGGAAGCTTGGCCCTATGGGCGTTTCTCGCCGACTGGGGCCTCGCGTTCATTCAGGAGGACCTTTCGGAAGAGCTCGTCACCTCACTGGCGGCCGGAGAGTTCCTCGTCCTTCGCGATGGGGGAGACGACCTAGCCCTCCGCGTCCCTCCCTCAACCCTTGCCCGCCGGCGGGTTCAGGCGGCGATCGACGCGCACAACACGCGCCTTGGGCTCACGGGAAGCGCGCGGAAGACCTACCCCTTCGTCGCCGAAAGCGAGCTTGAAACCCGGTTCCTCGAACGATTGTCCTCGTTCCTGGCCGTCCTCGTGGACGAGGATGCCTACCCGTTCCCGCAGATCCAGTTCCGGCGCTACCTTGCCCTGGGCGAGCGGGACGTGATCGAGGGGTCGGTTGAGGTTTGGATCCGCCTCCCGGGGGAGGCCGAGTTCCGTCCGGCTGCGGATCCTGCTCTCGCTCGCTTCACCTGGACGCTCCTCCCCGCGGAGGGGGTGGTGCGGATTTCGTTCCCCACGGAGTTCTTCACCGACGGCGCGGTGCGGGTTGCCTTCGCCTACCGCCGGGAAGGGAGCGCGTTCATGCTGGGCTTGTCCCTCGTCCCAGGCTCGGAGCGCGTGTACAAAAACGGGAAGCCCCTCGCGCGGGGCACGGACTACACGGTGGACTACGAAGTAGGGATGCTCATCCTCTTCACCCCGCTCGAGCCGGAAGAGGAGCTCAAGGTGGACTTCGAGCGCCAGCGGGGAGGCTTGGGCGTCGTTGCGGACTACGAGCGGAGCCTGTTCGGCCTTGGGGTGAGCGTTCCTGGGTGGGACTCATTGAAGATCGGCCTCTATCGGGCGATGGATTTCGGCGCTCCCGTTCCCACCACCCGCACCATGCCCAACGCCCACACCGTGGCCGCCCTTGCCGTTGCGGGAAAGGTCAACGGTTGGAGCTACAGCCTGAGCCTCGCAGGGTCGGAAAACGTGTTCCCCGCAGACGACAACGCCCGCGTCCCTTCGCCCAACCAAGTGAACGCTATCGCGTCCGCCGCGGCTCCGGACGGGGAGTACACGGTGTTTGGGCACCAAAACGGGCTCACCGCGTACAAGGATGGGACGTTTGCGGGCTACGGTGCGGCCCATGGGATGTCGGGCCGGACGGTCCACGCCCTCCTCTCCCTCCCGGGTCAACTCCTCGTGGGAACGGACGCCGGCCTGACCGTGGTCCGCCTCACGGAGCCCGCCCCCTTTGACCGAGTGCGGAGCTGGGGCCGGATCGGGAAAGCGGATGGGGTGCCGGGGACGGAGGTCCTGGCCTTCGCTCGCGGCGGGGGGGGTGTCTACCTAGCGACCGAAGAAGGCCTTGCCGCGTTTTCCGCCGGCGATGCCGAGGCCCCCAAGAAGTGGGAGAAGATCGCCCTTCCCGATGGGAAGCCCCGGCCGACGGCCCTCCTCTGGAGAGACGGCCAGCTTGTCCTTGGGACGAGGGAGGGGGTATTCGCCCGCACCGAAGGGGAATGGGTTCCCGTGGGTGAAGCGGGGGACAGGGTGCACGCGCTCCTCCTCCGAGGTCAAGAAGTGTACGTGGCTACAGACAACGGAATCCTCGTTCTGGGAGGTGGCGGCGGGACGGAATGGATCGTGGTGGGGAAGACCGTCTACGATCTCGCCCTCCACGAGGGCGTCCTCTGGTACGCGGCGGAAGACGGGTTATGGCGGGAGGGGGCCCGTTCCCCGGCGGTCGAAGGGCGGATGACCGCGGTGGGGGGAAGCCCAAGCGGCGTGTGGGCGGGAGGAGAGGCCGACGAGGCGTTCCGGCTCGATCTATGGCGGGTGGCGGAGCGGGCCGAGCGGTTCCCCCAGAGCCGAACGAAGATCGACGGCCGCGACCTCGCCCGGTTCCAGGACATCCCCGCCAAGGATCACACCCGCTACGGGTTGACGGGGAACCTCACCCTGAGCCGCGCGTTCGGCGACTGGCAGTGGGAGGTTGCGGCATCGAGCCGGGTTCCTGGCTACGAGGAGATCGGTCGCTCCGGCCGCTCCGATAGCCACGGGATTGCGTTCACCGCCCGGTATACGGGGCAGGGCCCTTCCCATCTCGTGGTGAGCGGCCGGTGGGGAGTGGCCGACCTCGCGACCCGACCTACGGGGAGGCTCACCGGCGCCCTCGACTGGCGCTGGTCGGGCGGGCCGGTGTTGGAGGTGTCCCTCACCCCAACCGCGACCGGTAGAGGGGCGGTCGCCTTCGACAAGCTGGAGAGCGGATGGCGGTTGAGGATCTCGGACAAGAAGGGGGCCCTCACATGGGGCGTGACTACGAGCGGGACGGCGAGCCTCTCCGATCTCTCGGCAGCCGGACAGGTGGGAGCGAACCTTTCCTTCCCCGCCGTCGAGGGATGGACCGTGAGCGGGAGCTGGGGCCGGCCGTTCCGGACCCTGGGCAGGCCGGGAGAGGAAACGATCGTCCTCACGGCGAAGGGGGAGGGGGAGGGGGGGGGGATTAGGTGGACGGCGACCGTGCAGGAGACCCTCCGCCATTCCCTGGACACCGACGCGTGGCGGGACGAGCGCGCGGCAAACCTCACCCTCCGCCGGGGAACACAGCGGATCTGGGGG
This sequence comes from Candidatus Bipolaricaulota bacterium, assembly GCA_037442305.1. Classification (GTDB taxonomy): domain Bacteria; phylum Bipolaricaulota; class Bipolaricaulia; order Bipolaricaulales; family Bipolaricaulaceae; genus Bipolaricaulis. The sequence continues at coordinate 16,840 of JBBIQN010000032.1, forward strand.
ACCGAGGTCACGCCGACGTTCTCGGGCTCGTGGACCACCACCGCCACCGAGTGGCGGTGGTCCGGGCAGATGAACGCCGACTTGGTCCAAGCGCCGGTCCTCCTCCGGCTTGGGGTGACGGTCGGCCAAGGGTTCCGCCCCGCGACCGAGCGCTCCGACCGCTCGTTGGGACTCTCCTTCAGCTGGGAGAGCAGCCAATGGGAGGGCGTCCGGCCTTCCCTGCGGTGGAGTCGCTCGTGGACGCTTCTCTCCCACCCCCGCTACGCGGATCAGCTGACGGAGAAGGAGGAGGTCGCGCTGCGGGCGAGCTGGGAGCCCAGAGGGGCTGGATGGCGGGACACGTTGACCGCGACTTGGAAGAGGCCGGAGGGATCCCTCTCCGTGACCAACAGGCTTTCCTGGCTGCTTGACCGGGGCGCCGTGAGCTCGGACAGTAGTCTTACCTTGAAGGGAGGCGCGATCGAGGCCAAGGTCGGGGTTGAACTCGGGCTGCCCCTCGACGCCCTCCTCGCCGCGCTCGGATCTCGACCCCTGGGGGGCGCCTGGGATGCCTGGGGGCTCAGCGCCGAGGCCGGTTACATCTTGAAGCTTCCCCGCGCTGGGGAACTCATCCATGCCTTGTTCGTGGGGGCGACCTTCGCCGTTAAGTTCTAAAAACCTCCCCCTCACCCGCAGTCCCTCTCCCCCTCCGGGGGAGAGGGTGGGGAACAGGGAAAGAAGAAGCTAGAATCGGGCTCCGAACCCGAACCGGTGGGAGGCTGCGAGCACGGGGTGCGTGAGAAGGGCGTAGTCAAGCGCGAACATCCCCCACTTCACGCCGAGCCCGAGGGCCCATTGGAGGCCAGCCTGAACGCGCAGCCCACCGCGGACCTCGAACAGCCCGAGCGCCGACCAGCCCACGCCGAACGCTGTGTACTCCGCGGTGAGGTCCGCCGCGAGGATGAATCCCAACGGGTTTACCAGAGCTACCCCCGCCGCGAGGTCGGTGGACCACCCTTCGGCCGCGTTCCCCACCCTGGGGCCGAACCCGAACTCCCGCAGGGCGAGGCCGATCTGGAGCCTCCCCACGGGCGTGGCCAGTCGGCCGAGGAATCCGATGTCCAGCGCCACGCCGCCCCCGGCCTCACCAGCGATCTGGACCCGGTCGTACTTGAGCGCGACGCCCCCTGCGGCCGGAAACGGGGCCACCCGCAGGGCAGTGAGGTCCATGCCAGCGCCGATCACGGCGACGAAGTGCGAGAACGCGAGAGGGTTCCCGTCGGGGTCCGTGATCCCGCCGACCCCCAGGTACCCCAGTCCTCCCCCAAAGCTTGGGATTGCGCCCGCGATCCAGGTCACGGTGTACAACCCAAGCACGCTGGTGAGGCTTGAGTCGGCGCGGGTTCCGGTGGACCACGCAAGCCCCGCGGGGTTCGTGAGAAGGGCCTCCGTGCCCTCGGCAATGGCCATGTACGCTCCCCCGAACCCCATCGCCCGCACCCCAAGGCCCAGGTCAAACGGGTTTGGCAGTCCCTGCCCGAGGGCGGCGCCTCCAGTTAGAACTACGATCAACACCCCGCACAGTCGGCGCATGCTTCCTCCCTAGCGTACGATGAGGATCTTCCCTACATCGGACCGCTCCGTCTTCCCTGCCACGGTGGCCGTGATGAGGTAGAGGTAGAGTCCATCGGCGATCGCGCGTCCGGCATTGTCCTTGAGGTCCCATGTGAACTGAGTTCCGGTCACGTCGCGGGCCACAACCGGCCTCCCGAGGGCGTCGAAGATCTGGATCTTCACGCCCGTGGCCCCGCTGGGGAGGAAGACCTGGATCCGGCA
>JBBIQN010000033.1:0-17877 GCA_037442305.1 Candidatus Bipolaricaulota bacterium
CAGCAGATCCACCCCGGGTCGGCGGGGCCACGCCAGGAGGTCGTAGATGTCCCCTTCCCGATCGGTCACCCCCAGCGCTCTTACGTTGGCGGGGAGCTTCCTCTGTACCCCGTCCAAGCCCTCGATCCAGCGGTAGCTCTCCTTGTCCGAGGTGGCGCGCTCACGCCGGGTGTGCTTCTTGCCTACAGGCCCTTCTCTGACCCACACCTTCTGGTGCAACATCCCCATCGGTACGCCCTGTGCACTCACCGCCAGAGCGGAGTGAACCTTCAGCCCCACCCGGCAGGGGTGATCCAGGGGACCTCACCCATCCACGGAACGGTGGGTCGTGAAGCACCATCTCCTCTTCACGCACCCGCCCCACTGTGCTCTCGTGATGGGCATCTCGAAGGGACTCCGCTGACACCCGTGGGTTCGACAGGAATCGGTACACGGCCTTGACCTCGGCCCACCCAGAGAACGCCTGGGGGATGCTCGTCTCCGGTCGCTCCGCCAGCGCCTGCACCACCTGCACCGCACGCTCGTTCAGACGCCTATCCCCAAGATCGACAGCCGCAAGCTCTTGATCAGTCCACTGCCCCATGGACTCACCCTGTGCGAGGGCATCTTCGGGTCCCTCGGCAGATGCTCCCGGGGGCGTTCCCACACAGGCTGCTACGGGAGAGGCCGCGCTCGCTGCCAAAGCTCATCGAATAGGCGCCCGAGCGGGATCCCAAGCTCAGGGGCCCCCAGGACGGCGAGGCCCGCCTCCACGTTGCGAACGAGGGAGTAGTAGGACCAGTTGGCCGACGTAATGAGGACGTCGCATCCATCCACGATCACGCCCTTGGCGTGAAGCGTCGTCCCCGGAGGGTCTAGCCGCACCGCGACCCCGCAGGAGAAAAGGTAGGCGGCGGCGGTCCGGTTGTCCCGCGCGAGGTCGGGGAAGTCCTCGCCCCCCTCAAGGAGGACCCGTACCTTGACCCCGCGGGCCGCAGCCGTGCACAACGAGGTAATGATGCGGTTTGAAGGGCTGTCGGGGTGAGCAGGGTAGTATCCGAGGCGGTAGATCAGGACCTGGACCGACTGGGTAGCTCGATCAATCAGGACAGGAACAACCTGGGCGTGAAGTCCTCCCTGCGGCAGGTCGAGAAGGGGGAGGACGGCCGGGCGCGGCCAGGGGGGCGGGGGAACCACCGGGGTTGCCCGCAGTTGCCCTTCCCAGAGAAGATCGAAGAACCTTCCGAACGCCGCTCCCAGCTCTCCCACATCAACGGCGAGATCGAGCTGTACGCTCTTTGTGAGGGCGGACATGGTCCAATGAGTGGATCCCACCACGACCCACCGGCGGTCCACCACGAGGAACTTCGCGTGGAGGGTCACCTCCGGCGTGTCCCACCGCACCGCCACTCCCCGCTCCGCGAGGTAGGCGAGGGCCGCGCTTTGAGTGGGATGGGGATCCGTATCCCGCCGCTCGGCGAGGACCCGCACCCGAACCCCGCGGCGAGCCGCGCCCGCAAGGGCCTCGAGGAGCCCCGCCGTGGCCCCGTTCCCAGCGTAGCTGCGGAGGTCGGACAGGGCGGCCAGGATCTCCTCTTCCGCCCTTGCGACGAGCTCGGTGACGAAGCGGGAGTACATCGCTTCCTCCGGGGTCGTGACCAGGGGAACGATGGGCAGCGCCGCTCCGACCCAGGCCACCGAGAAGAGCAGGATGGCAACTCGCTTCATCGCCAAGTATGATACCCAGTCCATGAATCGAGAGATCCCCCCTGCTCGGCTCCGTCGCACGTGCGATCCCCGCGCCTTCTCGTTCGCCACCACCGACGAGCTACCCCCTCTTGCGGACATCGTGGGCCAGGAACGGGCGATCGAGGCCCTGTGGCTTGGGCTCTCGCTTGAGGACCCCCAGCATCGGTACAACATCTACGTCTCCGGGGAGCCCGGGCTGGGGAAGACCTCCGCCATCTCCCGCTTGCTTGAGCGGGTGTCTCGCGCCAGGCCGGTCCCGCCGGACATCTGCTACGTGCACAACTTCCAGGTTCCCCACGTCCCGCGCTACCTCCTCCTCCCTGCGGGGCGGGGGCGCGAACTGCGCCAGGACATGGAACGATGCATCGAGTTCGTGGCCCACGAGCTGCCGCGGGTGCTGGAGTCCGACGAGTTCACGACCCGCACGAAGAGGGAGCGGGACCGGATCTCCCGCGAGCGGGACGAGGAGTTCCACGATCTGGAGAAGAAAGCCGCGCAGCTCGGGTTCTCTTTGCAGCGGACCCCCCTTGGGATTAACACCATCCCCCTCAAGGCCGACGGGACACCCTACTCGCAGGAAGAGTACGGGTCTCTCCCCGAGGCCGACCGTGCCGAAATCCGCCGTAGGCAGGAGGACCTGCAGGGCTTGATCCGGGACACGTTCCAGCGCCTGTCGAAGCTCGACGAGACGTGGCAGGAAGCGCAGCGCCTCCTCACGAAGCAGGCCGTGGAGTTCCTCGTCGAGCCCCGGTTTTCCCAGCTTCGGGAGAAGTACAGCGGGATCGAGCGCGTACAGACCTTCCTCTCCGAGGTGAAGGCCGACATCCTGGACAACGTGGACCAGTTTCAGGCCGGCAACAAGAAAGCCCCCCCTATGCTCCCCGTGCCCCTCCCCGATGGTGGCGATCGGTTCCTCCGCTACCGGGTGAACGTGGTTGTAGACCGCTCTGGGAACGAGGGAGCGCCCGTGGTGGTGGAAGGGAACGCCACCTACACGAACCTGTTCGGGACGATCGAGCGCCGGGTCCAGTTCGGGGCCGTGACCACGGACTTCACCCAGATCCGGGGCGGGGCCTTCCACCGGGCGAACGGGGGGTACCTCGTTCTCACCGTCACGAACCTCCTCCGGTTCCCCCTCTCCTGGGAGGCGCTCAAGATCGCGCTCAGGGCCGGCGAGATCCGGACTGAGGACCCGGCGCAGATGCTCGGGTTCGCGTCCACGGAGGGCCTGCGGCCGGAGCCGACTCCCCTCGATGTGAAGGTCCTTCTTGTAGGGTCCCCGTACCTCTACCACCTCCTCCACCACTACGACGAGGATTTTCGGAAGCTATTTGGGATCCGGGCCGACTTCGACACGGTGATGCCCTGGACGGAGGAGTCGGTTCAGGCGATGGCGCGGTTCATCCGAACGTGCCGGGACGAGAACCCAGCGGTCCTCCCGTTTGAGCCCTCGGGGGTGGCGCGGCTTGTGGAGCACGCGTCCGAGCTTGCCTCGGATCAGGCCAAGCTCGCTACCCGGTTCGGGACCCTCGCCTCCCTCGTTGCCGAGGCGAGCCTCTGGGCGCGCGAGGCGGGGGCGAGCGCCGTGAACGCGAGCTACGTCCGGCAGGCGATAGCCAAAGGGAGGCACCGCCACTCCCTGGTTGCCGAGAAGGTTCGGGAGTGGATCCGGCGAGGGAAGCTCGTGGTGCACGTGCACGGGGAGTCGGTGGGCCAGGTGAACGGCCTCGCGGTGCTCGATCTGGGGGACTTCGCGTTCGGGAAGCCGACGCGGATCACGGCGAACGTGTTCACCGCCAAGAGCGGCGTGGTGGACATCGAGCGGGAGGCCGAGCTCGGGGGGAAGCTTCACACGAAGGGGGTGATGATCCTCAAGGGCTACCTCGCCGCTCAGTTCGGGCAGCGGGAGGCCCTTTCGCTTGGGGCGAGCCTCGCCCTTGAGCAGTCGTACTCCGGGGTCGAGGGCGACTCGGCGTCCGCAGCAGAGCTGTACGCCCTCCTGTCCGCCCTATCGGGGGTCCCGGCCCGACAAGGGGTCGCCGTCACGGGCGCCGTGGATCAGAAAGGACGGATGCAGGCGATCGGTGGGGTCAACGAGAAGGTAGAGGGCCACTACCTCGTGTGCCGAGAACTCGGCCTGACCGGCGACCAAGGGGTGATCGTCCCCGCAGCCAATGCCGACGAGCTGATGCTCCCCGAGGACGTGGTGCAGGCGGTCGCCGACGGGAGATTCCACCTCTGGAGCCCTGCCACGGTGGAGGAGGGGGTGGAGATCCTGTTCGGGATCCCCGCGGGCGAGCCGGGCCCTGACGGGACGTACCCGGAGGGCACGCTCTACCGCCGCGTGGCGAGTAGGCTCGAGGAGATCCGGACGAGCCTGCGTGAAGACAAGGAGGAGAGCGAGTCCTAATCGTCCCCCGCCATGGGGAGGGCGTCCCGCTTGAGGAAGCGGGGGACGGCCGCGCCCCACACTTGGACGGGGAGCCTCGTTCCGGGCTCGATCGCCGCGGGAAGGTCTCGCTCTGTGCCGCGGACGAACCCGAGCGGCGTCCCCTCCCCCAGCCCCCGTGCGGAGAGAAGGGCCATCCCGACCTGACCTGTCTCCAGCGCGACGCAACTCGCGACCCATCCCAGCACCTGCTCCCCCTTGTCCACGACCGGGGCTCCCGCCCGCACCGGCCGCTGGCCAGGCCCGATGTGGAAGCGCACGATCTCGCGCGTCCATCTGCGGATGGCGCGGAGGTAGGCGGACCGCCCCACGAAGAACGGCTTGTGGAGCTTCACGTAGGGGGCGAACCCCGCCTCGTGGGGGAGGACCCGGTGGGGGCCCTCGAGTTCGTGGCCATAGAGGGGGAGGCCAGCTTCGGTTCGGAGCGAGTCCCGCGCGGCAAGTCCGATTGGTTGGAGTTGGTGCGCGTGGCCGGCCTCAACAAGCGCCTCCCACAGCTCCACCGCCTGAGCTGAGGGGACGAGGAGCTCGTACCCCAGGGGCTCGCCCGTGTACCCGGTGCGGGCGCAGAGAACGGGCTTCCTGGCCACGGTGAAGTCGCGGAACTCGGTGCGCCGCAGGGCAACGAGGCGATGCCAGTCCGGTCTCGAAAGGAGCCGGTGAAGGAGGGCCCGCGACCGCGGCCCTTGGAGGGCGATGTTCACGAGCGCCTCCGACCCCTGGCGGAGGTCGCGGAGGGTCACCGTGCCGTCCGGCTCGATCCACGGCCGAGCTGGGTCGAGGAGGACCTTCCCGGAATTGACCGCCGACAGCCAGTCCCAGTCCTTGTCTGCGTTCGCGGCGTTGACCACGAGCAGGAACCGGTCGCGCGACTCTCGGTACACCATGAGATCGTCCAGCACCGCTCCGTCGGGGGCAAGAAGGAACCCGTACTGGGACTGCCCTGGACGGAGCCATCCCGCGTAGTTGGTGGTCACGAGGTTGAGGAAGCTCTCCGCGTAGCGGCCCTCGACGGCGAATGCCCCCATGTGCCCGAGGTCGAACAGCCCGACCGCCTCGCGCACCGCGCGGTGCTCGGCGAGGGCGGACGTGTACCAAAGAGGCATCTCGAACCCGGCGAACTCGGCCATCCGTGCCCCGGCCTGGCGATGCCAGTCAAACAGCGGCGTTCGGGCGACCTCCCCGCGGGGAAGCTGCGGCACGTAGGGCTCCTTGTCCGTTGCGAGCCGGATCCCCTGGCAGCCGACGAAATACGGCTTCCGCAGGGCGACGAGGTCCAGGTGCGGTTCGAGGCTATTCGGGGAGCGTGAGACGGCGAACACGTCCCTCCACGCCAGGGCCCTCCCCCCACCGACGGCAACGGTCGTCCCGTCGTCGAGGCGGAACGAGGCGGCGTTCGCGTAGGGTTCTACGACTGCTGGACCCTGCACCTTGCGGTAGAGGTCGTCGGGGTCGAACAAGATGTAGCCGTCGGCGAGGGCCGACAGCCACCGCTGCACCGCCGGCTGGCGGTCGTTCGGAACGAGAACAACGAACTCCGGTCGCCGCCCGCGGTCGTCAGGAAGCCTCCCCACGATCGCCTCGGACAGGGTGTTCCCCTCGGCATCGAGGAACAGAGTGCGACGCGCCTGGCCAGGATCGAGGGCCAACAGGTGGGCGGTGCCTGCCTCGTGGAGGAGGTGCACCGCACGGCCGCCCCGCACCCGCAGAGCTGCAACGCCGCCCGTGTCGGGCCGCGGCGGCAGGCTTGGGGACGGGCGAGCGCGTCCGCCGAACCGGCGAGAGAGGTCCCACACCCGCTCCTGGGCCGCACTGAGCACGGACAGGGGGAGTTTGCCGCGGGGGAGGGCGCCGGTCACGCCGTGGTAGGTGAAGGGGTGAATCGAGGTCAGGACAACGCGGGTGATCTCTGCGATCTCCGCCATGTCCCTCTCTCCCATGCCCCGCTGGGTGACCCACGGGGTTCCGTACCGGATTCCGCGGGCGTCGGCGGCCGAGGTGTCGCCGGGGATCGTGTTCTTGTTCGCGACAAGCCCTGCGAGGTCGAGGATGCGGGCCGCGATCTCCCCCATGAGTTCCCCCCCAGTTGGGGTGCGGATCGCGCGGAGGTCGAGGACAAGGAGGTGGGTGTCTGTCCCGCCGTAGGCGAGGCGGAGGCCGCGCTCGCGGAGGGCGGCGGCAAGGGCGGCGGCGTTGGCCACGGTCCGGTGCTGGAGGTCGCGGAAGTCCGGGGTGCGGGCGAGGGAGAGGGTGACCGCGATCCCGGCCCACTTGTTCACGTGGGGTCCCCCTTGGGCCCCAGGGAACACCGCGGCGTCGATCCGCGCCGCGATCTCCGGGTCAAACGAGAGGATGATCGCCCCCCGCGGACCGCATAGGGTCTTGTGGGTGGTGAACATGACCACGTCCGCGTACCCCACGGGCGTGGGATAGGCTCCAGCGATCGCCATCCCTGCGGTGTGGGCGATGTCCGCCATGAGGAACGCCCCGCAGCCGGATGCGATCTCCCGCAGCGCCTTCCAGTCCGGTGCCCACGGATAGGAGGTGTACCCGGCGACGATCACCCGCGGACGATGCTCGCGGGCGAGGTCGGAGATCTGTCCGTAGTCGAGCTTCTCCGTCCGCGGGTCCACTCCGTAACGGACCATTCGGTACCGCTGGCCGGACTGGTGGAACGGGGACCCGTGGGAGAGGTGCCCCCCCTGGGAAAGGTCCATCGCCATCAGCGTGTCCCCGGGCCGGAGGAGAGCCTCGTAGATCGCCATGTTTGCCGCCGCCCCGGAGAGCGCCTGGACGTTCACATAGATGTCGTCGGCCGCGACTGTGGCCGTGGCGAAGCACTCCGCGGCGCGACGGCAGGCAAGGGCCTCGACGAGGTCGGCGAACTCGACTCCTTTGTAGAACCGGCGGTCGCTGTACCGGCGGAAGTAGGACAGCTGCTCTTCAGTCTCCGTGATCTGTTCCTCGGGCAGGCGCAGCAGCTCCTCGCGAGGGTACCCCTCGGCGTAGATCGAGGTGAACGCCGAGGCCATCGCCTCTCGCACCGCACGTGGCGTGAGCGACTCGGACGGGATGAGAATGATCTTGTCTTGCTGGCGCCTTTCCTCCGCCTCCGCCAGAAAGGCCACGGCCCGGTCAACCTCGGCCAACCCCATGGTCCACACGTCGTTCGCCACAGTTCACCTCTCATCTACGGACAAAGGAAGCGGCTGGAACCGCTCCTCCCGATCCATGGTCGCCCACGCGAGTTCCAGGGCGAGGTACATCCCTCCCGACACGAGGGCGTGCCCCCCAAGGAGGAACGGGATCGGTGCTTGGGCACAGGCCAGGGTGAGCTCCCTGAGAACGGGGTTCGTGACCCCCGCTGGGTCGAGGCGATCGGAGGCGAACCTCTCCTCAGGCGGAGGCCAGAACCCAAGGTGGGCCATGAGGACCCGGGTGTCCCAAACCACCGCGTCCCCGAATTGGGCAAGGAGCTCCACGAGCTCATCGGGGCGGCGACCGTGGGTGAGGGCCCCGATGAGGGACCGTACTGCTCCGCGTTCGGCCCGTCCGCTCGATTCCATGCCCCGCTCTTCAGATAGAATCCGGGCCCGGCAGGCTGCCTCCCGCTCCACCCACCGCGCAAGGTGTCCTCCCACCCGGCCAAGGAGGACGACCTCTCGCTCCGAGTCCACAAGGAGTTCCAGAAGGCGCTGCGCACGTTCCGTGGGAAGCGCGGCCAGCGCCTCGACAAGGTCCGCCGGCAGCCGCGGGTGGAGGGCAAGGATCTGGAGCTCCCCCGGGGTGTCGATGTCGAACTGGGTCCCGGCGGATCGCGGCAGCTCGTAGCAGGCGTAGCCCGCGTTCCACAGGCGGGCCCCGATCGGGTTGTCCCGCGTGAGATCGGCAAGCGAGGTTGGAGGCACCACGAGTCCAAAGTCCGTCGAGTAGAAGTTGTTGAGCACCGCGTGCGGTGCCGAGGTGGGCCGGGCGGTGATGAGCCGGTCGAGGAGAGCGTCCGAAAGAAGGAACCCGCTCCCAGCGGAGAAGTAGAGGAGACGGTCCGGCGTGTACGTGCGGACAAGAGAGGTGAGTCGCTCCCCGAAACGCCACGGCCCAGGGGGGTCGGGCTCTACCTCTACCCCGCGCCCTTCCCAGAGGTGGAAGGCGGGAGTCGCCACCACCACCGTCTCCACCTGCGGGTGATCGGCGATCCGCTGCCCGAGGGCCTGGGCCGACGCTGTTCGAGCCCTCCCGACCACATCCCCGCCCCCGCTGTCGAACAGGAAGGCGACGGTCCGGGACATGGCGGAGGGCTAGAGCTTATCTTCGTAGGGGAGCAGGGCGAGCTTGCGGGCGCGGTCGACCTCCGTTGCCATCCAGTTCTGATGTTTGGCGCAGAGCTTGGAGACCCGCCGCGACAGGATCTTCCCGCGGCGGTTCACGAACTGACGGAGCGCTTCCGGATCCGTGTACCGAAGCTTGAGCCCCTGATTGCAGACACGGCATGCCTTGCGCTGGCGTTGCATCATCAAAACGGAACCTCCTCTTCAGGTGGGGTTTCCATAGGTGGGGTTTGCACGTCTTCTGGAGCTTCGGGCGTGGCGGCGAACTCCGGGGACTCGGGCCGTCCACCCAGGAAGTGCACGCTCTGGGCTACCACCTCGGAGACCCGTCTCCGGTCTCCGTTTTGGGTGGTGAACGACCGCACCCTGAGCCTTCCGTCCACGGCCACCAAGCGCCCCTTCCGCAGGTATTGGGCGCAGTTTTCGCCTTGCTTTCCCCACACAATGATCGGGACAAAGTTCTCCTCTTTCTCCTGTGCTCCCGTCTTCGGGTTCTGCCACACCCGGTTCACCGCCACCGTGAACCTCGCCAGCGCTTGGCCCGATTGGGTGTAGCGCAGGTCGGGGTCGGCGGTGAGGCGGCCGGTGAGGAGCACCCGGTTGACGTCGCCCATCCTACTCCCCGTCCACCCGTACGGTTTGATACCGAAGAACGGCGTCGTCCATGGAGAGCCTCTCCTCCACCTTGCACACCCGGTCGGCCGGCAGAGCGAAGGTGAGGAGGACGTAATACCCTTCCCGAAAGTGGTTGATCTCGTAGGCTAGGATGCGGGCCCCCCACTCGTCTGTGGTTTGGATCGTGCCGGCCTCGGCCTCGATGGCTTGCTTGACCCGGGCGATCTTGGCCCGCCGTCCTTCTTCGTCGAGGTCCGGACGAAGGATGTACACCATCTCGTACTCGCGTACCTCACCTGCCACCGGCGTTCCTCCTTTGGAGAAGATCTCGTTTCGCCCCGAACTTTACTCACTTTGTCCCGCCCCGTCAACCGTTTTTCCGCCGGAAACGGCATGGGAAGTAGGTTCGCACTTGACATGGAAGGGAAAGCGCTCTATACTAGCGTATCTTTGACCCAGGGAGGGGGTGTTACGATGAACAAGGGAGAACTGGTAGATCGGATTGCTCAACGGACTGGGCTTACGAAAAAGGACGCCCGGAAGGCGCTTGATGCCACGATTGACATCGTCACGGACAGCATCGCCGCCAACGAAGACGTCCTGCTGACGGGGTTCGGGAAGTTCGAGGTGCGCACGCGGAAGCAGTCGCAGCGCATCAACCCGCAGACCCAGAAGCGGATCATGGTCCCGGCGAAGGTCGTTCCGGCGTTCAAGCCCGGCAAGAACCTGAAGACCCTGGTCGCCAAGCGGCTCAAGGCCATCGACCAGCGCGGCCAACTGACGGTCAAGAAAGGCTGACGGTTACGCGTCAGGGGTTGAGGTGGGCGGCTGTCCTTGGGGGCAGCCGCCCACGCTCGGTTGTCCCGCTGGTTCGAGGTGGTGGTGTGGCTCACGAGATCCCTCGCTCGGGGTCGCGTGAGGAGTTGGGCGGTGACACGCCCGCCCAGTGTAGCCGGCATCACCCCCCCGGTCAAGGATAGAGGCGGTCGAGCGTCCGGGGGAACGGCGTCGCCTCGCGGATGTGGGCGATCCCGGCGATCCACTGGACAGTTCGCTCCACCCCGAGGCCAAACCCAGAGTGGGGAACCGATCCCCAGCGGCGGAGGTCGGCGTACCACTCGTAGGGTTCCAAGGGGAGGTTTGCCTCCCCAAGCTGCGCGAGAAGCTCTTCTTCCGTGTCCACGCGCTGGGAGCCGCCGATGATCTCCCCATAGCCTTCGGGAGCGATGAGGTCGGCGCACAGAGAGAGATCAGGCCGCGCGGGATCGCGCTTCATGTAGAACGGTTTGATCGCAGCCGGAAACCGTTCCACGAACACCGGGCGCCCGAACAGCTGGGACAAGGCATCCTCGGCTGGGGCCCCGAGATCGTCCCCGGCTTCCATGGGCACGCCGCGAGATTGAACCGCGGCCACGGCCTCCTCGTAGGTGACGCGGGCGAACGGCTCGCGTACATCCTGAAGGAGCACCGCCGGGTCGCGCTCCAGCTCCGCCAGGTCCCGCGACCGCTCCGCCACCACCGCCTCGACGACGTAGCGCACGAGGCCCTCCTGAAGGGCGAGGTTCCCCTCGTGGTCGAGGAACGCTTGTTCGGCTTCGGCCATCCAGAACTCGATCAGGTGGCGGCGGGTCTTGGACTTCTCCGCCCGGAACACTGGCCCAATCCAGTACACCTTGCCCAGCGCCGCGCACGTCGCCTCGAGGTAGAGCTGCCCAGACTGGGAGAGATAGGCCGGCGTCCCGAAGTAATCCAAGGGAAACAGGGTGGTCGTTCCCTCGACCGATGTCCCCACGAGGATCGGGGCCTCCGTCGCCACGAACCCCCGCTCACGGAAGAAGGACCGGATCGCCCACAGGACGGCATCGCGGATCCGGAGGATCGGAACCTGGCGGCGGCTGCGGATCCACAGGTGGCGGTGGGCCATGAGGAACCCGACGCCGTGTTCCTTGAGGCCGATCGGGAACGGGATCGTGGGCACGTGGAGGGGTTCGAGGTGGGTGACCTGAAGCTCGAACCCGCCGGGGGCCCGTGGCTCAGCCCGCACGGTCCCCCCCATCCGCAGCGCGGTCTCCTGGGGGAGCGCATCGGCGAGAGCGAACACATTGGGGTCGGAATCTGGTCCGACAACCCCCTGCACGATGCCCGTCCCATCCCGGACGAGGACGAACCGCACCTTGCCCGAGGAGCGCTTGTTGTACAGCCAGCCCTGGATGAGAGCCCCGCCTCCCACGTGCTGGCCCAGCTCGGCAATGGACACAGGTTTCATCGGTTCCGCTCCCCAGGATGCGGCCTACGTCCCACCGGCCTCTTCCTTCTCGTGGACGCGGCTCTCGATGTACGCGATCGCCTCGCCCACGGTGGAGATCGCTTCCGCCGACTCGTCTGGAATTTCGATGCCGAACTCGTCCTCGAACTCCATGATGAGCTCGACCGTATCCAGCGAGTCCGCCGCAAGATCGTTCACGAACGAAGCCTCATCCGTGACATCATCGAGATCCACCATGAGCTGTTCGGCGATGATCTCCCTCACCCGATCAGCGATTTCACTCATGTTTCCCACACCTCCTCGGTGGCCTCCCTACCCAGGGCATGGCCCCCCGCGCGTGGGCCAGTTATATAAGGCCCCCCCGCGTAACGCAACGGCCCGTGCTCGGGCTCTTCAGCCGGCCTGGGTAGGGGTGGCGGAGGGTACCCGGGGATCGCCGGGGTTGGCAAGCCCTGGAGGGGCGAAGCGGGGCCGGAGGGCCTCCACGATCCCGGCTTGACAGGCGAGGAACGCCCGACGGAGCGCGCCTCCCATCGCTTGGGCATCGGACCGGCCGTGGGCAATGAGGACGAGCCCGTTCACTCCGAGAAGGGGGGCGGCGTTGTGCTCCTCGTAGCGGAGCCGCTTGCCCACGGAACGGAACGCGGACTGGGCAAGCCACGCCCCAAGCTTCGTTCGCGGAGAGCGCCGCAGGGCCTCCTTCAGCATGGCCAGGAGCGCCTCGGTTCCCCCTTCGGCGGTCTTGAGAAGGAGGTTCCCGGCGAATCCCCCGCACACCACGACGTCGGCCGGGCGCTCGGCGAGGAGCGTATGGGGCTCGACGTTCCCCACGAAACCCTCCGCGGTCAACAGAAGGTCGTGGGCAGCTCGGGTGAGCCTATCTCCTTTCCCTTCTTCGGTCCCGATGTTGAGGAGGCCCACCGTGGGGCGGGGGATCCCCAAGATCCCTTGCGCGTAGGCGCGCCCCAGCTTTGCGAATTGGGCAAGATGTTCCGGTTTGGGGTCGGCAGTTGCTCCGGCATCGATGAGGAACACCTCCCCCCGCAGGGTGGGGAGCGGGGCGCACAGCCCGGGGCGCAACACCCCCGGCAAGCGCCCCAGCCGAAGGACGGCCGCCCGGACCACCGCTCCCGTGCTCCCTGGGGAGAGGAACGCCTGAGCGTTTCCCGTTCTCACGGCGTCGATTCCGCGGGCAATTGAGCCCCCCCCTCCGGGTTCCTCCGAGCACTCGATGACCTCGACCGTCGAGGGGAGATCGGGGGGGAGATCCTCCTGTCGGGCAGCGAGGACAAGGTGTAGGGGGAGCTTCTCCGCGGCGCGGATCACCCCGCACGCAAGCTCAGCGGGCGAGCGGTCGGCCCCCATCACGTCGACAACGATCCGCGGCTTCACCGGTCCTGGTGCCGAGGGTGGGATTTGAACCCACACAGGCCGAAGCCCACTGCCCCCTCAAGACAGCGCGTCTGCCAATTCCGCCACCTCGGCGCGCGGGGATGGTAGCCGGACGAGCCCACTCGCTCAACGTTTGTTCCCCTGGTCACCGACGGGTATCGTTCGGGCATGCCCGCGCCCCGGGTCGTTGCTTACTGGGGGGATCCGTTCCTTGTGGAGCGCGCCCTGGGCCGCGTTCTCCAGGCGTGGGGCCCTGGCCGACGGATCGTTTTGTTTGGGGACGAGCCCTGCCTGGGGCGCCTTGTGGGGGAACTGGGAACCGGCGACCTCTTTGGGGAGCCGCGGTCCCTCGTCGTCCGTCGGGCGGACAAGTTGATGGAAGAAGAGCGGCTGGCCCAGGAGTTGGCGCGAGGGGTACCCCCGGGCATAGGCGTGGCGTTCGTGGGGGAGGCGCTCAAGGGGCCCGTGGTGCACACGGCCGATGAGGCTCGGTCCTTCCCTCCACCCAAGGGGCGAGAGCTACGGGCCCTGGCCACCGAACTTCTCGCCGAGGCCGGTCTTTCTCAGGCTCCGTTCGTGGTGGACCTCCTCCTCGACGCCGCGGCGGGCGACACCCTGCGCCTTTCCCAGGAGGTGGCGAAGCTCGCCCTTTGGAGAGGGGAGCGCCTGTCCCCGGACCGGCTCTCCCGGCTCCTCTTCTTTTCCCCGGGGACGCCGTACGCCTACCTCGATGCCGTGGGGAAGGGAGAGATCGTCGTTGCACTCGCCGAGCTACGGTCGCTCCTGGCGGGGGGAGCGAACCCAAACGCGTTTTTCTTCTCCCTCGTTGGCCATGTACGGGCGATTCTCACCGCGCTTGCCGCCCGGGAGGCCGGACGCAACCCAGCGGGGCCGCCGTGGCTTGGCCAGCGGCGGCTCGAACAAGCCCGCCGGTGGGGGGAGGCGAGGCTTGTGGGGCTCCTCGCCTCCCTGCAGGAACTTGACCTACAGATCAAGACAGGGCAGCTCTCAGTCGAGGCGGCCCTTCACAAGTTCACTCTCTCGCTTGCGCCGGCCGGGCGGGGATGAACTCCCCCAGTCCCGTCGTCTCCAGCAGGAGGCGGGAAAGAACAAGGGCGGAGAACACGGACGCGACTATTCCCAATCCAAGGGTGATTCCGAATCCCTCCACTGGCCCGGAGCCCAGAAGGAAGAGGATGAACGCCACGATGAGCGTGGTGATGTTCGCATCCATCACAGCGGAGAGGGACTTCGCGAACCCCGCGGCGACGCACGCCTGGGGGGCCTTTCCCGTCCGACGCTCTTCCTTGATCCGCTCGAAGATCACGACGTTGGCGTCGACTGCCATTCCGATCGTGAGGACGATCCCCGCGATCCCCGGTAGGGTGAGCGTGGCCCCAAAGGCCCGGAGCGCGGCGAACATGAGGAGTATCGTCATCGCGAGGGCGACATCGGCGACGAGTCCCAGCCACCGGTAGTACACGAGCATGTACACCATGACGAGGGCGAAGCTCACGATGAGGGCCAGCATCCCCTTGCGCACGTACTCCGCCCCGAGGGTGGGCCCCACCGTCTGCTCTTCGATCACGTCGACTTGGGTGGGGAGCGCTCCGGACCGCAGGACGACCGCGAGGAGTTTCGCCTCATCGAGGGTGAACCGGCCCGTGATCGTGGTCGAGTCCTGGACCGCCCTCCACCCCTGCAGGGCCGCGTCCTTGATCGACTTGGAGATTAGGGGGGCCGAGTAGACCACGTGGTCGAGGATGACCGCGAGCCGGTCGTTCACCAGGAGACGCCGCAGCGCTTCCACGAACGCCTCCGCGCCCTCGCGGCTAAACGTGAGGGCGATGTGGAACCCTGGGCTGCGGGGATCGGTCGACGTCCGCACCGCGGCGTTGGAGAGGACGTCTCCCCGGAGGAGGGGGTCGGCCTCGACGAGGTACCATTCGCTCTTGTCCTGGTTGGGGAGGATCTCCTGGATCAGCGTGCGGCGGGACTCGAGATCGTACCAGTTCCCCGCGACGTCGATCACCTTGCGGAACTCCAGGAGGGCCGTGCTTCCGAGAAGCCTCTGTGCCTCCTCTGGGTTCTGGACCTTGGGGATCTTCACCTCGATCCGGTCCCGTCCGATGGGCCGGATCTCCGCGTTGACCATCCCGTACTGGTCCACCCGTTCGGAGAAGATCGTCACGAGCTGGTTCAGCATGTCCTGCTGCTTGGCGGCCTCGATCGGGGACTCCCGGAGGGGGACGAGTTGCCCTGTCTCTTGGCTCATCACCTGGGCTTCGAGCACAAGCCGCACCCCCCCTTGAAGGTCCAGTCCGAGTTTGATCACGTCCTGGAACGGGAAGAAGGGGTACAGAAGGCCGACCGCGGCGAACAATGCTGCCAGCACAACGCCAACGCGGACCCAATCGGAGCGTCTCATCGCCGACCTACTTTCGCACCTTGTCCACGATGCTGCCCTTGGAGAGGCGCAGCTTGCCTTCCTCGACGACGATGGTGATCGAATCCTCGCTGATGTCCTCGATCGTGCCGAAGATCCCCCCTGCGGTGAGCACCCGGTCGCCGCGTTTGAGCGAGCCGAGGAGGTCGCGGTGTTCTTTCTGGCGGCGGCGCTGAGGGCGGATGAGGAGGAAGTAGAAGATGGCGGCGAACGCGACGAGCATCACGACGAGGCTGATGATGGACTGCGTCGCCTGAGCGTCAGTCCCGGTTTGAGCGTACGCGATCATGGGTCCACTCCTTTTCTGTAGAGTCTGCGCGCTCCGCCTGCCACGTACAGGACGGCGCCGAGCGCGATCCCTACGCTCCAAAGGGCAAGCGCGAGCCCCGTGAGGTCCCGGCCGAGCGCGACCACTTGGTGCAGCAGGGCAAAAAGATCGAACCAGAGTATAGCGTACAGGGGGATGGCGAGCGACCTGGGGCGGGCAAGGTCGAGGAGGAGGGTGAGGGGAGGAGCGGCAAGCCAGGC
Organism: Candidatus Bipolaricaulota bacterium; assembly: GCA_037442305.1. Classification (GTDB taxonomy): domain Bacteria; phylum Bipolaricaulota; class Bipolaricaulia; order Bipolaricaulales; family Bipolaricaulaceae; genus Bipolaricaulis. The sequence goes on from JBBIQN010000033.1 coordinate 15,753, forward strand.
CCAAGGTCCAGCCTGGGAGCCCACAACCCCGAGGCCAAGGAAGAGGAGGGCGTGCCCAGGAAGGAGCCGGACCGGAGACGAGGGGCGGAGGGTTCCCGTTGCCCCTCGCCACACGCCGTACGCCCATAGGACGAGGAGGGCCCCCCCCCCTCCCAGCCGCCAGGGAACGGGGTAGGGGGCGGCAACGATGGACAGTGCGATCACCACGAGGCTTCCCGCCAGGAACGCCGCGTCCCTCATGCGAGGTAGGGGAGGAACGCCGTCGCGAGGGAGAGGAAGAGGCCAATTCCGATGAGGTCGCCGATTGTCGTGGCCACCGGGCCGGAGATCATCGCCGGATCGAGCCCGAGGCGCCGGAACACGAACGGGAGAGCCCCTCCGGTGAGGCATGCCCCCGCGGTGGTCCCGGCGAGGGCCACCCCGGCGATGGCCCCGAACAGCGGCCGCCGCCAGAGCAGGGCTGCGACGAGGCCGATCTGGACCCCCAGGGCAAGCCCGGCGAGGATCCCCACCCGGAGCTCCTTCCACAGGATCCACGGCAGGTTCGACCACTGAACGGCCCCCACGGCGATCCCGCGAATCGCCACAGATAGAGCCTGGGCGGCGGCGTTTCCGCTCATGTCGGCGATGAGGGGCATGAGGGAGGCCACGAACGCGAGTTCCGCGATCGTCGCCTCGAACCGGGTAATCACCCCGGCCACGGTGAGGTTGAGGAGGACCAGGCCCATGAGCCACGGGAGCCGCTTCTTCACCGAGGCCTGGGGCGGGTCCAGGGGATGGTCCTCCCCGGCCGGGATCCCTCCCAGCTTGAGGGCGTCTTCGGTTGCCTCTTCGCGGATCACGTCGATCACGTCGTCGATGGTGACGATCCCAAGGAGTTTCCCCGCCTCGTCCACCACGGGCAGGGCGAGGAAGTTGTACTTGTCGAACGTGTGCGCCACTTCTTCCTTGTCCATCGCCACAGGGAGGGTCACTGCGTCCGACCGCATGAGCTGGCGTAGGGAGGTGTCCGGCCTGGAGAGCACGAGGTCCCGCAGGGACAGGACCCCGAGGAGCTTGCCCTGTTCATCTACGACGTACGCGTAGTACACCGTCTCCGCTTCCGCGGCCCGGGCGCGGAGCTCCTGGATCGCCTTCTCCACGGTCATGTGCCCGGGGAGGGCCACGACCTCGGTGGACATGAGACCGCCGGCACTATCCGGGGGATAGGCGAGAAGGTCGCCCAGCACCTTCGCTTCCCGAGCTTCGAGGCGGGACAGAATGTCATGGACCGTCTCTGGGGGAAGTTCGGCCAGGAGGTCCACCGCGTCGTCGGGCTCCATGTGGGACAGGATGTGGGCCGCATCCTCCCGGTTGAGCTCGGCGAGAAGTCGGGCTGCCTCGTCGGGTTCCATCTCCCCGAGCGGTTCGGCCGCCGCCCGTCGGAGATACAGGCGTCGCAGGAGTTCGACCGCCTCGTCCTCGTGGAGCGCGGCGAGGATCTCCGCGACTTCCGCGGGGTGCTGACGGATGAGCGCAGAGATGTCCAGTCGTGGGGTCGTGCCCTCGGTCATGACAGCCGACTATACCCGCCGTTCTCGGTTCCGCCCACACCGAGAAGGAGCCTACAGAAGAGCGATCACCCCGATCGACGCGAGGAGAACGATCCCCCCCGCGACGAGCACCCCGATTGCGATAACGGGGAACGACCGGCGGAAGGGAATCCCGAAAAGAACGGCAACGAGGGATCCCGTCCAGGCGCCGGTCATGGGGAGGGGGACGGCCACGAGGAGCAGGAGCGCCCACGCTCCCCACCGCAGGAGGCGCGCCTGGTGCTGTGCCTCCTGCCAGAGAAGGTAGCGGTGGGCCACCCGGCCCAGCGGTCCGGGAATCGCCCGAACGAGGCCGAGGATCCGGGCGAGGCCGAGGAGCAGGAAGGGCACGGGGAGCATGTTCCCGAGGACGGAGAGGAGATAGGCAGGCAACGGGGAGAACCCGAGCGACAGGGCGAGGGGGAGCCCACCGCGCAGCTCGGCGATCGGGGCCGCGGACAGGAGGAGCACCTGTGCTACCGCACTTAGGTCCACGGTCTCATTTTATGCCGTACAACGGGCCTTGGGCGCGAGCCCGGTCCCGCGTAGGATTG
>JBBIQN010000034.1:0-17551 GCA_037442305.1 Candidatus Bipolaricaulota bacterium
TCGAGCGGTTGCACCGCGAGATCGGGAGGAGGTGCGACGTCGTGGGGATCTTCCCCAACGCCCCGTCCGCGCTGCGGTTGATCGGGGCGGTCTTGGAGGAGCAGCAGGACGAGTGGCTTGCTGTGCGCCGCTACTTCAGCCTGGCCTCGATGGCCGCCCTCTACGGCAGGTCCGAGGAGGGTCCCGCGATCCCTGCCCTGGGCGTCGGAAGGGAGGTGATCGCCGTCTAGCTCGTCACAACCGACGAGGAACCCCATCTACACCACTTGACGGGACGTGACCTGCTGGAGCTTGGCCCAGGTGTCGCGGAGGGTCGCGGTGCGATTGAACACGGGCGCGTCGGGCCGGCTGTCCGGATCCACGCAGAAATACCCCTTGCGCTCGAACTGGAACCGCTCTCCGGCCCGGGCGGTTCCCAGACTCGGCTCGAGCTTGCAGCCGGTGAGGACGACGAGGGAATCGGGGTTCAAGTTGTCGGTCCAGTCCCGCCCCTCCGCCACTTCAAACGGATCGGGCGTGATGAACAGGCGGTCGTACAGGCGCGCCTCGGCCTCGACGGCGTGGGCCGCGGACACCCAGTGCAGGGTCGCCTTCACCTTGCGGCCGTCGGGGGCGTCCCCGCCGCGGGTCGCCGGGTCGTAGGTACAGTACAGCTCGACCACGCGACCTTGGGCATCCTTCACGGCCCGGACGCAAGTGATGAAGTAGGCGTAGCGCAGGCGAACCTCGCGCCCTGGGGCGAGGCGGAAGAACCCCTGCGGCGGATTCTCGCTGAAATCCTCCCGCTCGATGTACAGGACCCGCGAGAACGGGACCTGGCGCGCCCCGGCGGCCGGATCCTCGGGGTTGTTCACGGCGTCGAACTCCTCGACCTGTCCTTCGGGGTAGTTCGTGAGCACGACCCGGAGCGGATCCAAGACGGCCAGCCGGCGCGGGGCGCGCATGTTCAGATCCTGGCGCAGGCAGTGCTCCAGGAGCTCGACCTCCCGCGTGCTCTCCGCTTTGGAGACGCCGATCCGCTTCACGAAGTCCCCAATCGCCTCCGGGGTGTAGCCCCGCCGGCGCATCCCGGCGATCGTCGGCATCCGGGGGTCGTCGAGCCCCCGCACATGGCCCTCCTCGACAAGGCGGAGAAGCAGCCGCTTGCTCGTAACCGTGTAGGTCATGTTGAGGCGGGCGAACTCGATCTGCCGCGGGTGGTGCACGCCCAGTTGGTCGAGGAACCAATCGTAGAGCGGGCGGTGGTTCTCGAACTCCAGCGTGCAGATGGAGTGGGTGATCCCCTCGATCGAGTCCGACTGGCCGTGGGCCCAGTCGTAGCTTGGGTAGATGCACCACGCGTCGCCGGTGCGATGATGGCGGACGTAGACGATCCGGTACAGGACGGGGTCGCGCATGTTGAGGTTGGGGTGGGCCATGTCGATCTTCGCCCGGAGCGTGCGGGAGCCTGCGGGGAACTCCCCGGCCCGCATCCTCCGGAACAGGTCGAGGTTCTCCTCTACGGACCGGTCCCGGAACGGGCTGTTCACTCCGGGCGGGGTGATGATCTTGTCCCCGTCGCGGATCGGCTGACCGCGGGTCCGGCTTAGTTCCTCGGGGGAGAGATCGCACACGTACGCCTTCCCCTGCCGGATCAGCTCCTCCGCCCACGCATACAGCTGCTCGAAGTAGCCGGAAGCGTAGAGCTCGCGGTCCTCCCAGTCCGCCCCGAGCCAACGGACGTCCCGCTTGATGGCCTCCACGTACTCCAAGCTCTCCTTTTCCGGGTTCGTGTCGTCGAAGCGAAGGTTGAACTTCCCCCCGAACTCCTGGGCGATCCCGTAGCTAAGGAGGATCGCCTGGGCGTGGCCGATGTGGAGGTAGGCGTTGGGCTCCGGCGGGAAGCGCGTGTGCACCACCCCAAACCGGCCTGAGTCCAGGTCTTGGGCGATGATTTCACGGATGAAATCACGGGGCTCGTCCATGTTCGTCCTCCTTGCGGGGGATCTTACATGCTACGGAAGACCGTCGCAGACAAGCTGTGACGCTACGGAACACTCTCCGGTTCCGAAGCGTCGGACCTTGTGTCCGACGGCTGCGCTCGGCGGTGAACCGGGTTCGATCAGTCCCCGGTGAGGCGAGCGACCTCGGCCTCGTCCTCGGTCCACTTCGGCTTCACCTTTACGTGGAGGGAGAGGAACACCTGGTGGCCGAGGAGGTTCTCCAGATCCATGCGCGCCTGGGTCCCGATCTCTTTCAGCTTCGCGCCGTGGCTGCCGATGACGATCGCCTTCTGCGACTCCTTGGCCACGACCACTGTGGCGTACACCGAGGTGAGCGGCGGATCGGCCCGCTCCTCGATTTCCTCGATGGTGACTGCAGTAGCGTAGGGGAGTTCCTGGTAGGTTTCTGCGTAGACCTTCTCGCGCACGATCTCTGCCGCCACGAACGCGAGCGGGCGGTCGGTGGACACCCCCTCTTCGTAGGCGGGTATGCCCTCCGGAAGGTGGCCGATGATGACGGCAAGGGCTCGGTCGAGGTTAGTGCCCTTCATCGCCGAGACGGGCACGATGTCGGCGAACATCTCCAGCCGGTCGTACGCGAGGAGGGTCTCAGGGAGGGTGTTGCCCCGCGCCTGATCGCTCTTGTTCACGAGGAGGACCTTCGGGCAGGGCAGCGTCTGGATGCGCGACAGCATGAGGGTGTCGTAGGGGTCCACCTGACTGGTCGGCTCAACCATGTACGCGACGACATCCAGCCCGGCGAGGGAGCGCAGTGCCTCCCGCTGCAGGCGGGCGGAGAGTTTGTTCACCGGTTGGTGAAGACCGGGCGTGTCCACGAACACGATCTGGGCCTCGGGGGTAGTGAGGATGCAGCGGATCCGGTTGCGGGTGGTCTGCGGGCGCGAGGATACGATGACCACCTTCCGTCCGATGACGGCGTTGATGAACGTAGACTTGCCGACGTTCGTGCGACCGACCACGGCAACGGTGCCTGTTCTATAACTCATGGTGGTTCAGCTCTCCTTCCCGAATCGCGTGACGGACTTGCGCAATCGCCTCGCCCAAATACCGATCCTCACCTGGCGGGGGAACGAGCGCAGCGAGGGCCTTGTACAAGGGGCGACTCGCCGGGGAGAGGTCCTCTTCGCCGGCCATGGCCACCGCCCACCGCGCGGCTAGGCCCTCCAGGGCCATCTGCGCTAAGGCGTTTTCGGTAATGCGCACGGCCTTCCAAGCTGAGGTGGCTCCCATCGAGTTGTGGTCTTCCTTCCCCCCCGAGGTGGGGATCGAGTCGACCGCGGCGGGGTGGGAAAGGACCTTGTTCTCCGCCGCGAGCGCGGCCGCGGTGTACTGGAGGAGCATCAGGCCAGAACTCGTGCCGGGTTCTGGGGAGAGGAACGACGGGAGCCCCCTCCCCTCGGCGGTGAGAAGGGCGTTGAGCCTTCGCTCGCACGACGCCCCCAGCTCGGCGAGGGCGATTCCCAGCCACTCGGCAGCGAAGGCGAGGATTTCCCCGTGGAAGTTCCCGCCAGCAAGGGCGGTTCCCATCCCCTCGGGGAGGATGAGCGGGTTGTCCGTGGCCGCGTTCATCTCCACCCGCAGCCGCCCCTCCACCGCCCACAGGGTCTCCACCACCGGCCCGAGGAGCTGGGGAAGGCAGCGGAGGGAGTACGGGTCCTGGACGTCGCCGTCGTGCCGGTCGGCAAGGGCGCTCCCGCGGAGGAGTTCCCTCAGCCACGCCGCCACCTGGACCTGGCCCGGGTGGGGCCGCGCGGCGTGGATCCGCGCGTCGAGGGCCTCGGTGTTCCCGCGCAGGGCCTGGAAAGAAAGGGAGGCGATCCCCACCGCCGCCTTGAGGGCCCGCCAGCCCCAGACCCAGCTCAGGAAGAGGTGGGAGAGCATGTATGCCGTTCCGTTGAGGAGGGCCAGGCCCTCCTTGGGAGCAAGCTCCTCCAACGGAGAAAGCCCGGCCCAGCGAAGGGCCTCTCCGCCCGGAACCTCGTTCCCCCCAACGCGGGCCCGTCCCTCCCCGAGGAGGGGGAGGGAGAGGTGGGCCAAGGGCACGAGGTCCCCCGACGAGCCTACCGACCCCTGCTCCGGCACCACGGGGTGAACGCCCCGGTTGAGCATGCCCACGAGGAGATCCACGAGCTCCGGCCGCACCCCGGATGCCCCTTGAAGAAACGAGTTCAACCGAAAAAGGATCATCCCGCGCACGATCGGGTCGGGAAGCGGGGGGCCGACTCCCGTAGCGTGAGAGAGGATCGTGCTCCGCTGCATCCTGGCAAGGTCGGCCTCGGGGACGGGCACGGTGGACAGGGCCCCGAGCCCTGTGTTCACCCCGTACACCGTCTTCCCGCGGGAGAGCACCGCGAGGAGCGCCTGGTGAGAGGCGGCTACCCGGGCACGAGCAGACGGGGAGATGCTGACCTGGGCACCGCGGAGGACGATCTCCTCCGCATCCGTAGGTATCAGGTGTCCCTCGAGTTCGATCACGAGGAGCCAGTATAGCCCCAGGCTCGGGCGCAGGAAAGCGCGAGGGGTAGGTATACTCGCCCTGTGGACCTCCTCGTGGCCGATATCGGTGAACTTGCCACCCCGATGGGGGACCGCTCCCTCTCGGGTCCCAACCAAGGGAGGATCCTCATCCGGCGCGATGCGTACATCGCCGTCCGCGACGGGCGGATCGCCGAGCTGGGGACAGGCCGCCCGCCCCGGTTCCGAGGGCCGCGACTCGATGTCGAGGGTCGCCTTGTCACACCCGGGCTGGTGGACCCCCACACCCACGCCGTGTTCGCCGGGAACAGGGTTCAGGAGTTCCTCACCCGCGCTCGGGGCGACAAGTACACCGGGGGAGGGATCCTCACCACCGTCCAGGCAACCCGCGCCGCCTCCCTGGACGAGCTCGTGGCTGGGGCCAAGCCGCGGCTCCTCCGCATGCTCGCGTTGGGAGTGACCACGATCGAGATCAAGTCCGGCTACGGGCTCACCACCGCCGACGAGATCAAGATGCTCGGGGCCATCCGCCGCCTCGGGGAAGAACTTCCGGTGAGGGTCGTCCCTACCTTCATGGGTGCCCACGCCTTCCCCTCAGACAAGACCCGCGACGCCTACCGGCACGAGCTGCTGGAAGACATGATCCCGGCTGTGGCTCACGGGAACCTCGCTCGGTTCTGCGACGTGTTCTGCGACCGCGGGTTCTACACGGCCGAGGAAGCGCGGGCGATCCTCGAGGCCGCACGAGCCGCAGGCCTTGGGCTCAAGGTTCACGCCGATGAGCTTGCGTGGGTTGGGGCCGCCGAGGTTGCCGGAGACCTTTGCGCCACCTCCGCGGAGCACCTTCTTCACGTCTCGCCCCAGGGGATCCACGCCCTGGCCCAGGCGGGAACGGTGGCGGTCCTTCTTCCGGCGACGGCGTTTCTCCTGAACGAGCCGTACCCTCCGGCGCGCGACCTCATCGCGCGGGGAGTGCCGGTCGCCCTGGGAACGGATTTCAACCCCGGCTCGTGCCCCGTGGCCTCGCTCCCGTTCGTCCTATCTCTAGCCACCCTCAAGCTCGGGATGCCCCCAGAGGAGGTCCTCGCCGCTGCGACCCTCAACGCCGCCGCGGCCTTGGGGCTAGAGAGGGAAGTGGGTTCCCTGGAGCTTGGGAAAGCAGGGGACCTTGTGGTCTGGGACGCACAACACTTCGCGGAGATCCCGTACTGGATGGGGCAGAACCTCGCCCATACCGTGGTGCGGGGAGGGAGGATCGTGATCCCCCCCCTTCCTGACGAGGAAGGGAGAGCCCCGTGAAGCTACGGGTCCTTGCCCACGCGAAGCTCAACCTTTGTTTGCGCGTGGTAGGCAGGAGGGAGGACGGGTTCCACCTCCTCCAAAGCCTCGTCGCTGCCGTCGACCTCTGCGACGAGATCCTCCTTTTCCCGCAGCGAGCGGGGATCGAGCTTGCGGCTCCTGCGGACCTCGGTCCGCGAGAGGAAAACCTCGCCGTGCGCGCCGCGCGAGCCCTCCTCCCCACGGCCAGTCCAGGGGTGCGCATCGTCCTTCATAAGCGAATCCCACCCGGGGCGGGTCTGGGGGGAGGAAGCGCGGACGCGGCCGCCGTCCTTGCGGGCCTGAACGAGCTCTTCTCCTTGGGGCGAACTCCTCGGGAACTGGCGGAGATCGGGGTCAAGCTCGGGGCCGACGTTCCGTTCTTCTTCGGCCCGTGCCCAGCGTGGGTGGAGGGGATTGGGGAACGGATCACCCCCCTCGATCTTCCCCTCCCCCCTGCGTTCCTCATCCTCGTTCCCCCCATTCGCTGCCCGACCCCGGACGTGTACCAAGCGTTCGACGACCTCGGCCTTCCCATCTCTCCATCCACCCCTTCCCCCAGGGAGCTCACGATGGGGAACGATCTCTGGCCGGCCGCGGTCCGCCTCGCCCCAGCGCTTCTCCCCCTGCGCGAGGAGCTCGCCCGGGTGTCCCCAGGCCCGGTAGGGATGACGGGATCGGGCTCGGCCCTGTTTGCCCCGTTTCCCTCTCCTGCGGAGGCCCGGCACGCGCGGGACCGCCTCTGGGGGCACGTAGACGGGGAACTGTTCGTTGCGTCCCCGATCGGGTCGGGATACCGTATCGCGCGATGAGGATCGCCATTGACGGGCCGGCCGCGGCGGGGAAGACGACGCTCGCTTGCTCCCTCGCTCGAGACCTCGGGTACTTGTTCGTCCCCACCGGGGCGATGTACCGCGCGGCCGCGCTCGCCGAGCGACGTGGCGTACCGCTCGACTCCCTGGACCTTGCGGTGCGGGAGGAAGGGACGATCCTCCTCGGTGGGGAGGACGTGACCTCGCTCCTCGCCAGCCCGGATCTCGACGAGCTCTCCTCCCGGGTGGCCGTGGACGGCCGGGTCCGACGTCGGTTGGTCGAGATCCAACGACAGATCGCTGCTGGGGGGGACGTGGTGATGGAGGGACGGGACATCGGAACGGTCGTCCTCCCCGACGCCGAGTTGAAGATCTACCTCTGGGCAACGGAGGAGGAGAGGGCGCGGCGCCGCTTGCGCGAACAGGGAGGGACGTACGGGGAAGTGCTCGCCGCGATCCGCCGCCGGGACGAGCGCGACTCCACCCGGGCCGATTCCCCGCTCCGGGCGGCCCACGACGCGGTGGTGGTGGACACCACGGGGAAAAGCCCCCAGGAGGTGCTGAACCATGTCCGGGATCTCGCGAGGGAACGCCGCGCTCGTGTGGGTCGCTGACCGGGCACGGGACGTCGCCTACGGGCTCCTCGTCCTTTTCCTCTGGCCTCTCGTGGCGGGGGCGTTCCGCCTCGTGGTGCGGGGGCGGGCTCACCTTCGGACTCGGGGGATCCTCGTTGCTCCCCACCGCTCGTATTGGGACATCTTCGTCCTTGCCGCGGCTTGTGGCCCCCACCGGCGGGTGACGTTTCTCGCCCGGGAGGGGCTCCTGCGGAACCCGGTGTTCGCTCCGTTCGTGTGGGCGTTTGCCGTGGCGATCGATCGGGAATCGTTCGGGGTCGACGATTTTCGGCGCACGCTCGCCGCGGCCAGTCGGGCGCGTGTCCTGGGGATCTTCCCCGAGGGAACGACCCGCCCTGGGGCCCAGCCCAAACCGGGCGCGATTCGGTTGGCCGAGCGTCTGGACCGCCCCCTCATCCCCGTGAACATCGTCGCCCGCGGGCCGTACCCTCCGACCCGGTGCCTTCGAATCCCGATGCGTTTCCCCAGAATCGAGGTCCGGATCGGCCCCCCAGTTTTCGTGGAGGACCTGGGACGCGATCTTGAGGATCTCTCCCGTGCTGAGCGCCACCGCGTTCTCACCGCACGGCTGATGGAACTCATCCAGGTGACGTGATTTGAGCCCCCCCGCGGAGGGGGATATGATCGCCGCGTTGACCCAGCGGGGGTTCGCCGTGCGCTTTGTCTAAATGCGGGCCCGAAAACGGGGAAACCAACGAGGTGGTTTCGGATGGTGGAGTGGATCCAGATGGAAGAGGCGCTCGACGAGAGCGACGTGCGGCTGTTCAGCCGCGGGGACACGGTGCGGGGCCGTGTGGTTCAGGAGGCAGGCCAGGACGTCCTCGTGGACATCGGGTACAAGTCCGAGGCGGTCCTCCCCAAACGCGAGCTGGCCCCCCATCGGGAGGTTGCCCAGCCGGGAGAAGAGATCGACGTTCTCATCACCTACATCGACGAGGAGAACGGAACGGTGTTCATCTCCGAGCGCCAGGCGTACTTGGCCAAGCGCTACACGGACCTTGAACGGGCCTATAAGCTGGGCACGCCCGTGTCCGGGGCCATCCTCGATGAGGTCGGAGAGGCGGGGTACAACGTGAGTCTGGGGGGTATTCGTGCCTTCCTTCCGGCATCCCATCTGGGCAAGGGGATCTCCACCAAGATCGAAAAGCTGAAGGGCAAAGAACTGGAGTTTCGGATCATCGAGTTCTCTCGCCGGAACCGGAATATTGTGGTTTCGCGACGGGAGTACCTCAAGGAACTTGAGGATAAGGAGCGAGACGCCTTGTTTGCCTCCCTGACCCCGGGAACGGTGGTCGAGGGGACGGTGAAGAGCATCGTTGACTTCGGCGTGTTCGTGGACGTAGGCGGCCACGACGGCCTCGTCCACCGCACCGAGCTGTGCTGGAAGGACGTGCCCGTTCCGCCTCCGGACAGGTTCGAGCCGGGGCAGAAGGTCCAGGTGATGATCCTCGAGGCAGACCGCGAGGAAGGAAGAATCTCGCTTTCCATCAAGCGGCTGCGGCCGGACCCCTGGAAAGGAATCACCGAACGCTATCCTCCCAAGTCGCGCGTCAAGGGAAAGGTCGTGTCCGTGACGGACTTTGGGGCGTTCGTGGAGATCGAAGAAGACGTGGAGGGTCTCGTCCATATCTCCGAGCTCTCCTGGACCACCCCCAAACACCCCAAAGACATCGTGAGCGAGGGTGACGAGGTGGAAGTGGTCGTCCTGGCCGTGGACGCCGAGCGAAAGCGGATCAGCCTGTCCCTGCGTCGGGCCCTCCCCGACCCGTGGGACGACGTCGGGCACCGCTATCCGCGGGGAGCGCTTGTCGAGGGCAAGGTCACGAACGTGACCGACTTTGGGGCGTTCGTGGAGCTCGAACAGGGGGTGGAGGGCCTGATCCACATCTCCGAGCTCTCCTGGCAGAGGGTGGCCCACCCCAAGGAAGTCCTCTCCCCCAGCCAGACCGTGCGGGCGATCGTGCTCAAGGTGGACGAGGAAGAGCGCCGGATCAGCCTGTCCCTGCGAGCGCTGCAGCAGGACCCGTGGGAGGAGTTCCTCGAGCAGTACTCGATGGGGTCGATCGTGTCTGGCCCCGTGACCCAGATCAAGGACTTCGGGGTGTTCGTACGCCTCACTCCCGCGGTGGAAGGCCTCATCCACGTGTCCGAGATCTCTCCCGACCGCATCGCCAGCCCGTCCGAGGTGTTGCGCCTGGGTCAAGAGGTGTCGGCCAAGATCATCGGGATCAACGAGGCCAAACGCCAAGTGCGCCTCTCGATCAAGAAGATCGGCGAGGATGCGGAAGAGGTGGACAAGGACCGGTTCCTCACGGCTCAGACGGGGCGTGAGACATTCACCCTCCGCGAGCGGCTGAAGGGGCTTACGGAGGAGGAGGGGGCGGAGTAGGTCCCACCACCACCACCGCTGCCGCGTAGTGCGCGGTGTGGGTAAGCGACAGAGGGTAGCGACGGCCCTTCCACACGAGGAAGGGCCTGTTCTCCTCCACAACCACCTCGACCTCTCTAAACGGCACGGGGTGGCCGATGGCCTTACGGAACGCCTCCTTGGCCGCAAACCGAGCTGCCAGGCGCTGGACGGAGAGGGGGCCTTGGGCTTGGCGCGCGTAGGCGATCTCCTGGGGGGTGAACAGGCGTCCTAGGGCCCGACCCCCCCATCGGGCGAGGAACGCCTCGACCCGGTCCACGTCCACGAGATCGAGTCCTACGGTGAGCACCGCACGATCCGCGCCCGCTCGGCCTGGAGGATCGCCTCCACCACGGCCACCGCATCCGGGATAGAGTCGTTGACGACCAGGTAGTCGAACTCGGGTATGGCGCGGACCTCCTCCTCGGCGGTGGCCAGCCTCCGCGCGAGGGCCTCCTCCGACTCCGTACCCCGGGAGCGGATCCGCCGCAAGAGCTCTCCGTGGCTCGGGGGGACCAAGAACACGAGGACCACAGGGTGGGGGAGGGAGGACCGGCGGAGGGCAAGAGCCCCTCCGACCTCAACGTTGAACACCACGTCCTGCCCGGCAGCGAGGGTCCTGCGAACTTCGGACCACGGCGTCCCGTAGCGGTGGCCGCCGTACGTGGTCCACTCGATGAGCGCTCCCTCCACGATCATCCGGTCGAACGCCGCCTCAGAGAGGAACGTGTAGTCTCGGCCGTCCACCTCCCCCGGGCGACGGGGGCGGGTGGTTGCGGACACGGAGAAGGCAAGCGCGGGGTTGCGGCGGAGGACCTCGGCGATGACGGACGACTTCCCGGCACCCGACGGGCCCGCGATCACGAGCGCGATCCCGTGCCCTTCCTGCACCGTCCATCCTTGGGGAAGAAACTCGTCTAGTCCGGGCACTCCCGCCTCCTCGCCGTGATCGGCCCTCTGTCTGCGGCCCGCCGTTCGAGTGGCATCTGCGCCTGCAGCGTTCGGTGAGGAAAGAAGTTCCCGGCGCTCATTCCACATTCCGGGCCTGTTCCCGCATCCGGTCCACTGCAAGGCGGATGGTCCCCGCTACCTGAGCTAGGGCTGCCGATCGAGCTTTGGCTGACAGCGTTCCCGCCTCGCGCCCCATCTCCTGGGCGAGGAACTCGATCTCCCGCCCCACCGGCCCCCCCGCGGCAAGAAGATCCCGAAACCGGGCAAGGTGACCCTTCAGCCGATCGAGCTCTTCCCTCACATCGCTCCGCTCTGCCCACAGGACAAGCTCGGTCGCCACCCGCGCTGGGTCGGCCTCCACCCCGAGCTCGGAAATGCGGGTCTCGATTCGCCTCCGAGCCTCGTTGATGGCGTGGGGAGTGAGCCGCTCCGCGGCGGCGACCGCATCCCCCAGGAGCACCGCTTCCCGCGATAGAACTTCACCAAGGGTAATTCCCTCCCTCTCCCGCGCTGCGAGCGCCGCCCCGATCGCTTCGTCCAACGCCAGCGAAAGAACCGGCCACATCTCCTCCTCGCTCGGGGGCTCTTCGGCGAACACGCCTAGGGAGAGGAGGTGGGAAAGCGTTGGGCGATCGGGAAGGCCGAGCTCCTCCTGAAGGCGGGCGAGATCGGACAGGTACCGCCGGGCCGTCTCGACCCCCAGCCGCTTGGGCCGGGGGCCATTTCCCCACCGCACGTAGAGGTCGAGGGCTCCCCGACTGAACGCCTCCCGCAACCGGTCCTCGCACCGTTGGGAGAGGAGGGGGAGGTCGGCCAGGCCCCGCACCCGGATTTCGAGAAATCGGTGGTTGACGCTGCGCAGATCCACCTGCACGGAGCAACCTTCGCGCGCGGTGCACGCGCGGCCGAACCCGGTCATGCTACGCAACGTCGTCCACCTTCCGAAAGAGGACCGCGGCGTAGCCCACCACCTGGTCGAGGTGACCGGCAACCTCGCCCGAGGTGCGGTAGGAGAGGAGCTCGGCCCCGAAGAGCCGCGCCTTCCGGGCCGCGGCGAGGAAGAGCGAGATCGCCCCCACGCCGCAGATCGAGGCCCGGTTCCGGGCCACCTCATCAACGAACCCCGCCAAATCCAGGTTCAGGATCGGGGCGAGGGCCCGTCGGTCCTTCTCCCGCGCTACGGGATCCGGCTCGTAGTGGGTGAAGTCGGTCGAGGCGATGAGGGCCACCGGGCACCGGGAAACGAGCTCGCCCAGTGCCGCCCCCGCCGCGGCAGCGAGCGCTGCGTCCATGTGCTGGACCACGACCGGGATGAGGGGCACGGCACCAAACAGGTACTGCAAGAACGGGAGCTGGACTTCTATGGAGTGCTCGTCGGCAAACGGGGCATCGTCCTGGTCTGCCTCCAGAACTTGGGCGACGTCGCGGGAAAGGTCGGGGGGCACAGGAACGTCTCCAAGCGGGGCCTCCCACGTTCCGGGCTCCCCAACCGTGATCGCCCTCCCGAGGCCGGTGTGGTTCGTGCCGAGGACGAGCACCGCCTCCGGCCGGCCGAGAGCGGCAAGCTCCCTGTACCCTGCCCCAGCCACCCCGCCGGAGTAGCGGTACCCAGCGTGGGGAAGGATCGCTCCCACCGGCCCGGTAAGGGGCCCGGCGTGCACCGCGGCCGGTCCGCCGAGGGCGACCTCGACCTCGGTCCTGAGCCGCCCGGGATCAGCCGGGTAGAACGTCCCCGCTGCGCACGGCCACCGCCGTCCCATCGGCTCATTGTACTGGGGATGGAATCGGGAACGCAACGCTTGCCCCTTCCCCTCGGGGAGGCTAGAATGCCAAAGCCTCTGGGAGATCGGCTAATGGCAGGCCGACGGGCTCTGGACCCGTTAGTGGGGGTTCGAATCCCTCTCTCCCAGCCACCACCCCCCTGAGGACTCCTCCCCTCACCCTGAGGCCTGTGTTCATCTCGTCGCTGATGCGAAGGGTCTCCACTTCAGCCGGTTCCTCCTTGGGCCGGATGTACGCCACGTTCTGCCGCGGACCGTACGTGATCCTCATTGCGCATCGCCCATGGTCTGAGGGCATGGTGGCGCTCACAGGAGTCGGGACGAGAGTTCAACGCAGATGGAAACGGAACAAGGTCTGAACCCGACAACACGACGACAATCGTCACCCTATCCTCAGGCGGAGGCCAGTTCTGGCAGACCGGGCAGCCATCGGGCTTCAAGAACCTTGACCATCCCTGGACATCGTGGTGGAAACCCACCGAGCCTCTTCTCCACGCCTTGTTCGCGCCCGTTTCATTGGCAGCCGCTGACCCATGTCATCGCCCGTCCTGCACCAGCCCCGTGGGGTCGCCGAAACATCGAGAGACGTCTAGGCCAGAGCCGCCACCCGTTTTCCCTTCTTCAGCAGTAGCATCACCGCCCCAATGAGCACGATATCAATGCCGATCAAGATGAGGATATTGGTGGCGACTTCGGGCCAGCCGCTCCCCCGTTGGCTGATTTCGACCACCGGCTGCAACATGTAGTAGGTGGGGAAGATCCGGCCAATCCACTCCGGAATCTGGGGAAACATGTAGATGAAGGCTGGCCCGAAGAGGAGAATGCCGCCCAGCTTCCAGACGGCGAATAGCGTAGTGACATCCTTGAGCATCGTCCCCAGCAGTAGCCCCAGCCCCGCCGCCATCACCGCGCCCAGGGCCAGCACCAGGACCAGGAGCAGCGGCTGTGCGCTGAAAGCCTGGTTCAGGGCCAGGATGACCAGGCCCGAGAACAGACTGAGGCCGACCCCCACCAGCCCCTTGGCCACGAACACGTCCTCCGCGGTGGCCGGTGTCACCAGGAGCGCTGTGAGCGTACCCTTTTCCTTCTCGTTGATGATCGAGGTGGCAGGCAGGAACATGCCACCGAAGAACACCGCCATGAGCACGACCAGGGGCAGCAGGCGCTCGTTCCAGGGAACACCCGTTTCCTCCCCGAGCGTAATCCGCTCGATCTCAAGCGGTGGCTCCTGGCCCGCGATTTCCCGAACCAGGTTGACCAGGGTTACCCCCACTACGGTGCGGCTCTTGGCCGAGCTCTCCCCCCAAACAAAGGTAGTGACCGTGACTCCCTCTCCACGC
The DNA here is from genome assembly GCA_037442305.1 of Candidatus Bipolaricaulota bacterium. GTDB lineage: Bacteria > Bipolaricaulota > Bipolaricaulia > Bipolaricaulales > Bipolaricaulaceae > Bipolaricaulis. The sequence goes on from JBBIQN010000034.1 coordinate 13,722, forward strand.
CTCACCCGAGAGTCGAAGTCAGCCGGCAGGACGATGCCCATGTCCGCGCTGCCGGTTGCCACGGCCTGCCTCAGGGCGGAAACGCTGCCGTGCTCCCGCGCCACGACCGCGGTGATCTGACGAGCTTTCATGACCAACTCCGATCTGCCCTCATCCACAATCCCCAGCCGGGGCTGCTCAGCAAACAATGTCCCCAAGACGAGCGATACCACCAGGGAGATGGCCACCGGAGCGACGAGGGCCCAGACGACGATGAAGCTCTTCGGCGCCTTGAAGAGCTCTTTCCCAAGCAGAATGCCGACGCGCCTTAGGCTCATCGCATCCGCCTCCTCAGGAACACGACCCCCAGCCACGCCAGCACCAGATCGAAACCTGCAAGTATGAGCAGGTTCTGCCAGACGGTTTCCCACCCCGCACCGAAGCTGGACGCCCGGTGCACGGCGTCCACAAGGTAGTAGGTAGGCAGCGTCCTGATCCATCCCGTGACGCTCCCCGGAACGGCAACACCGATCGACGGGATGAGGAGGATGATGATCACCGGCATGCTCCAGCCAAGCACGGACAGCATGTCCTTCGCCACGGCGCCGATCAGGAACCCGGCGGCGATCACCAGCACCGCGCCCAGGAACAGCGCGGCGAGCACAACCAGCGGCTGCTGGCTCAACCCCCCGACAATGCCCATGAACAGGGCCGCCTGCCCGAAAGCCAAGCTCATTCCAGCGATGCCTTTCGCTGCGAACACATCGGCCACGGTGGCTGGCGTCACCAGGAGCGCGTGGATGGTCCGCCGCTCGATCTCCTCGCTGATCAAGGTGGCCAGGCCCATGGTCTCCATCATGAGCAGCATCACGGCGAGCAGGGGCCGAAGGCGAACCCGCGGCGGGAGCGGCGTGCCCGCCAGGTCCGGACCCAAGACCTCCTCCGAGACCTCGATGGGCAGCGAACGCCCGGTCATGCGGTACCCCAACTCCTGCAGGATCGCCGCAACGGCGTCCTTGGCCTCCTGCGGCGTGTCCGCGGCGAAGAAGAGGCGGACAGTGGGCCGATCTCCTGCGAGAAGGCGGGCCAGAATATCCGCGGGCAGGGAGATCCCAGCGATGAACCGGCCGTCGCTTACCGCCTGCCTGACCACGTCCTCGGAGGCGACGCGCTCGATCGCGAGCCCCTCCTCCTGAAGCTGCTCGAACACCGGTACTTCCACAGGCACGTAGAGACCCAGCTTCAGGGTCGCATCCCCCGATCTCGGCATGACGAAGTACATGACCAAGAAGCCGATGAGGCCCAGCACCGTGATCACGGCGAAGAACCGGTTCCGGAAGAAGATCGCGAGGTCCTTCTGGGCCAGGGTGACGACGTGGCGGGAGTTCATCCGACCAGCCCCCGCCCGGTGATGCGGATGAAGATGTCTTCCAGAGTGGCTTCCTCACTGTGGATGGTGACCACCTTCTCGCTGGCGAAGAGGTCCTCCACCAGGCGCGGGGTATCCGGGGTGTCCATGAGCACTCCCCGGTCCTCAAGCTCGCCGTTTCGATTCACTACTTTCGCCTTGAGAGCCCGCTGGCCGTACTTCTGTTTGAGATTGTGCGGGGTATCCAAGGCGACGATCCGCGCCTGGTTCATGAACGCGACCCGGTCCGAGAGCTTGTCCGCCTCCATCATGTCGTGGGTGGTCAAGAAGACGGTGGCGCCACGCGTTCGTTCCTCCAGGATGACGCTGCGAATGGCTTCCGCGGAAGTGGGATCGAGCCCGGCGGTGGGCTCGTCGAGGAAGAGCACCCGGGGCCGGTTGAGAATGGCGCGGGCGACCATCAAGCGCTGCTTCATCCCCTTGGAGTAGGTCTCAACGCGGTCGTGTCCCCGCCCAAGCAGTCCCACCCGCTCCAGCAGAGCTTCCGCATCGAACGGACGCACGTCGAACAGACGGGCGAACAGGTTGAGGTTCTCCACGGCCGTCATCTGCTCGTACAGGTTGGTCACCTCGAAGCAGACGCCGATCTCTGCCTGCACCTTGTCCACGTTCTTGGTGATGTCCAGCCCGAGCAGGTAGGCCTTGCCCTGTTGCGGGCGTAGCTGGCCGGTCAGCATCTTTACCGTCGTCGTCTTGCCGGCGCCGTTGGGGCCGAGGAAGCCGAGGATCTCCCCCTCCGCGACGCTGAAGCTGATGTGGTCAACGGCAACCAGGTCGTTGTACTGGTAGGTCAGCTCTTCCGCGACGATCGCGCTCTGCGTCATCTGCACTCCTTAGTTTGTCCGTCAGACCGAGGGGATGCAGCCAGGGGCAATCCCCTCCCCGTCATCTCGCTCAACGATCCTCAATCCTAACGGCAGCAAGGTCAACGGTCCGCTCGTTGCTGATGCGGAGGGTCTCCACCTTGGCTCGTTTCTCCCTGAGCCGGATGTACGCCACGTTCTACTGCGGATCGTGCTTGATCTTCATCTCTGATCACCCATGCTCTGGCGGCATCCTGCTGTTCAGGGGTATCGGGACAAGAACCCTGTGCAGACATGCGCTGATCGAAACCTGACTAGCGGAGCTCACATATCACCTGAGCCTCTCTGGAGAACGAGGCTATGGCGACCCTGAGAGTGGCCCTACGACGAATCCGGCTGAACGAGACCGATCAGGTTCCCGCAGGTGTCCTCGAACACGACAACAACCGCTCCCACCGTCTCTGTCGGTTCACCACGAAACCGAACTCCACGGGACCGCAAGGTCTGGTATTCGGCGCGCACATCCTCTGAGATGAACGCAGTCGCGGGGATGCCCGCCTCGAACAGGGCTTGCTGGTAGGTCTTGGCCAGGGGAAAGGCCAGCGGCTCCAGCACCAGCTCCACGCCTTCGTCTCCCTCGGGGGCTACGACCGTCAACCAGCGGTGCTCCCCCACCGACACATCCGCCTTCTTGCGGAACCCAAGCTTCTCGGTGTAGAAGGCGAGGGCCTTCGTCTGATCGTCCACAAACACACTGCTCAGCCCAATACGCATCGCTCTCCTCCGTTCATGCTGGCCACTCCGCCCGGCTTCTCCCAGAGTCGGACGTACGCGGCGTTCTGCCGCGAGGCGTACGCGATCCCCTCCCGCACCACCCACGCTCGTGGGACATCCTACTGCTTGCAGGTAACGGGACAAGACTCCGGCCCAGACACACACCGGACAAGCTCTGACCCCGGCAATCCGCGACCGCATTTTGTTGTGTGCGCGGTGCGCCGATCGTTGCCCCAAGCGTGTGATCGCCCTCGAAATAGCTCTCCCACCGAAGTGGTCTGCGGCTCCAGAGGCTGGCTGAGAGAGCTTCGTTTCGGTCTAGGTGAGGATATGTACGACTCAGCGCTCCCTCCACTTACGCTGCCGTCAGCAGTCGCCGGATGAACCCCGCCACGTCCGCCTGGAGAGCCTCGTTGGGGCCGCCGCCCAGGAACTCCGCGACCCGCCACGAGCCAGGACTGTCCACATCGGAGAAGTCCCGCCGCATCACCGTCAGCGCTCTCATCGCCTCTGCATCTGCCACAAGGGGAGCGAGTCGCTCCGCCACGTCCTGCAAGCCTGTTCCGAAGTGCCGCACAACATAGTAGTGAAGTTGCCCCGGTATCGTGGACGGGTTATGGCCTACGGAGTTCCGGCGGCAGATCGTGGACAGGTGCGGGCCGGGCGCTCGATGCGCGAGGTCGCTCAGGGGTTCGAGGCCTCGTACGAGACGATCCGGGAGGGGGTGCGGCAGGCCAATCGCGATGAGGGGCTGGACCCGGGGCCAACAACGGACGAGAAGGAGGAACTGCGTCGCCTGAGGCGTGAGAACCGTCAGCTCCGCCTGGAGCGGGAGATCTTGGCAA
>JBBIQN010000035.1:0-17425 GCA_037442305.1 Candidatus Bipolaricaulota bacterium
GTTGTGCCTCCTTCGCACAGCCCCGTGCGCGAGGATGGGGCTCGGGAGGCGGAACCCACGGGAAGGTGGAGGTGTACATCGTGAGGATGATCGAGGTGTTGGGTTTGGGATGTCCGAAGTGCCAGCTGACCCTTCGGAACGCGGAGCAAGCGGTGAAGGAGGTGGGGATTGTGGCCGAGGTGGCGAAGGTCACCGACATGGGGACGATCCTGGCCCGCGGGGTGATAATGACCCCCGCCTTGGCCGTCGGCGGGAAGGTGGTGGTCTCCGGCCACGTGCCTTCAGTCGGGGAGGTCAAGCGATGCCTTACAGGGATGTGATGCGGCGCGATAAGGGCGCCGAAAGGAGGAGACAATGCGAAAGGCAGTGTCCATAAGCGTGGTATGGCTCATGTTGGGAGCGGTGGCCGTGGCGACACCGCGGCTTACCCTGGACCGAGAGGTCTACGACTTCGGAACCGCCATGGACGGGGACGTGATCCAGTTCAACGTCGTCCTGACGAACACCGGCAGCGCGACCCTTCAAATCTCAAACGTCAGCTACAACTGCGCTTGCACGAGCTACACGTTCCCCAACAACGCCCGGACGGCTACGCTGGGGCCAGGGCAGTCGGTGGTGATGACGGTTACGTTCCGGACGGCCGGCTACAGCCGCTATTCTCAGCCCGTGTTCCAGGAGCTAACGATCCACTCGAACGACTCCGTCAAGCCCCAGCAGACGGTCAGGGTCCAAGGGACTGTACGACAGCTTGCGGCGTACGAGGGGGCGGCGAGCACGCTCGAGGCCGAGTTCTACGTTCTCGTGGATCTGCGGCCGGCAGAGGAGTACGCCCGGGGGACCCTCCTTGGCGCGGTGAACATCCCGTTTGCCGAGCTCGAGAAGCGGCTGGGGCAGCTTCCCAAGAACAAGGTCATCTACGTCTACGATGCCACGGGGATCCAGGCTGTCCAAGGAGCTCAGCTCCTCCAGCAGAACGCGTTTCTGATCCCTCGCGCCCTCTCTGGGGGGTTGGTGGAGTGGTGGCGGCTCTATGGAGACCTGTTCTTTGTGTGGGCCCCCGGCGCCGTTCGGACTACCCCTATAGGTGCCCCGTTCTACGGGACGTTCTCCGTCATAGCAGCAAGCCAGCTTGCCCAGAGGTACCTCTACGTGGTGGATATCCGGTCTCCCAAGGCCTACGCCGAGGGCCGGTTTCCGGGGTCGGTCCGCGTTTCTCTGGGCACGCAGGAGGAGATCGTAGCGTGGGCAGCGGCGCTCCCGCGCCCGCGGTCCGGGGCCGCCCTCTTCATCTGGGTTGTGGATGAGGATGGGACCCGGGCATGCACGGTGGTTCAGTACCTCCAGAGCGTGGGGTTCACCAGCGCGCGGTGTCTCTTTGGGGGGATCGCGGCCTGGCGGGCCCAGTTCGGAGACCAGCTTCTGTTCCCCCAGCCGTAGCTCTCTGCCGCACCGGCTCGGGTAGGAGGGAGCCGCCGCGGGCGGGAGGGTTCCTGGACATCGGTCGGGGATCATCTTCGCTGGGACAGCCCTGGCCGAGGCGCCCAGCGAGGGCTCGGTGCCGCTGGCGCGGGTCGGCTTGCGGGCCGGGCGCTGGTTGGTGAGACGGGTCTCAGCAAGGAGGATGGCATGAAGTTCCTGGCCGTAGCGATAGCGGCGTTCCTAGGGGGAGTGGGAGCGGTAGGAGCTCAGGTCGAGCTTCACTACTTCTGGTCCGCGACTTGTCCGGACTGCACGGTCATGAAGGCTTTCCTGGACAAGCTCTCCCAGGACTACGCCCTACTCAAGGTTGTGTCCCGCGAGGTAACCTTCAACCCCGACAACTGGCGGCTGATGGTCACATTGGCCCAGGCGTATGGGCTCACCAAGGAGGTCACTCCGATGGTGATCGTGGGGAACCTCGCCGTGGCGGGGATTGGGCTCGCGAACGAGCTCCGGATCCAAGAAGAGGTGGCGCGGTGCGCGCGGGAGGGCTGTCCTTCCCCCCTCGTGCGCCTCCCCAATCGGCTTCGGCCGCGGCTGAGCCCGTTGGAGATCGTCCTCATCCTTGCGGTGGCGGTCGCTGCGCTGTGGATCCTTGGAGGACGGTGAAGGGAGGCCTCTTGGGTGGTCGCCACTCGGCCTGGTCTCAGATCGCACAGCCGCCTCTGCTCCATGCGGCCAGCTGTTTGTGGTGGCAAGCGCAGGGGCAGCGCCGACCGCGGTGCGTCCCGCAGGCCGTTGCCACGGTGGCGGGCATCGGGACCGGTCCCTTCGGGCGCTGTTGCGCTAGGGAATTGGGAACTCTCAGGGGAGGGGTTCGACGAGACCGGTGACCCCAGACGGGGCCGCGGTGAGGGTGTCCCTTCTTCCAAGGGGGTAAGATCTGCCTCGCCCACGCGTTCGCCGACCCTGCGGGCGCGGTGAGGGAGCCAGAGAGCGCGTTTCGCTCCGTGCGCGACGCGATCACGGCGTGGCGATTGGCTACGTTGGGTCCGTGAAGGGGGGGACGACAGCGATGAACGACTGCAAGCGGTGGCTTGGGATTCTGGGATTTCTCGTGGCGTTTGCCTTCGGGCTGGCGGCGAGGGGTACGGAAGTCCTGTTCTTCTACAGCGAGGGGTGCCCCCACTGCAAACAGGTCGAGGCGTTTCTCCTCACTCGCCAGCAAGCCAGCCTCGAGTTCACGCTGCGGCGGTACGAGATCCATACCTCCGAGGGTTGGGAGCTTCTCATGAAGCTCCTCTCCACCTACAAGGCGAGCGCCGGCCCGGTGCCGATGGTGTTCGTGGGGGATGCAGCCATGGTTGGGAACACGTTCTACGGACTTGGGCCAGCCCCCGTGGTCCTCACCGGGCTCGCCCAAGAGATGGCGCTCGAGGAGGCGGTGCGCCGGGCGCTAGCCACGGGAGCCCCTTCCCCCCTCACGAAGATTCCCCCCACCGCGACCCAGGCCATCCTATTCACCTTGGCCGAGGGTGGTCCGGAGAGCTCCACGCTTGAGGCGAAGGCAGCGGAGCTTGTAGAACAGCATCCGGAACTCGGGGTCCGGCGGTTCACCCTCGATGAACTGGATGCCGCTTCCACGCTTGACAAGCTTCGGCGGATGTATGGAGCCCCAGGCGCCGGCCCCGCCTTGTTCGTGGGGGACGCGGCCGTGGTCGGCGGGAAGCTCTTCCTCCCCCGGCGCGATCCAATCCCGTTCCCCAGCCCGGCCGCCGACGCGACCCTCGACGCGGCGGTGGCCCAGGCCGTGGCGAGCCGGGCCTCCTCTCCCCTCGATCGGCTCCGGCTGCGGGAGCAGCTTACCCTGGGGGCGGTCGTCTTCGGGGCGGCACTGGACTCGATCAACCCCTGCGACTTCGCGGTCCTCGTCCTTCTCCTCGGGACCCTCCTTGTCGTGGGGAAGCGGGTGAAGGTCATCTGGGCGGGCCTCGCGTTTGCGGCGGGAATCTTCGTCGCCTACTTCCTAATCGGCTTCGTTCTGTACACTGTCCTCGGGGTTACGGTGGGGGCCCGCTCGTTCCGCGAGCCGTTCATCCTTACCGTGTCTGCCCTCGCCATCCTCATTGGCCTGTGGCAGATGAAGGACCTCCTTTGGTACGGGAAGTGGTTCTCGATTGGGGTTCCTGAGCGGTGGAAGCCGTCGGTGAAGAAGATCACGGCGTCGGTCGTGTCCATCCCCGGGGCGTTCGTGGTGGGGCTTGTCGACTCCCTGTTCCTCGCCCCGTGTACCTCGGGTCCCTACATCGTGATCCTCACCCTTCTTTCGCAGACCACGACCCGAGGTCAGGGAGCGTTGTGGCTGCTCCTCTACAACTTCATCTTCATCCTGCCGATGATCGGGATCACGTTGATGGTCCACTTTGGATTCACCACCACCGCGCGGGCGGAGCGCTGGCGGCAGGCCAAGCTCGGCAAGCTTCACTTCGCAACCGGGCTGGTGATGTTCGTCCTGGGGATCGGGATGATCGTCGGAGTACGGCTAGGGTACCTGTAGGGCGGCCATCCACTCGCACCCTTCTGCGGAGTCGCGGGTGACCAGGCTGTGCCCGAGGCTACGGGAAGCGCCAGCCGTCCGGGCGCTCCACCGAAACGTGGGGACGGGGGGTGAGTCGGAAGACGCCCGTGACCTCGATCTGTCTCCCCAAGCTTCGGAACGGGATGGTGTTGCTTAGTGCGTCGTCCACCAACTCCACCGGCATCACCCCGGTTCCGTCGTCCAGGCTGAGCTGGCACCCGCGAACGCACAGGTTGAGGATGCGTCCGGTCAAAACCACCTCTTGGCCTACGTACTCCGCTCCAGCGGATGTCAGCTGCCTCACGCTGACGGCCACCGGCCCCGACGCGATCGCCGCCGTGGCGCTGCGTGTCGGTATGGCCTTCTCCTCTACCGACTCGGACGTCGTCCCACGCTCCACGTGAGGCTGGAGCACAGCCACAGGGGCTTCGTCTGCGTCCGGCGCGACCGGAACCGACGCATCGGCTTCTGGAGCGATTGGGACAGGCATGCTAAGGATACCCGTCGCGGCCGAGGTGACCGGGTGAGCAGGCGCGTGCCCATCCCCTCCCCGGAACAGGCCCAATCCCACGGCCGCACCGATTCCGGCCGACACCAAGGCCATAGCGACGAGAATCCAGCCCAGAGTTCTGCTCATTCCAACCTCCCATCGCGGACGCGCACCACGTGCGTGGCCCGTGCGGCAACCCGATCGTCGTGGGTGACCAGCACGAGACCGGTCCCCCGCTCATCACGCAACGCGTGGAGGACCTCCAACACCTTGTTCCCGTTTTCGGAGTCGAGATTTCCCGTTGGCTCGTCGGCGAGCACGAGTGCGGGCCGACGAGCCACTGCCCTCGCGATCGCCACCCGTTGCTGCTCGCCCCCTGACATTTGGCTGGGGAGAGCGCCGAGCTTGTGCTCCAGCCCTACCCACCGTAGGGCCTCGATCGCCTTGCTCCGCCGGTCGGCGACTCGAGCCAGTTCCAGGGGCAGGAGCACGTTCTGCAGCGCGGTCATGGAGTCATTAAGGTAGTACTGCTGAAACACGAACCCCATCCGCGTTCGGCGGATGAGGCTCACCTCGCGGTCGCTCAAACTGGCTCGGAAGACGCCATCGAGCACGACCTCACCTTCAGTGGGGACATCCAGGCACCCGAGAAGATGGAGGAGCGTGGACTTGCCCGAACCGGAGGGGCCGACGATGGCGAGGTGGGTTCCGTTTCCTACGGTCAGGCTGACGTTCCGGAGCGCCCAGAACCGACCTTGGCCGCGGCCGTAGGCCTTGGATACGTTGTGGAGTTCGATCCTCACAGCGCCCTCAATGCCTGGATCGGTTCCATCCGCGCTGCCATCCAAGCGGGGTACACCGCAGCGACGCTGCCCACCCCCGCTGCGACGAGGAGGCAGATCCCGATGTAGCTCGGCGAGAAATGGGGCGCGGCGGAGAGACCGAACCCGGTTGTCCGCGGGAGGAGCTGGGTCACGGCATAACCCACGCCCACACCCAACACGCCCGCGACGAGCGAAACCCACAGCGACTCTGCCACAAACAGACGGAACACGTCTCCGCGGGTTGCTCCCACCGCGCGCAGGAGGCCGATCTCCGTCCTCCGTTCGTACACCGCCATCGTCATTGTGTTCATCGTGGTCAGCACGCCAACCACGATCGCTACGCCCGTAATGAGCATTAGGGTCGAGGCCATCGAGCCGAACAGCCCAACCAGCATGTCGAACACTTCGGATGGGGGCACCGCTTGCAGGTGGGCGAGCCGGCCGAGCGTCTGGCGGGTCTGGGTCACCCGGTCCACATTCTCTGTCTGGACGAGCACCGCGCTGACCTCGTCGGCCAACGCAAGCACGCTCTGGGCGATCTCGAGTGGCACAAACACAAACGTGTCGTCGCGCCCGCCGGTCTGCGGGAGGACTCGGATGACGTCCATCTCGCGCTGAGCGTAGAACGAGAGGGTGATCCGGCTTCCCACCGACAGACCGAGTCGGGATGCGGCATCGCTCCCGACGACAGCCCCGTCGAGGCGTGGGATGCCCCACCGCTTGAGGTGAAGGATCTCATCCGTGGCTCCGTAGAGGGGGGTCATCTCATCGTTCACCCGCACCCGACCTACGACCACGGGAGCCGCCAGCCGCACGTTGCTCACTGCGCGGACGTCGGTGAGTCGGTTCTGAGGGATGTACGTTAATGTGTCGGTCCCCTGCATTAGGGCGAGGGTGAGCGTGTACGGGCAACCCACGGGGAGGAGAAGGATGTGGGCGCCCAACCCTCCGATCTCGCGCTCCAGTCCTCGCTGAATCCCCGCGCTCGACGCGAGCAGAGCGAACAGGGTGGCGACCCCGATCGCGATTCCGGCCACGGTCATCACCAGCCGGGCCTTCCGCTTCTTGGCATTGGCGAATACGATCCACATGCTGTCAGACTCCTCCGTCTTCAGCAGCCCGGGTGATCCCGCGGCAGGATCTCATCGGCATAGCCACGTCCAGCGCACGTGCTCTGGGGATACAAGCGGTTCCAGGTCAGCGCTGAGGTGGATGTGGGACGATCCATGGCCGTGAGGGACGATGAACCCCTCAAGTACGTCGCTCCCTGTCTGGTGCGCGAACATGCACCCGTCCGTAGCGAGGGCCTCGTGCCCGCCGCCGCGGAGGGCGTGGACCATGAAGCTGTCCACGTGGTCGGAGTCCTCGAGACGGTCGTGCCACACGAGCTTCACGGATGTAAGTACTCCGTCACGGCCCAGAGCCAGGAGCACGTCGAGGGCGGTGACGACACCGGGTCTGAACACATCCGATCGCGTGCCGGTGGGCGCGACGATCACATCGTGCGCCACGAGGGTCCACCGCGGTCCGCGGATCGTGACTTCGGGGATGATCACCACGCCGCCGTTCGCCGCCCGGCGCTTCACCTCGTTGCGGAAGCTTTGGTGAATTGCAGTGAGGCGGTCCGGCTGTTCGAGGTACAGGCGGATACTCATCCCGTCCTTCACCGGGAAATGGTCCATCCGCACAACGGGCCGCTCGTACTCGCCGCCCGCGTACCGTGCATCGTACCACCACCCGGATAGCCCGTTCAGGGATAAGATCCGATGGGTGGCAGCGGCCCTGTCCCACACGTACGCCAACTGGATGTCCCCCCGCTCAGCGAGGTAGACCAGCACATCGAACACGGAGAAGTATCCCTCCATGAACAGATCGGGCCGGAGGGTTTGAATGTGAGCCGGGTCGAACGACAGGGCCCTCACGCCCCGGATCTCCACCATCCCCGGGGCCGTGGGCGCACGACCCGCGTAGATCCCGCCTGGGATGGACCATTGCCCTGAGGCATCGGGAAGGAGCACCCCGTCCCCGCCCTCGCTCCCCCCGAGGAAACCCGCCGACACGACCGCCAGCATCGCAAGCGCGATGCGGCCGATCTTTCGCCACCGCCTGAACTCCATCCTCGACACCTCCAGCATCTTACCCCTATGCACTAGGGGTGGGTAGTAAAGATAGACTCGGCTACCCTAGGACACCGATGTGGAGTCCTCCGGAGCGCGTGGTGGAGATACGGTGGAGACGTTCGCGAAGGCCTAGCGGGCTTGCGCGAGACCCCACAAGCGGTCAAAGGCGGGGCGGAACCGCTGGGCGAAATCGTCGCGCCTGATCGGCTCGGGGACGTTGGGCACAGTGATGTACGGGATCTGCACGCCGTGGAGTGCGATGTGCCCCGCGTTTGCTGGAGCGAGGGTCGTCCAGTCGTCGTGGGCGTAGGTGCGTTCCATCTCCTCGCGGGGGACGGAGTGAGTGAGGATCCCGTCGCGTCGGGCGCGATCGTATCGGGCAAGGTTGCGACGCCACGATTCCTCGAACGGAACATCGAGATACAGGATCGCCCCGGCCCGGAGAACATCGGGGGGAAGGTGGGCCAGGGCGTCGCGGTACGCAGCAGGACCGCCGCGGGCGAACTCGACGAGCACGGTCTCTCCGGGGCGGGCCGGGTTGCGGATGAGTTCCTCGCCCAGCCTGAGGATGAGAAACGGCCACAGGTGATCGTCGGCCACGGCATAGTTTTCCCCGGACCGGCGGGAGTGGAACCGCCCCCGTCCGACCCTCTCCCACAGGTCGTCCTCGACGAACAGCTTCCACAAGAGCGGAAAGTCGTCCGCGACCCGGATCCGCCCCACGTAGTACTCCTCCACCCGCCTGTCAGGCGGCAGCTGAGTGAGGAACTGGATAAGTTCGGACTTCCCTGCCGCGGGCCGTCCAAGAAGGAAAAGGTAGGGGATTACCCCCCTATTGGGGTGGGGGGTGTACGGGAGGTCTACCGCGGCCACGAGGTCGCGGAGCACTTCCGCCGGGGGACGGTCTGCGTCCACGTGTCGAAGGTCGCTTCCCCGCTTGGCATGCCAGTCATCCAGGGAGGAGAGCATCCGTTCGAGAACGTCGGCCTCCACCATATACCGGCGGTCGCCCCGCGCCTCCTGGCGGGCGAGGGAAACCGGAAGGGGGGCCGCAAGACGGACGAACCGATCCGGCCACAGGATGTCTCGCTCCCGGGCCGCGAGTTGGGCGAGAAAGGGCGCGTCGCCAAGGGCGGTGGCGTAAGCGGCGTGGACGCCCAGGTGGGACTCCTCGACCAGGGTCTTCCCCGCGGCAATGGCGTTCCGGACCGTCGCCTCGCGCTCGGGCAGGAGGGCCCAGATCGCCTCGCTCAGCCGGGTCCGGTCGCGAAAGAGGCCAATGCCACCGCGCTCGGCAGCCTCCTTGACGAGCTCGGGCAGCACCACCACTTGCTCCGGGTAGTACAAACGGAGAACGGACAGGATCTCGCTCTTTCCGAGCGCGGGTAGACCTTCGACCGAGATGTGCATGGGAAATGGAACTGGGCGGAGGAGGACTTGAACCCCCGGCTTCTCCCCTGTGAAGGGAGCGCTCTACCAACTGAGCTATCCGCCCGGTGGGAGGATGGTAGCCGGCGCCTTTCGCACGCGCAACTTCCGACTAGGTCTCGTCGCTGTCCTCGATCGTCGCGGTCAAGGACTCCCCTTCCCGGCGCCGGGTGATCTCGACCAACCCCAGCTTGGTGAGGCCAATCAGGTCTGCTGGCACGCGGTCCTTTCTTAGTTCTGCCTCGAGGAGCGAGAGGACCTTCTGCCCGTCGGCCTCGCTTTCCATGTCCACCAGATCCACGATGATGATCCCGGAGATCTTCCGCAGCCGGAGGATCCTCGGGATCTCCTTCGCCGCCTCGAGGTTGGTGCTCAGGATCGCCGAGTGTTGAGTGCGGTGCCGGACGTCGGACCCCGTATTGACGTCAATCGCGGTGAGGGCCTCCGTCTCATCCACGACGAGGAACCCACCCGCTTTGAGCGGAATCCTGCGCTGGAGGGCCTCCCTAAGCCGGCGCTCGATGTCGTAGCGCACAAAGAGAGGAACCGTCCCTCGGTACATGCGCACGCGGCGCCGAAGCTGAGGCAGGCGCAGCGCTTCCAGAAACCCTTGGATTGCCTTGTGCTCTTCTTCGTCGTCCACGACGAGGGACCCCACGTTGTCGAGAAACCGATCTCGGACAATCGTTCGCACGAGGTCGGTGGGCTCGTGGAGGAGGCGGGGCGGGGGGGCCCCTTCCGCAGCTTGCTCGATCCTGGCCCACAGGTCGCGGAGGGACTGGTAGTCGAGTTCCAAGTCCGCTTCCCCCGCTCGGAAGGCCGCGGTCCGAGCGATGAGCCCTTGTTCTTCTTTCTTCAGGGAGTACGCGATCTTCCGGAGTCGCTGGGCATCGGTGGGGTCGCCCACGCGGCGGGAGATCCCCACCCGATCTTCCGTAGGGAGGAACACCCAGTACCGACCAGGAAGGCTAATCTTCGTTGTCCCCTGGGGGTTCTTCTTCCCTATTCCCTCCCGCCGAACCTGGACGATCACCGGTTCCCCGGACCGGAGAATCTTCTGGATCGGAGCCTGCTCCTTCCACGGCTCGAACCCCTTGGCGAGAAGGAGCGCGTCGTTGATCTCGTGCTCGGACAGGAACAGGGCCTTCGTCTCACCGACGTTGACGAACGCGGCTCCCATTCCCGGGAGAACCGTCTCTACCTTCCCTTTGTAGATGTTCCCGACCAGGGAGCGGCGGTGGGGGACCCCGAAGTGCACCTCGACGAGTTCCCCATCTTCCATGATCGCCACCCGGCGCCGCACACCGGCCGTCGTCCGTTCGACCGTGATCAGGATGTGGTTACCCTTGAGCGTAGGGCCTCCCTGGGCTGCGCTCGGGGAGCCCTCGCTCAGGTGGTTGGGTGCTCCTTCGCCGCGGCGACAAGCTGTGAAAAGGCTTCCGGGTCGCGGAACGCAAGATCGGCAAGCATCTTTCTGTTCAAGGCCACGTGCGCTTTGCGCAGTCCGCCTATGAATGCGGAGTACGACAGTCTCTCGCGGCGCGTGGCGGCGCCGATCCGGGTCATCCATAGCTGGCGCATGACCCGTTTCTCGAGTTTCCGCGACACGTACATGTGCCGCAGCGCCTTGAACACGGATTGCTTGGCGATCCGGTAGCAAGAACGCCTCTTCCCCTTGAACCCCTTGGCGAGCTTGAGGACTTTTCGGCGTCGCCGCCCGTGCTTGACCCCTCCAGGAACGCGCATGGTTCTTCCTCCTACCTAGATGCCCAAGATCCGCCGCAGGCGTTTGCGGTCGGCGCCCCGAACTTCGACGGGCCGGCCGGCCTCGCGACGATACTGCGGCCGCATCTTTGAGAGCTTGTGCTTGCGATTGGCGCGCTGGCGGAAGATCCGCCCCGTGCCCGAGATCCTAAACCTCTTCGCTGCCGCGCGGTGTGTTTTTGTCTTCACTGCGCCCTCCTTTGCGGGAAACGGGAACCAGCAGCGTCTGCAGGGTCCTTCCCCTGCTCATTGTATCTTGGTCCACCTTGGCCACGTCCTCGGTCGCCGCGGTGACCCTCGCAAGGATGTCTTCTCCCTTGCTGGTGTGGATGATCTGGCGCCCCTTGAAGAACACGGACACGCGCACCTTGTACCCTTCGTCGAGGAACTCGCGGATCCGGGCCAGTTTCGTTTGGAAGTCGTGTTCTCCTGTTTGAATGGTGAACTTCACCTCTTTGAGGCGCGACGCCTTCTGCTGTTTCTTCTCCCGTTTCCCTAACTGATAGCGGTACTTCCCGTAGTTCACGATCTTGCAGACCACGGGGTTCGCCTCCGGGGCCACCTCCACGAGATCGAGCCCCGTTTCGCGCGCCAGGGCGAGCGCCCGGTCTACAGGGACGACGCCCAGGCTGCGTCCATCAGGGTCGATCAGGAGAACCTCGCGCGATCGGATCTGCTCGTTTACCCGAAACTCCCGCGGAATGGGTCCCTCCTCATGATGCGTATTCTAGCCGCCCCAAGGGGGGCGGGCCACACCGTACAACCCGTGCGCACGGATCCACCCGTCCACTTCGAGGGGCACGAGCCCGGCGGTGGGAAGCCCTTCCCGGTACCGGCGGCGAACCTCGGAGGACGAGACGGAGATAACGGGCATGTCAAGGAAGTGGAGCTCGGCCCGGTCGAACGGTGGGCTGTGGAATTGGGAAAGGGGAACGCCGGGACGAGGGGCGACGATGAACGGGCAGCTTGTAAGGAGCCGCTCCCAGTCGTGCCAAGTCTCAATCCGGGAGAAGATGTCCGCACCGACGATATAGACCACGCCTTCCGGGTGCAGCCCCTTCATCGCCGCGATGGTGTCCACGGTGTAGCAGGGGCCAGGGCGAGCGACCTCGAACCGGGAGACTGCGAACCCGGGGTGCCCAGCGATCGCGAGTTCGACCATGGTGAACCGTGCCTCGGCGGGGACCCCCTCGTCCACCGCGCGGTGGGGGGGGCAGCCGGTGGGAAGGAACACGACCTTGTTGAGCCCAAGCTGGCGCAACGCCTCCTCGGCCACGCGGAGATGCCCCACGTGGATGGGGTTGAACGTGCCCCCGAACAGGCCGGTTCTACCCTCCAAGCTCAACCTCCTGCTCTCCAATGCGCACCGTGGTTCCAGGTCCAAGCCCCCGCCGCTTGAGCGCCGCCAGGACCCCCAGGCGCGCCAGCCGGCGCCGGAGGTACTCCTGGGCGTCGTCGGTGGAGAGATCGAGACGCTCAACCAGCCGCTCCACGGCTGGGCCGTGGACCACGAGCTGCCCTTCGTCGTCGGTCACTTCGAACGGCACCCTATCCGGGGTGAGTCGCCACAGGCGTTGGGCCGGGGCCGGCGGTTCAGGCAAAAGGGAGGGGGTTTCCTGAAGCTTGTGCCAGAGGAGAAACATGAGCTCCCGGACCCCGCGCCCGGTCACGGCGGAGATGGGGCGGATCTCGATCCCTTGTTGCCGGAACCGCTCGACTTCGGCGGACAGCCGCTCTGGGGGAAGGAGGTCCGCTTTGTTTCCGGCCACGACCTCGGGTTTCCCCGTGATCTCCTCCCACGCCTCAAGCTCCCGACGCAGCGCGCGGTAGTCTGAAACGGGATCGCGCCCCTCGACCCCGGCGAGGTCGATGACGTGGAGGAGCACCTTCGCCCGCGTCGCGTGGCGGAGGAACCGGTCTCCGAGACCTCTCCCTTCGTGGGCCCCTTCGATGAGGCCCGGGAGGTCGGCCAGGACGAGGGACTTTCCCTCGGCCACCTCGACGAGCCCGAGGTTCGGGGAGAGCGTGGTGAACGGGTACGGGGCGACCTTGACCCTCTTGCGAGAGACGCGCGCCAGAAGCGAGGACTTCCCCACGTTGGGGAACCCCACGATCCCTACGTCGGCTAGAACGCGGAGCTCAAGCTTGAGCCACCGCCCCTCCTCGGGCTCCCCGAACTCGCGGATTCGCGGAGCCTGACGGGTGGAGGTGGTGAACGCCTTGTTGCCCCGTCCGCCTTTGCCGCCGCGGGCGATCCGAGCCTTCGCTCCGTCGCAGGTGAGGTCGGCGAGGGCCTCCCCTGTCTCCGCGTCGCGGACAACCGTTCCGACAGGGACGTGGATCACGAGGTCCGCCCCGTCGCGACCCTGGCGGCGGTTGGGACCGCCGTGTCCCCCCGGCGCGGCCCGGAAGTGGACCTGGCTTTGAAACTGAACAAGGGTTGCCAGAGAACGCGCGGCACACAGGACGACGTCTCCGCCCCGTCCGCCGTTCCCGCCGTCAGGGGTACCGCGGGGGTTGTGGCGCGTGCGGTGGAAGCTGATCAGGCCATTGCCCCCCCGTCCAGAGGCGACGTGGATCCTCGCCTCGTCTACCCACATTCGGGGGGATCTACCCTTCCTCGGGGAGCGGGTCCACGTTCACGTACACGCGCCTGTGTCCAGCGAAGCGCACCGTTCCCGTGGTCTTCGCAAAGATCGTGAAGTCCCGGCCCATGCCGACGCCCGCCCCGGGGAAGAAACGGGTTCCCCGCTGCCGGACGAGGATGCATCCTGGCCGGACAAGCTCGCCCCCATAGCGCTTGATCCCCAGGCGCTGGCCGGGGGAGTCGTGGACGTTCTGGGTTGAACCACCGCTGCTTTTGTGTGCCATATGGACCTCTCACACCCTTACGCTTTCCCCAACCTCGTGCACGGTGAGCTGTCCTTGGTGCGCGCGCTCAAGCGCCCGCAGCCCGAGGACCATCGTCTCTACCACCGCATCGACCTCGCGGTCGAGGAAAAGGTCCGAGCGATCGACTCGGAACCGCACCGTGCTTCCGTTTCGTACGACTTCGGGATCGAGATGGAGGTACTCCCGGAAGCCAAGGACAGGGGCCTCGACGAGCGCGGCCGCCGCCAGTCCCGCCGGGGACTCATCGCCGTGCAGGGCCACCGAGAGGATCCGTCCTTCTTCGTCTCGCTCAATCCGTACTTCGGCCATCTCTCCCCTAGCCCTTCTGGATCGCGAGGATCCGCGTTCGCATGTAGGGTTGATGGTGCCCTTTCCTTCGGCGGTACCCCTTCTTGGGGGAGAACCGTTGGATGATCACCTTCGGTTCCCGCCCGACCTCCACAACCTCTCCTACGACCTGCGCCCCCTGCAAGTAGGGTTGGCCGATCTCCACGCCTGTGCCGTTCCGCACGAGGAGGACGCGATCGAAGGTCACCTTCTCCCCTACCACGACCAGCGGGAGCAGTTCGTGCACGATCTCGGCGTCGGCCTCCACGCGGTACTGCTTACCGCCGATCTCTACCACAGCGTACATGGGCATCTTCGTCATGTTAGTAGGAAAAACGTCCCGCGCAATCCTAGCGAATCCGCGCCCCCGGTTCCACCTCGCGGTCGGGGGCGAGCAAGCACAGGGCGCCGTC
The DNA here is from genome assembly GCA_037442305.1 of Candidatus Bipolaricaulota bacterium. GTDB lineage: Bacteria > Bipolaricaulota > Bipolaricaulia > Bipolaricaulales > Bipolaricaulaceae > Bipolaricaulis. Next base: position 14,256 of record JBBIQN010000035.1, read on the forward strand.
GGAGGCGGCAAGGAGCATGCATTCGGAACGGATCCCGCGGATTGTGGCTGGCTTGAGGTTTGCCACCACCGCGACGAGCTTGCCCACGAGATCCGCCGGCTGGTAGTGCTGGCGGATCCCGGCCACGGCGCGGGCCTGGCGGTCCCCCAGGTCAAGCTGCAGGGAGAGAAGCTTGTCCGCGCCGGGCACTTCTTCCGCGGCGAGGATCCGCCCCACCCGGAGGTCGAGCTTCTGGAACTCCTCGATTGAGATGAGCCCTTCTTCCTTCATTTCCTGGTACCTCCCTTTGAGTTCCGCGATGTCCACGCGGGCAAGAAGCGGTTGCGGTTCCCGGGCCAAAGTGTGCCCCGCGAGCCCCGCCCCTGCCTCGTCGAGTGTGAGCCCGTTGATCCCTAGTACAGCGTACACCTCGCGGGAGAACATGGGGATGAACGGGTCAAGGAGGACGGCGAGAGCCTTCACGAGGTGGGCGGCGGAGGCCACCGCGCGGCGATCTCCGGTCCGCCAGGGTGCTTTGCGCTGGAAGTACTCGTTCCCCGTTCCCGCGAGGAGGGCGATCGTGCGCAGGGCGGGGGCAAGGGCCCCGCCCTCGATGGTCCGCACCACCTCTCCGCTTGCCTCGGAGATGGCCTCCCCGATCTCGGGGTCGGTCGGTTGGTCGGGCACAGTCCCCCCGTGCTTGGACCACACATAGGAGAGGACCCGATGCACGAAGTTCGCGATGTTGTCCACAAGGACGTGGTTGACTGCCTTGTCGAACTCCTCCCACGAGAACTCCACATCCTTCGATTCCGGCCGGTTGTAGAAGAGGTAGAACCGCCAATACACAGGGGGAAGAAGTTTCAAAGCCTCGTCGGCAAAGATGCCTACCCGACGGGTCTTGGAGAACTGCTCCCCCCCGATCCAGTTGAGGTACTCGGTGGCCGCGATCTGGTCGGGAAGGTGGAACCCCTGGCCTGAAGCGAGGAGTTGACCGGGAAAGATGATCGTGTGGAATGGGATGTTGTCTTTGGCCTGGGTGTAGACCTGCCGTACCCTGTCCCCGAACCAGAAGTCCCGCCACCGCTCTTCCCGGCCGAGCCGGCGGAAGTGCTCGATCGTTGCCGAAACGTACCCCAGCGCTGCTTCGGCCCACACGTAGATGACCTTTCCGTCGGCCCCAGCGAAGGGCGCGGGGATCCCCCATCGGATGTCGCGGGTCACGGCCCGCGGACGGAGTCCGTCCTGGATCAGTCGCTCTGTGAACAACTTCACATTTCCGCGGAAGTCGCGGCTCCCCACGTACGCGAGGAGTCTCGGGGTCAGCTTCCCGAGGTCGAGGTACCAGTGGCGGGTGGAGCGGGATACGACGTCGGTCGAGCCGCAGAACGCGCAATGGGGAAAGCGAAGCGTCTCGGGCTCCAGCAACGCGCCGCACGCATCGCACTGGTTCCCCTGGGCGTGGAGGTAGCCGCAGCGGGGGCAGGTGCCAACGATGAACCGGTCGGCGAGGAACCGGCTGCACCCTTGGCAAAATGCCCGCGCTTCCTCTTGGGAGACGATGTACCCGTTTCCCTCCATCTCCCGGTAGATCTGGGTCACGAACTCGTGGTGGACGGGCGACTCGGTGGTGGTGTAGTTGTCGATCGCGATCTCGAACCGGTCCAGGACGTCAGTAATCTGCCGATGGACGCGGCTCGCCAGTTCCCGGGGCGTGATCCCGAGCTGTGCCGCTTCGTACTCGACCTTTGTTCCGTGGGCATCCGTTCCCGACACGTGGAGGGTCTCGTAGCCGCGCCGCCGGTAGAACCGCGTGAACGCGTCCCCGGAGAGGAGGCATCCAATCAGGTTCCCAAGGTGGGGCAGACCTGAGCCGTAGGGCCAGGCGCTGCACACCAGGATCCGCTCAATGTTCGGGTTCACGGTTCCCTCGACGAAGGGACGATTATAGCGGATCCGGTCAGGAACGGCAGGGGCGCGCGGCGCTCGGTCCGGTTACCGGCCGCGACCGACGTGGTACACTACCTCGTTCACAGGAGGACCGATGCGCGGGGCAACGGTAGGTCGGGAACTGGTGGTCCTCACAGAGAACCGGGTGGGGATTTTGGCAAACGTGGCGCGGGTTCTTGCTGAGCAGGGGATCAACATCCTCGCTGTGGCGGTCATCGTTCATGATGAGCAGGCCGAGCTGCATCTGGTTCCCGATGCCCCAAACTACGCCCTCGATGCCCTGCGGAAGGCGGAGTTCGACGTGGAGGAACGGGAGATCGTCCTTGTTGAGCTTCCTCACCGGGCGGGGTTCCTGCGGAGGATCACCGAAGTCTTGGCCCGCCAGGGGTTGGACATCCGCTACCTCTACGCCAGCGCGCTTGAAACGGGCCAGAGCTCGCTGGTCGTGTTCTCCTGTACGAACAACGGGAAAGCGGTGACCCTCCTCCGCGAAAGGTAGCGCCCCCGCGTACCACGCTGGGCCACCCGATGGAGGTTTCCCGGCCCGCAGGTGTCCTTCGGCGTGCGGACAGCCGACCTACCTCCGGTGTCGGATCCCGGGAAGATCCATCGTCCTTCCCTTGCTCCTACACGAGGTGAAGGCAAAGTCGGATGCTGCCCCGCGGGATCGGGGAGGAGAGACGATGTCCAAACGCGATCGAGTTCTCGTTAGTATCGCCGGGCTTCTCGCCCTCGCGGCGATGATCGCCGTGCCGATCGTCGCCCGCACGGTGTGAACGAAAGTGGCCCTCGCTTGCCAGAGACGCTGGCTTCGAACCTACCCCTTGCCTCCGAGGTCCGAGGTGCAGTGCGGACAGCGCGTGGCTGGGATCGGGATCTGGGTCCGACAGAACGGGCACTCCTTCGTAGCGGGGGCAGGGGCCGTCTTCGGCTTCTCCAGCTTCTGATACGCCTTCACGATCAGGAACACGACGAGCGCGATGATGAGGAAGTTCACGAGCGCGTTGATGAACGCGCCGTAGTAGATCGCGGCCGCTCCGGCAGCTCGGGCTGCGGCGGCCGAGTCGTAGGCTTGGCCCGACAGGTTGATGTACAGGTTCGCGAAGTCCACGTTCCCCACGAGCTTGCCGATGATCGGCATGATGAGATCGTTGACGAACGAGCTCACGACCGCCCCGAACGCCACGCCCATGATGAACGCCACGGCGATCTGGACGAGATTTCCCTTCACGATGAACGCC
>JBBIQN010000036.1:0-17326 GCA_037442305.1 Candidatus Bipolaricaulota bacterium
TGGATCGGGGCGATCCCCTCCTATCAGGGCCACGTGTGGGAGCTCCATCCGCTTGTGGTACGGCCGGACCGGCAGCGGCAGGGGATCGGCCAGGCCCTGGTTGCGGACCTGGAGCGCCTCGCCCGGGAGCGGGGCGTGGACACGATCTTCATCGGCACGGACGACGAGGACGGGCAGACGAACCTCTCCGGCGTGGACCTCTATCCTGACGTTCTCTCGTGGGCGGCGCGCCTGCACAACATCCGCGGGCATCCGTTCGAGTTCTACCGGAAGTGTGGGTTCGTCGTGGTGGGCCTCGTCCCCGACGCAAACGGCTTCGGGAAGCCCGACATCCTAATGGCGAAGCGGGTCATGGCCCAGCAGCCTGAATAGCCCGCGGAGCCTTCGGCCACGCGGAGAGGATCGGATCCCCGCGGATGGGCAGCCATCCACTACCGAGCCCGCCTGGAGAAGCCGTGGCGTCGGGGTTCATCCCCGGCGGCCAACTCCGGCGGCGCAGACAGGGTGCGACGCTGCGCAGCGGCGGTCTCGGCGGTGCGAGGGTGCATGAGGTTCCTACGCCGGGTCGGCCCCGGTGCTTTTTTCTTTCTCGGCGGCTCGCCGTATCATGGAGAGCCCGAGACGGGCAAAGGGGGAACCGATGATGCGTTGGCTAGCAGTTGGCTTGGCCTTAGCTCTGGGCGTGGGCGCCCTAGGCCAAGGGGTGGGAACAAAGAGCGTGGGGGACCAGCTTCTCTCGTTTGTTCAGTCCGCGGCGGAGATCCTCGGGGAGGGGCTGGTGAGGCTCGTGAACCTCGTCCTGCCCCAAGACCGGGAGATCGGGTCCGACCTCGTGCAGCCGCTCGGGTACCTGGGGCTCATCACCGTGATCTTGCTTCTGTTTGGGATCCTCGAGGCGGCGCGCAAGGTGATCTGGATCGTGGTCGCGGTGGGGTGGGTGCTCCTCCTCGTGCGGATCGTCCTCGACGCCCTGCGGGTGAGGTAGGGCTAGGAGAGGCCGCGGAGGATCATGTTCACGGAGACGTAGACGAGGACGAGGGCGAACAGGCGCCGGATCCACGGGGCGGGGAGCCGCGAGGAGAGGACGGGGCCGATCTGAGAGCCGACCAGCACCCCGGCGATGAGAGCAAAAGCCAAGTCCCAATGCGTGTTCCCCGCCAGGGCATGGCGGAGGGTGCTCACCGCCCCGGAGGGGACCATCACAAATAGGCTCGTCGCCGCGGCGGTGACGATGTCCAGGCCGAGGAAGGTGAGGGCGGGGACCATGATCACCCCGCCCCCGATCCCGAACAGCCCCCCCGCCGTGCCCGCCACAAGCCCAATCCCCAAGCCGGCGAGGACCCCAACCCCGCTCTTTCCCCCTCCGCGGAACAGGTCCTTGGGCTGCTTCCCCCGAAGGAGGACCGTCGCTGGGTACAGAAGGAAGATCCCGAACGCCAACGCGAGCGTGCTCGATGCGATCTCCCGCCCGATCCAGGGCCCCAGCCACCCTCCCGCCACCGCCCCGGGGACGAGGGCGAGCCCGACCTTCCAGTTCGTGACCCCCCGCCTTCCGTAGGCGATCGTGCTCGCCAGGCCGTTGGCCATCACGGCGACGATGCTCGTCCCCGCGGCTTCCTGGGCGGTGGCGACAAGGCCGGAAAGAAGGAGGAGCGGGGTGGTGAAGATCCCGCCCCCGATCCCCAGCAGCGAGGCCACGGCCCCGATCGCGATCCCACCAAGCGAAAGGAGGAAGTAGAGCATTTGCGGATTCTACCCGCGTTTCGGCGCCTCGTCCGCCTGGGGGAGGGGGCGGGACAAATGTCCCCCTCTCAAGATTTGACTTTTCCCGCGCGCAGTCCTATTGTCCGATTGACTGCTCCTACTGGGGCAGTGACGAGGAGGTGGCGTGCTGCTCATGAAGAAGGATAAGCCGAAGGCCGGCAAGCCGAAGAAGTAGTTCGGAAGGGGCCTCGGGAGCGCGAACGCGCCCCCCAAGGCAGGCGATGTTGCAGCACGTAGTTGATGCCGTGAGGGCGAGCCAAACTTGCCCTCACGCCTTTTTCGCGGAGGCGAATGTAACGAATGTCCCGTCGCTGGGTGTTGACTTGGGGAGGGAAGAGTCCTACGCTACTCACAGCCGTTCCTGCTTGGGCGGCCATGAGGAGGTGCAGCGCTGACCATGAAGAAGGATAAGCCGAAGCCCCAGCCGGGCAAGAAGTAGTTTGGGAGAGGAAGCTGGACTTGGCGCCCGGCTTCTTAGGGCGGGCGCGGTGACGTGAATGACGAAGGGGCGGCGTTCCCGCCCCTTTTCTTTTCGGCTCTTCCGGGAAACGTGTGGGGAAGCGACCCGCGCTAGGGTTGGCATGGCGGGTGACGGGCCCATGCGCCTCTCCCCACACGAAAGCCGGTAGAGCCTTCTTTTCCGGTACGGATGGCCGGGAAGCCGCCTTCTGCTTTGGCCCCATCCCTAGAGAGGTAGAATCGGGCAGCGATGAAGCGGCCGGACAGGCTGGGGCTGGCGCTGGGGGGCGGAGGGGCGCGGGGGTTGGCCCACTTCGGGGTCCTGTGGGAGATCCTCGAGGCGGGGATCGAACCGGAGTTCGTGGCTGGCACGAGCATGGGGGCGATCGCGGGGGCGGCCTACGCCGTGGGCCAGGACCTCCCCAAGCTCGTGCGGGTCCTGACGCACCTCGACCTGGGGAAGATCTTTGGGGTCCCCGAAAGCTACGAGCGGGTGCTCGGGCAGGCCCTGGCCGAGTCGTTGTGGGAACGGATCCGTAACCGGGCGTGGTGGGAAGAGGGGTCGCCCCGCCTGTCGCGGCTCCTCGAGTTCCTGAAGCTATTTACGAAGGGGATGTGGTTCGAGGACCTCGAGGTCCCGTTCGTGGCCGTGGCCGCCGACCTCGTGACCGGGGATGAGGTGCGGGTGAGCGAGGGCGCGGTGCACCACGGGGTGGCGGCGAGCGCGGCCCTGCCAGGGCTCTTTGGGCCCGTGCAGTGGCGGAAGCGCTACCTCGTGGACGGGGGGCTCGTGAACAACCTCCCCGTGGACGCCGTCGCCGAGCTCGGGGCGCGCAGCGTGCTCGCAGTGGACGTGAGCGCGCCCCTGGGGCCGATGCCGAAGGCGCTCGTTGGGGTTGCGTTGCGGGCGGAGGAGATCCGGGCGCGCGAGCTTCTGGCGGTGAAGCTTGAGCGGGCCCGCGACCGGCTGGGGCCGCGGCTCATGGTGATCCATCCTGACGTGGACGCGATCGGGATCCTCGAGTTTGAGCGGGTCCGGGAGGCGGTGGAGGCGGGGCGGGAGTCGGCCCGGGTTGCGATCTCCCGCTTGGGGTGACCCTTCGCAGCGTCGGGGTTCCGGGTTCCGTAACGTCGGGCTTCATGCCCGACGCCGGAGCTTGCCCCCGACAGGATCGGGCCGGGTTGCCGTAGCAGTACAGGCACGCTCCAGGACAGCGCATCGTGTAGGAGCCGATGTCCACGCTCTCCGTGCACAGGCAGCTCGCCCTCTGACCCCGGTCCCGCCGAGCCGACGCGCTCGCCCGCTCGGGATGGAGCTCGATAAGCCGGGACCCGTCAATGCACGGCTGGCGGGCGACGCCCGCTCCCTCGAGATCGAGATCGGTGCACGCACCGAGGTGGAGCCGGAAGCGGTGCGCCAGGTCCTTGAGCTGGGTTGCGAGGCGGAGCTTCTCCTCCGGGGAAGGGTCGTACCATCTCACCTCGCGATGCCGGACCTTTCCGTACAGGGTGGCGAAGCTTGTCCTGATCTCCTGCACCTCGCTTCGAGCGCACTCCCTGAAGATGGGCTCGGCCCACGCGAGGTTGCTGCGGATTCGGCTCCCCTCCCACCAGTGGACGATTGGATCGAACCGGACCACGACCCGACGTGGGCTGCCGCACAGCTCGACGAGCTCGGGAAGCTGGGCGATCCCCACCTCCCACGGTGGGGCCCCCGGCTCGATGAAGCTTCTCCCGAGACCGGTCACGGTGAAGTGGGCGACCACCTGGTCGTACCGCGCAAGGAGGCCCCGCATCTCGCGATCAGCGAAGGAGAGGGGAGAAGTCTTTCGACCATAGGGGACGAGGGTGTGGACGTCCTCCGGTCGCAGGGCACGGTGCGCCGTCCGCCGTACGGAAGAAGGATCGTCGCTTCCTCCTCCGCTAGCACAGCCTTGAGCCACGGCAGGTACCACCGCGGGAGGTCGGTGCGGCGGGAGGCGGAGATGACTTGGGGTGTGCCGGGGGTGGGACTTGAACCCACACGAGGGATGGATACCCCACTGGATCCTGAGTCCAGCGCGTCTGCCAATTCCGCCACCCCGGCTCGGCCTCATTCTAGGGGGTGGAGAGCGAGGGCTCAAGATTTGACGCCGCTCCCCGACATCCGGTAGACTGCCGCCTGGGTGAGGGACGACATGGCCGAGCTCAAAGACTTCCGCGTATTCGTTGACCTGAAGACGGACGACCTGAAGAAGCTCGACGGGTTGGTGCGGTCGATCGACTACGGAGCGGAAGAGCTTCTGTTCATGGAAGGCGCCCCCGCGTTTGGGTTCTACCTCGTGTTCTCCGGGGCGGTCAAGCTCGTCAAGCGGAGCTCCAAGGGGAAATCCCAGATCCTGAAGATCGTCGGCCCCGGGGGGCTCGCCGGGGAGACGACGTTGTTCGACAAAGGGCTTCACAACGCGTACGCCAAGACCCTCATCCCTTCCAAGATCGGTTTCATCGAGCGCGGCGACTTCTTCTACTTCCTTGAGCACTACCCGAAGACCGTATTCCGGTTCTTCGAACACATCTCCCAGGAGCTCAAGGCGTTCCAGAACAAGCTCGCCGAGCGATCGTACGCCTCGTCCAAAGAGCGCCTGGCGCGCCTCATCCTGGCCCTTGACCGCCTAGGGCTTGAGCTCTCGCGGGCCGAGCTCGCCGAGATGGCGGGTGTTTCCTCGAAGACCGCGATCCGCACGCTGGGGGAACTCGAGTCCCGCGGGATCGTAGCCATTGACAACCGGCGCATCTCCGTCCTCAAGGAGGATTACATGAAGCGCCTTGTTGAACCGTTCTCCGTTGTGAGCGACGAAGCGGTCATCATCTAGACTTCGGGTTTCGCACGAAGTGACTTGTGTCCTTGGCGGGGAGTCCCTGACCAGGGATAGTCGAGCGATGCCTCGGGAGAAGATGACCCACCGTCGGCGGCTAGGGATCTCGGCAGGGGCGTTTGTCCTCGCGGCCTTCCTGTTGTGGGGCACCGCGCTCCCCGTCGGGTGGGGCTCTGCTCTGGGGGGGAGCCTTCCCGTGCTCCTGGGGGTGCTTGGGATCTCTGTGTTCTTGTCCTCGTTCCTTCTCCGGTGGGCGGGCGCGGCGATCGCCTGGGTGGGGGCGGGGTTGCTCTCCCTTCCCGTTTTCCTTGTACCGGAGCTTGCTCCCCCCCAGCCGGCGTTGGGGGCGGTGATCCCCCTACTGTTTGCCGGGGCAGCGGTCCTCGGCCGCGGCGTGGGCTACCTGTGGGGGCAGCGGACGGAGCATCGCGAAACAGAAGAACGACTCGAGGACTGCTTCGGGGGGTACTTCTTTGAGAACTCCCTCAACATCATCCACGTGGTGACCAGCCGCGGCAACGTGAGTCGGCGTAACCGTCGCTCGTGCGAGCTTCTGGGCTGGGCCGGGCGCCAGTCGCTGCAGATCTCGGAATACGTGCATCCAGAAGACATTGACCACTTCAAGGGCGTCTTGAAGAGGCTCTTTGAACGGGGGGAGCTGCGCCAAGAGCGGCTGCGGTTTCTGTCTGAAGGCCGCCGCCCGATCACTGTCGAGTTCCAAGCGCGGCGGGTCACGCCCAAAGTGGCGGTCCTGGAAGCTCAGGATCGGTCCGAGGTTCAAGCCCTGGAACACAAGCTGCGCGAGCAAGAGGCAAGGTACCGGTTCCTGATCGAGGACGGGATCGACACCCTCGACCTCGGGGTCATCCTCTGGGATAGCGAGCGGCGCGTCCTGTGGGCCAACCAAGCGGTGGAGGAGTTCTTCGGAGTCAACCGCGAGGAGCTGTTTGGGCTGCCTGCCGATCGCGTGCGGAGGGTGGTCTCCCGGCTGCTGGACAACGGGGAGGAGTACAGCGCGCTCGTGGAGAGATCCTACCGCAGCGGAACGGTGGTGGAGGGGTTCGTGACGCGAATTCAAGCTACCGCTAGTTCCCGGGAGCGGGTGATCCAGTACCGGTCGATCCCCATTGAAACAGCCCGCTACCGGGGGGGGCGCATCGACTACTACGCCGACATCACCGAGCTCAAGAGGCTCGAGGACGCCCTGCGCCAGGAGAAGGTCCAGCTGGCCGAGGTCAACGAGAACCTCAAGAACTTCAGCACCGTGGTGTCCCACGACCTGCGCGACCCCACGCTCGGCGCGCTGGGGTACCTTACGGAGATCCTCGGTCGCCACGCGAACGGGGAGCTCCCCCCTGAGGTCCGCCAGGATCTGGAGAAGGCGCGGGCCAAGCTCCAGCGCATGGACCAGCTCCTCCGTGACCTCAGGAAGTTCTCCCAGGTGCGCGGCATTGACCCCACCCGTTACGAAGAGGTGGACGTGGGGAGGCTCGTCCACGAGGTGTGCGAAGACCTGGACGACCGGCTCAAGTCGGTGAGCCTAACGATCGCCCCGGGCATGCCCCGGGTGTGGGCCGTGCCCTCTCTGCTACGGGATGTGTTCCAGAACGTCATTCAGAACGCCGTCAAGTTCAACGACAAGGCGCTGCCGACGGTGGAGGTGGGATGGAAGCCCCATCGCGGGGACGCATATCTCTTCTACGTTCGGGACAACGGTCCTGGCATTGAGGGCGACTATCTGGAAACCATCTTCAAGATCTTCGAGAAGCTGGAAAAGAAGACCGAAGGCACCGGGGCCGGCTTGGCGATCTGTCGCCGGATCGTGGAAGAGCACGAGGGGCGGATCTGGGCGGAGTCGGAGGTTGGCGTCGGAACGACGTTCAAGTTCACGGTCCCGCGGGTGCCGGCGAAAAAAGGGGTGGAGAGCGATGCCCGTTGAACGGCGAATGGTCGTCCTGGTAGTGGAAGACGACGAGTCCCACTACGAACTGATCGAGAGGTCCGTGCGCGGCCTGGAGAAAGAGGGGGCGCGGTACGACCTCCACTGGGCGCAAGACGGGGCGGAGGCCCTGGAGTTCCTGTTCCGCAAAGGCAGGTACAAGGAGGCCCCGCGCCCGAACCTGATCCTTCTGGACCTGAACCTTCCCAAGGTGAAGGGGCAGATCATCCTGGAGAAGATCAAGGAGGACGAGAAGCTCCGCAAGATCCCGGTCGTCGTCCTCACGGTGTCGGACTCGGAAGAGGAGATGGCCCGCGCCTACGACTCGGGAGCCGCCGGGTTCCTCAACAAGCCCGCGAGTCGAGACGACTTTGATCGCCTTCTGAACACGGTGTGGGACTACTGGCGGATCGTGAAGGTCCCGGATTAGAGGCCAAGGGTCCGTGGGGGTGGGCGCACACGCGGCGGTCCGCGGTGCGCCTTGTCCTTTGGCGTGGATCTGCACACGGTAATGTGGATCACGGAGGCACGGCCGCGCGTGAAGGCTTGGTGCCGCCGAGCGGGGGTTCCAACCCCGAAGGCTGCCGTTCGAATCGGTAACAGCACGCGACCGAGAGCCGCTTCCAGGCCTCCTGTTCCTCGCCTCAGGGAGGGACCTTCGGGTCCCTCCCCCCTCTTCGTGGGATCCCCTTTTCTCCTGCGCGTTCTCGATGCTTGTCTCCTTAGGGAGGGACGGGTAGAATGCGCTCAACCGGGCCCAGAGGCCCGTACCGTCAAGGGGGGATGTGCGGTGCGTAAGTGGATAGGACTGGCATTGGTTGTGGCGCTCGTGGCGGCGCCGGCGGTCGCGCAGGCGCTGAAGGGTAAAGTGGCCGTGGTTCTTGACGTCGGAGGACGAGGCGATCTCTCGTTCAACGACATGGCCTTCAAGGGCACGGACCAGGCGGCGAAGGACTTCGGCTTGCAGATGGTCGAGGTTCAGAACGCATCGGGCGCGGACTACCTACCGAACCTGCGCAACCTCGCGCGGAGTCGGCAGTACGACCTCATCATCTGCGTGGGGTTCCTCCTCGGAGACGCGCTGGCCCAGGCAGCCAGTGAGTTCCCGGCCCAGAAGTTCGCGATCATTGATGTCGACTGGATCACCGGGCCGAACATCATGAACTTCGTGTTCCGCGAGAACGAGATGTCCGCCCTTGTTGGGGCACTCGGGGCGATGGCCGCAGCTCATTACGGCTACCCGAACTTGGGCGTCGTGCTCGGGATCGAGATCCCGGTCCTGTACCGCTTCGAGGCCGGGTACCGATTCGGCATGGACTGGGGGAACAAGAAGTACGCCGCGGTCACCGGAACGGCGAAGCCGGTGGGGCTCCTGTACACGTACACCGGGTCGTTCAGCGATATCGCGCTCGGGAAGGCGGCCACGGAGGCCATGCTCGCCCAGGGCGCAGTCGGGGTGTACAACGTCGCCGGCCCGCTTGGGATCGGAGACCTCGAGGCAATTACCGAGTACCACCGCAACAAGGGAACGCGCTCCGGGCCGCCGTACTACTTCGGCGTAGATGCGAACCAGGATTGGATGGGCAAGGGTCTGCACGGCCTGGCGAGCGGGATGAAGAGGGTGGACATCGCCTGTTACAGCGCGGTCGAGGCCGTGGTCAAGGGCACGTTCAAGGCCGGCGTCACCAGCCTTGGCCTGGTAGAGAAGGGCGTGGGGATCAGCAAGTTCGACGATCTCCTCGAGTTCATCGACTTCGGCATCTCTGGCGGCGCGCTGAAGCCCGCGGATCGTAACGAGACGATCGCCAACTGGGCGATCAACCGCGGCACGATCCCGTCCTGGATCTGGGCGGCCGTGGACGAGCTCGAAGCCGGGATTCTCGACGGGACGATCGTGGTCCCGACCGCGAACACCGGGGCCGAGATGAAGGCTGTCCGCGCCCGGTACACGCTCGGCGCTCCGTAGGGCTCTCGACAAGAGGCTAGAGGGGAGAGGGGCGCAGAGCGCACCCTCTCCCTTTGTTCTTCTGGACTAGCGACGGGGGCGTCCGTATGAGCCAGACCTCGAAACGTAGCGACGGCGAGACAAGAGACGGGTACTTCCTCCGGGCGGAGCGGATCACCAAGATCTACTCCGATGGCACGGTCGCCGTCCGTGACGCGACCCTCGAGCTCCATTCGGGAGAGATCGTGGGACTCCTCGGCGAAAACGGGGCTGGGAAGACCACGCTCACCAAGATCTTGTCGGGCTTGCTTCCCCCCACCCGAGGTCGGGTGGTGTCTCCCCGGGGCCGGGTCCGGTTCGCCAGCCCGCGCGAGGCGCGCGACTTCGGGATCGGGATGGTCCACCAGCACTTCGCTCTCGTGGGGACGTTCACCGCGGTGGAGAACGTGGCGTTGTCCCATGAGAAGGCGCTATCCCCCCTCCGGCTCGCGCAGACGCGGGCGAGGCTTGAGTCTCTGATCGCCGAAAGCGGGCTCAAGATCCCCCTCAATGTGCCCGTGGAGAAGCTTGCGGTGGGGGAGCAGCAGCGGGTGGAGGTCCTCAAGGTTCTGTCCCGGGATGTGGACATTCTCATCCTCGACGAGCCGACAAGCGTTCTCACGCCGCTTGAGGTGGACGAGTTGTTCGGGCTCCTGCGCCGTCTGCGGGACGAGGGGAAGGCAATCGTCCTCATCACCCACAAGCTGAAGGAGGTCGGCTCGATCACGGATCGGGTGGTCGTCCTGCGCAAGGGCGCCGTGGTGGGCGATGAGCGCACGTCCGACGTGACGCGGGAGCAACTGGCGCAGCTCATGGTGGGCCGTTCCGTGGGAACGACGACCGGGCGGGCTGTGGAGCTTTCCACCGAGGACATTCCCGCAGGGGCGGGCCATCCTGTGAAGGGGGAGCGGGGACCTGGGGTCCTCCACGTCGAGGGCCTGACCGTGGCCGGCGACACGAAGCCCGTGGCCGTGCACGAACTCACATTCGACGTCCACGCCGGCGAGATCTTCGGGATCGCCGGGGTCGAGGGAAACGGCCAGACCGAGCTTGTGGAGGCGTTGACTGGGCTTCGCCGCGCGGTAGGGGGGACAGCAACGATCCGCGGGAAGAACATCCTCGGGCTGGATCCTCGCCAGATCTACCGCCTAGGAGTGGCCCACATCCCGGAAGACCGTTGGGTGCTCGGGCTCGTCCTCCCGTTCACCCTGGCCGAGAACGCGATCCTCGGCGTCCACCGGTGGGCCGAGTTCCGCGGCCCCCTGTCCATTCTCCGGTGGGGCAAGATCAACGCTCACGTGCGGGCGCTCATGGACAGGTTCGAGATCCAGGCCACCGGGCCGGGCGCTCCGGCGAAGAGCCTCTCCGGCGGGAACCAGCAGAAGCTGATCGTTGGCCGCGAACTGGCCAAGGACCCGGCGATCGTGATCGCCTCGCAACCCACGCGGGGCTTGGACGTGGGAGCCGCCCAGTACATCCGCGACACCCTCGTCGAGATGCGCGACCGGGGGAGGGCGATCCTTCTCGTGTCGGCGGACCTTGACGAGGTGCTTGCCCTGTCGGATCGCGTGGCGATCATGTACGAGGGCAGGTTCATGGCCGCGGCCCGGCCGGAGGAGCTGAACCGGGAGAAGATTGGGATGCTGATGGGAGGGGTTGGCGTGAAGGGGGAGGCATGACGGCGAACGGGGTTCGTCCGGGCGAACGATTCCTGCGGGGCGTTCACCGAACGCTCACCGGGCTCCACCCGGCGCTGGAGTCCGTCCTCGCCGCGGTGGTGGGGCTCCTGGTGGGGGCGGCGCTGATGTACGTCTGGGGGTACGACCCGTGGCGGGCGTACTGGGCCCTCCTGCGGGGCGCCTACGGAGGCAGCTACGAGGTCGCGAGTTCGATGGCCCGTGGCGTCCCGCTCGTGCTCACTGCGCTCACGTTCTCGATCTGTCTTCGGGCGGGGATGTTCAACATCGGCGCCGAGGGCCAGATGTACGTGGGAGCGGCAGCCGCGGTGTGCGTGGCCTACTTCCAGCTCCCGGCTGGACTGCACCTCCTGGTAGGGATCGCGTTCGCGGGGATCGCCGGGGCCCTGTGGAGCCTTGGGCCGGCCCTCCTCAAGCTCACCCGGGGAGTGAACGAGGTCATCTCCACGATCATGTTCAACTGGATCAGCCGGTTCCTCGTCTTCTACCTCGTGGCCCAGGTGCTGGTGGACCCGCGGCGAGCGGAGAAGACGGTCAGCATTCCCGTTACCGCTCGGTTCCCGATCCTGATGCAGGGAACGGACTTGTCGTACTCCGTATTCCTCGCCGTGGCGCTCGCCCTGTTCGCGTACTTCCTCCTCTGGCATACCGCGGTCGGGTATGAGGTTCGAGCGGCGGGACTGACCCCCACCGCGGCCCGCTACGGGGGAATCTCCATCCAGCGGACGATCTTCCTCAGCTTCGCTTTGGGCGGGGTCGGGGCCGGGCTCGCCGGGGCGAGCACCACGATGGGTCTTCCTCCAACGTACGCCATCATCAGCGGGCTCCCGGAGCTCATGAACCTCGGGTTCGACGGGATGGCGGTGGCGATGGTGGGCCGCAACCACCCCATCGGGATCCTGTTCGCCGCCTTATTCTTCGGCGGCCTCAACGCTGGAGGCCGGGTCATGCAGTTCTACGGCTCCAATCCCGTACCTTTGGAGATGGTGCGGGTGGTGATGGGGGCGATCGTGTTGGCGATGGCGATTCCCGAGCTCGCGCGGATCTTCCCCGTGGCCGTGGAGAGAGGGCGCAAGCTCGCCGGGGTGTTCGCTCGGAGGAAGCCGGCAGCAGAGAAGGAGGGAGCATGAGCTGGAGCTACGTCCTTGATCTCCTCCGGATCTCGCTGCACGCGATGGTTCCGATCACCCTCACCGCGGTGGGAGAGATCATCGGCGAGACCGCAGGGCTGTTCAACATTGGTCTCGAGGGGATTCTCCTCACGAGCGCGTTCGTGGGGGCTTTGGGGGCGAAGGCCGGGGGGCCGGTGGTGGGCCTGCTTGTGGGGATGGGCGTGGGGATGGCGATTGGCCTCGTGTTCTCCGTTATCAGCGCCTACTGGAAGGGCACCCAGATGATCGCCGGGATTGGGATCAACCTGTTTGCTCTAGGGGTTGTGGCGTTCGGGCTGATCAAGCTCGGGGCGCCCGGATTCCATGCCGTTCCTCTGGGGGCACAGCTCGCCAAGCTTCGCACGCCGATGGGAGCTCTCTCCCCCCTCATCTTCGTGGCCCTCGTGCTTCCCTTTTTGGCGTACTTCTTCCTCAAGCGAACGCGGGCCGGGCTTATCCTCAAAGCTGTTGGGGAGAATCCAGAAGCGGCGGACGTGGCGGGGATCAACGTCAACCTGACCCGACTGCTGGCGACGACCTTCGGAGGGGCGTTGGCGGGTCTGGCTGGGGCGTACCTGTCCGTGGCGTGGTTCGGGTCGGTGACGAAGGAGATCTCTGCCGGGCGGGGGTTCATCGCGCTGGCCACGGTGGTGTTCAGCGGGCTGAACCCGATCCTCGGCCTGGTCGGCGGGTTCATCTTCGGGTTCTTCCAGAGCCTGGCCACGTGGATCAAAACCTTTCCCACCAAGACGATCCCGTGGCAGTTCGTGGACATGCTCCCCTACATCGTGACCCTGCTTGTGGTGTCGGGGGTCGTGGGCCGGGTGCGGTTCCCCAAGGCCCTCGGGGTCCCCTACAAGCGAGAGTAGACCTCCCCCGTCGTCTGCCTCCTTGGGGGCTTCAACGGTGGTGACGGTCTGGGTGGGGACATTGCCTCCACCGGGCGGCCTACCGACGCTTCTCTCGCCTCCGGGGGCGGCGACCCTAGGCTTGTGGGATCCGCCGTGTGGCCGCGGGTGGAGGAGGGCGCGGGGCCTTGCCGCTCTCCCGCGACGGCTCCCCCCACGGCAGGGTATAATACGTCACACCTAGGAGGTGGTGCTGTGAAGCGGACTCTGCTCGTAGTGTTGATGGCGACGGTGGCGCTCGGGGCGACGGGACTCGCCCAGGCGCTCGGGACGAAGGACCGGCCGATCACGATGCTGTTCGTGCCTTCGGTGAAGGTGGACGTGATCCAGGACGTGGGCCCCAAAATCGCCGAGGCGCTGTCCAAGATGACAGGCCTCGTGATCAAGCCGGTGATCGCTGCTGACTACTCGGCGATGATCGAGGCGATGATCGCCGCCAAGGGCGATGTGTTCGGCGTGCCGGCCACGGACCAGTACGTCCGGATCACAGACGCCAACCCCGGCGTCCACTGTCGGCTGGCGTCGGTTCGCAACGGGTACACCTACTACTTCGCCTCGATCTACGCTCCGCGGGAGAAGGGGTACACCCTCAAGGACCTTGGTGGCAAGACCTGGCTGTTTGCCAGCCGGCGCTCGGCGTCGGGGTACGTCATCCCGTCGGGCTTCTTCAAGGTCGAGGGGATCAAGCCGGTGGAGAAGGACGTCGGCTCCCACACCAAGGCCATGATCGCCCTCCTCGAGGGGCAGGGCGATTTCTGCACCGGCTACGGCTCGCCGCCGTTGCCGCCCGCCGGCTACGATGGGCCACGGTGGGACCTTGCGGCGGGGATGGACCCGGAGATGTGGCTGTGGGACAAAACCACCAACAGCCTCGTTCCCGAGGGGGAGCGCGGGGAGTGCCGTGACGTACGGTGGGCGGTGGCCCAGGAGGTCAAGGTCTACGGCGATATCTGGGAGCTTGTCCGGAAACTCACCGTTGTGGCCACGGTTGGCCCAATCCCCAACGACTGCATCGCGTTCACCGCCGGGTTCCCCAAGGCCCTCGAGGACCGGATCGTGACCGCGATCATCCAGCACATCGCGACCCCGGAGGGGAAGGCCCTCTGGTCCCGCCCAGGGTTCTATGAGTGGGACAGCGTGATGCTCGTGGATGACTCGTACTACGACAACTACCGCGCGTGGGTAGGTCTGCCCGTTCCGAAGAGGTAGGTGACGCGCTGAAGACGCGAGGGGGAGGGGATCTCCTCCCCCTCGTGCTCTGACCTGCTATGGCTCACCTGGCGATCGAGCGACTGACCAAGGTCTACGAGCGGGGCAAGGTGCGCGCCCTGACGGACGTCAGTTTCGAGGTGAACCGCGGGGAGTTCCTTGTCTTGATTGGACTCTCGGGCTCGGGGAAGTCCACCCTCCTGCGGTGTGTGAACCGGCTCGTCGAGCCGACCTCCGGGCGGGTGGTCCTCGATGGAACCGATGTGACGCGTCTCTCTTCCCGATCCCTGCGCCAGACGCGGCGGCGCATCGGGATGGTGTTTCAGCAGTTCAACCTCGTGAAGCGATCGAGCGTGCTGGCAAACGTCTTGGCCGGGCGGCTGGGATACGTGTCCACGGTGCGGGCACTTCTGGGGCGGTTTCCCAGAGAGGACCTCGAGCGAGCACGGCGGGCGCTGGAGCGGGTGGGTCTCGTGGAGAAGATGCATGCCCGAGCGGACGAGCTCTCCGGAGGGCAGCAGCAGCGGGTCGGGATCGCCCGCGCGCTCATGCAGGAGCCGGAACTGCTTCTTGCCGACGAGCCGGTGAGCGCCCTGGACCCGGCGACGTCCCACTCGATCATGCAGTACCTGGAGCAGATGAACCGCCAGGATGGGGTAACTGTGCTCGCGAGCCTCCACTTCCTGTCTCTGGCCCGCCGCTACGGGACGCGGATCATCGCCCTCAAGGACGGGCGGATGGTGTTCGACGGACCCCCCTCAGCGATCGATAACGCCAAGTTCAAGGAGATCTACGGCGAGGACGCCGAGGAGGTCGAGGTTCGGTGAGCGGGAGGTTCGCCCACGCTCGACGCCGGCTTCTATCCTTTTTCCTTGATTGGCTAGCGTGGGCCTACCTCCTCTACGCAGGGTTCAGCATCCACTACATCCGCACCTCCCCTACCCTCATCTGGCGACCGGAGGAGAAGTTCGTCCTGCCCGAGCTCGATCCCTGGGGCTGGATCCTCGTCGCTGTCCTCACGGTCGAGCTGGCCCTCCTCTGCCGGGCGTTCGGGGTCAGCCTCGGCCAGCGGGCGCATGGCGTGGTGTTGGCGTCCGCCGATGGGAACCCCCAGGTGGGGTTTTCGCAACGGGTTCTCTACTTCTTCACCAGCCACGTGGCCCTGGCGACGTTGGGGCTTCCTCTGTGGCTGAGACCGGACCGGCCGTGGCACGAGCGACTGGCCGGGGTAGCTCTGGTCCCGCGAGCACGCGGCGCGCCCCGCGTTCGGCCGTGGTGGCTGAGTACGTACGTCCTGATGGCCCTCGCGCTTGTCGGGGTCACCGTCGCGCTGGGGTGGCTCGTCACG
Source organism: Candidatus Bipolaricaulota bacterium (assembly GCA_037442305.1). GTDB lineage: Bacteria > Bipolaricaulota > Bipolaricaulia > Bipolaricaulales > Bipolaricaulaceae > Bipolaricaulis. The sequence continues at coordinate 15,315 of JBBIQN010000036.1, forward strand.
GATATCCAGATCCGCACGCTCGTGCAGGACGTGGGCAAACCCATCCGGCTGTGGCGGGGCCTTTCCAGACCTGATCTGAGCTACTTATTTGTTCCCCATCCCCTGGAGGTGGACTCCATCTTCGGGGCCCTGGTGAAGTCCCTGTTCATGGCCCTTCTGGCGACTGTGGTGGGAGCGGCGGTCGCCTTCCCTCTCTCCTTCCTCGGGGCGCGGAACATCATGGCGTCAACCCAGGTGGGAAGGGTCGTCTACGCCGTGACGCGGGGGCTGTTCAACGTGTTTCGTTCGATTGAGTCCATCTTTTGGGCCTCGATCTTCGCGATCTGGGTTGGGTTTGGTCCGTTTGCCGGGACGATCGCCCTGTTCCTGCACACGATCGCTGCCCTGGGCAAGCTCTACTCCGAGCAGGTCGAGCACATCGACCCGGGTCCCGTGGAGGCAGCGACCGCCGCGGGTGGGAACGGGCTGCAGGTGATCAAGCAGGCGGTGGTTCCTCAGATCTTGCCGCCGTTCCTGGCGTTCACTCTCTACCGGTGGGACATCAACCTGCGCATGGCGACGGTGGTCGGGTTTGTGGGGGGGGGCGGGATCGGGCTTCTCCTTCGGAACTTCAAGGAAGGACTGGAGTGGACCCAGGTGGGCGCTGTGGTGGTCGTGTTTGCCCTCACGGTGTGGATTCTTGACTTCGCCTCCGGCTGGGTGCGAGAGAGGATCACATGACCGCAGAGGCTCTTCCGTTCGCGTCGCGACTGAAGCGGGCGGTTGCCCTCGGCGTGCTCCTCCCCGTGGCCGACGTTCTCGTCTTGGGGCTCCTGTGGTTCGTGGGGAGCCTGTTGTTTGGGTTTGTCCTCTATGGCCAAGAGATCTACTTCTTTGGACCGTGGTGGGTGGCGGCGCTCGTCCTTGTCGAGGGGGCAGCGTTGTGGGGGACGTGGGGGTTGTCCCCCGGGATGCGCCTGGCAGGGGTCGTGCTGCAAGGTCCGTGGCGTCGGAGGTTCGTGTATGGGTTGCTGTGGCACCTTGGGCCCGTTGGGGGTCTGACGGCGCTTTTCGATCGGGCGGGCAGGCTTCCCGCCGAAGCGGCGAGCGGGCTGGAGCTGGTCGAGAAGCGAGTGCGGGGCAAGCCGTGGTACGCGACGAGTTGTGGCTGGGCGGTGGTGGTGGGAACCCTCCTCGCGCTGGGCGCGTCGGTGGGAATCCTGCAGATTGACCTCAACGCCCTTCTCACCCGGGCCCCGCGCACGATCAAGTACTGGCAGCAGGTGGTCAACCCGAATACGTCCCTTCTGTTCCTCGGGATTCAGCTCCTCATCGAGACGTTCTTCATGGCCCTCATGGCGACCCTGTTTGCGATGCCCGTGGCAGCGGTCCTGTCGTTTCTGGCGGCGCGCAACCTGGCGCGCGGGTGGATCGGTCGGCCGGTGTACCTCCTCGTCCGCCTGGCGGGGAGCGTGACCCGGTCGGTGGACGCCGTGTTGTGGGCGATCGTCTTCGGGGTGTGGGTGGGGATGGGGTCGTTCGCCGGCGTTCTCGCTCTGTGGATTCACTCGATTGTGGATCTCCTCAAGCTCTACGCGGACCAGCTGGAGAGCATTGACCCCGGCCCGGTGGAGGCGGTCACGGCGACCGGTGCAAGTCGGTTCGAGGTCATTCGCTACGGCGTGGTGCCCCAGATCATCAATCCCTACCTCTCGTTCACCCTCTACCGGTGGGACATCAACGTGCGGATGGCGACGGTGGTTGGCCTCGTGGGCGGCGGGGGGATCGGGTTCCGCCTCGGGGGAGCCCTCACTGCATACGCGTTTGCCGACGCGAGCATGTACATGATCCTCGTCATCGTCCTCGTGTGGGCGATTGACTACCTCTCCGCCCGCCTCAGGGCCAAGCTCGCGTAGAGATGGTCGCAAGCTGAACGCCACTGTCCCCCTCGCCCAACCCTCTCCCCGTTGGGGAGAGGAACCGAAGGCGAGGGGGGAAGGGCGTCTTCTCCGTGAGCCGTTCGCACAACGCCA
>JBBIQN010000037.1:0-17292 GCA_037442305.1 Candidatus Bipolaricaulota bacterium
CCGAGGTCCCGGTGCGGTTCGACGTGGTGGCAGTGGGCCCCCACGGGATCCGCCACATCCGCGACGCGTTCCGGGAGGAGGATGTTCGCCCAGGTCCTTAGCTCTGCCCCGTACGGGATCGAAGCCCGGCTGGTCGAGGTCCAGTGCGACGTCGGACCGGGCCTACCGGGGTTTTCCATCGTGGGGTTGCCGGAAAAGGAAGTCTCCGAGGCTCGGGAGCGGGTCCGGTCCGCGATCCGCAACGCGGGCCTCCTCTTTCCCCAGCTCCGGATCACTGCGAACCTCGCCCCGGCTGACGTGAAGAAGGAGGGAGCGGGGTTTGACCTCGCCCTGGCGGTGGCCCTCCTCGTGGCGACCGGCCAGGTGAACGCGGAGGCGACCGCGGACACGGTGTTCCTGGGAGAGCTGGCCCTGGACGGGGGACTGCGGCCGGTGCGGGGGATGCTGGCAATGTCCCTCGCCGCGCGCGAGGCCAGGGTCGGGCGGGCGGTCGTGGTCGCTCCCTCGGCCCCGGAAGCAGCGCTCGTGGACGGGCTCGCCGTGTATCCGGTGTCGTCCCTTGGCGAGACGGTCGCGTTCCTGCGCGGGGAGCGCGCGATTCCCGCCGCGCCGCGGGTCGTTCCTGAGGAACAGCAGCCGGACTGGATCGACCTCTCCCTCGTGCGGGGGCAGGAGCACGCCCGGCGGGCCCTGGAGATCGCCGCGGCCGGGGCTCACCACGTCCTAATGGTCGGTCCCCCGGGGGCAGGGAAGTCCCTCCTCGCCCAGTGCCTGCCGGGGATCCTTCCCCCGCTCACGTTCGACGAAGCGCTCGACGTGACGCGCATCCACTCCGTGGCGGGCTTGCTTCCCTTCGAGCGGCCGCTCCTGCGCTGGCGCCCGTTCCGCTCCCCTCACCACACCGTGTCCTACGCGGGGATGGTCGGGGGCGGCCACGGGATCCCCAGCCCGGGCGAGATCACCGTTGCCCACCACGGGATCCTCTTCCTAGACGAGCTTCCGGAGTTTGACCGCAAGGTGCTGGAGGCGCTGCGCCAGCCCCTCGAGGAGCGGCAGATCACGGTCGTGCGCGCCGGGACCGCGGTCACGTTCCCGGCGTCGTTCATGCTCGTCGGGGCGATGAACCCCTGCCCGTGCGGGCACCTCGGCGACCCGCTCCGGCCGTGCCGGTGCCGACCCCACGAGGTGGTGGGGTACCGCAAGCGCCTGTCCGGGCCGTTTCTCGACCGGGTGGACCTGTTCGTTCAGGTGCCCCGCCTTAGCCGCGAGGATCTCCTCGCCGAAGGTGGGGGGGAGGCGTCGGAGGCGGTGCGGAGGAGGGTGGCCGCGGCGCGTGAGGTTCAGCGGCGACGGTTCGCCGGCTCGGCCCGCACGAACGCCGAGATCGGGCCGCGGGAGGTGCGGCGCACGTGTCAGATCGGACCGGAGGCGAAGGCGCTCCTCGGCCGGGCCGTGGATCACTTCGCCCTCACCGGGCGGGGCTACGTCCGCACCCTCAAGGTCGCGCGCACGATTGCGGATCTTGCCGCATCCGGTACCATCGAACCCGAACACGTGGCGGAAGCCCTACAGTACCGAGCGTTTCCGGAGGAGGGAATAGCGTGAGAAAGCTGGGGGTCGTTCTATTGGTCCTTGGAGTGACGGGGCTGGCGCTGGCCCAGGAGTTTACCGTGGGGCGGATCGAAGTCATGGGGAACACCCACGTCCCCACGAGGGATATTCTGGCTGCGGTGCCGTTCGTCGGCGGTCAAGGGGTCACCCGCGATCAGGTTCTGGCCGCGGCCCAGGCGATCCTCAACCTTGGCTACTTTACCCAGGTAACCCCGGAGCTCGGGTTTGAGGGAGAACTCGTGATCGTGCGGTTCCGGGTGGTGGAGTACCCGAAGGTCGAACGGATCACGTTCGAAGGACTCCCCCCTGCCCCCAAGGGGAAGGGGACCCTTCTCTCCTGGCTCCAGGAAGTCCTCCGGGAGGGGAACCGGCCCTCTGAGGCGAAGCTCCGGGAACTTTTAACGGACAAAGGGGTTAAGGCCGGGGAAGTCCTGAACCAAAAGAAGCTTGAGACGGCCCTTGCCGCGCTGGCCGAGGAGTACCGGAAGAACGACTGGGCAACGATCCAGGTCGTGCCTGATCTCCGAGGGACGGAGCTCGTGTTCAAGGTCGAGGAGTTCATCATCGTAGGGCACCGCTTCCGTGGTCTTCTCGCGATCCCAGAGGAAGAGGCGAGGAAGCTCGTGACTGTGCCCGTGGGGGAAGTGGGGCGGATCTCGCGAATTCAGGAGGCGCTCACCGCCCTCGGCCGGTCCGTGTTCTTCGCTTCGGGGGGGGTCACCGCCGAGCCAGGGCAAGGGGGCCTGTGGCTCGTGTGGACCCTCGTGGAACGGGGCGTCCTTCCGACCCCTGCTTCCGTCAGGGGGATCGAACTCCTGGGGGTGACGGCGTTCCCCCTACCTAAACTCCACAGCCGAATCGGTTCTCTGGGTGAGGGCGTGGTCGCGAACTACGACGTTCTGCGGGCCCTTGCTCCCGTCTACGACCACTACCGCCGGGAAGGGGTGTTCATGGTCGAGCTGGTGGGAGAGGGAGTGACCGAGGGGATCCTCCAGGTGAGGGTCAAGGAAGGACGCGTGGCGCGGGTCGAGGTCGAAGAGGGGTCGCGCACCGCGCCGGGGGTCATCGCGCGGGTGATGAACCTTCCTCAGGGCCAGCTCCTTACGGAGGGGCGGTTCGCCGCCAGCCGCCAAGCCTTGATGGCGCTGGGGTACTTCCAGGACGTCGCCCTTGAACCACGGTGGAGCGCAGACGACCTCGTCCTCAAGGTCACCGTGACCGATATCGAGAAACTGGGAAGCATCGGGGGGAACTTGGCGTTCTCCCCCCAGAATCAGGGGATTGTGGGCAACCTCACCTACAACCAGAAGAACCTCTTCGGGAAAGCGATCGATCTCTCCCTCTCGCTTGAGCGGGGGTTGACGGGAAGCGCATCCACCACCTGGAGCCTCTCCTTCCGCAGCTATTCGTTCCCCGTGTTCGACCTCGTCGGGTTCGACTTCTACCGGAAGGAGTCGGGTGAGGATCCCGTTACGGTGGCCCTGGGCGGGGGGGTGACGGTGGCGTACCCGTTGGCCCCGTACCTCGATCTCTCCCTGGGACTCACAAGCGAGGAGACATGGGAGCTTCCGGAGTGGATGGCCCTCACCCCACGGACGTCGCTCGAAGTGGGCGTGGCGTACGATGATCGCGATAGCCCGTTCTTTCCCCGTACGGGAAAGAAAGGACGGGTTTCCCTGGAGAAGGCGGGGACGTTCGCTCCAGGGGTGGAGTACCTGGCGCTCAAGGCGGAACTGGCCGGGTTCGCCCCCCTTGACCTGGGCGCGCTCCTTGGCGAGGCGCGGGCGGCCCTCGCCTGGCGGGCCCTCGTGCGGTGGGGATGGGATCTCCCCGAGCGGTACAAGTTCACCGTGGGTGGGGTGGACTCGGTGCGGGGGGTGAAGAGCGTGACCACAGATCGCTACGGCCTCCTCAACGGCGAGTTCCGCGTCGAGGTTGCCCAGGGATCGTGGATCGCCCTGTTCGCCGACCTCGGGGCGACGGGGGACGGTACGGTCAAAACGTCCGTGGGGCTAGAACTGGCAGCGAGCGTGGTGGGAACGTTCTTTCGGATCGCCCTGGCCTGGCCCAGTGACCGCGACCCAACCTGGGTCCCGGCGTTCGAGTTTGGGATGAGCCCGATGTTCTAGGGTAGAGTGCATACCATATATGGGAGGCTACAGATGAAGACACAGTGGATCGTAGGGTTGATCGTGGGGGCACTCGTGCTGGGGTTCGTGGGTGGGTTCGTGGGGAGCAGGGTGTTCCCGACCAGTACCTCCGGAACGGACGTGACGAAGCTCACCCCCCGCGTGGACAGCCTCGAGAAGAGGGTTGCGGGGATCACGACCGGCGGAGCCGGGCTCCGGGTCGGGGTGGTGCACGCGGAGAACCTGTTCACCAAAGTGTTCCTTCCCCAGGTACAGACGGAGCGGGCGGCGATGGAGGGGAAGGCACGGGACATTCAAGCTCTCCAAGCCGACTTTGCGGCGGGCAAAATCAAGGCCGACCTCTACCAGCAGCGATACCTCCGCCTCCAGGCCGAATTCATGCAGGCCTCGCTCGCCGTCAATATGGCGATGCTCGACAAGATGGTCGCCTCTCCCGGGTTCCTCAACCTGAGGACGGACCTCCAGAACCTGAAGACCCAAGCCCAGCCGCTTCAGACCGAGGTCCAGACCGTGGTCAAGGAAGCTCAGGTCACGATCCTCGACGTCGCGGGGTTTGGCGAACGGCTGCAGCGGCTTCAGTCGGCGTTCCAGCAGCTCGACCAGCTCCTGACCCAGGTCGCGGCGGCGAAGATCCTCGAGATCTCGCAGCAAGTGGCCAACGAGAAGGGGTACGACCTTGTCTTGCGGACGCAGGACGTGGTCATGTTCCGCCGCGAGTCGACGGTCGTCGACCTCTCTTCGGACGCGGAGGGGCGGATGTGGGCCCTGTTCCCGACGCGGTAGCCATTCCCCGGTGCGGCCGTTGACGGGCCACCGAGGGGAGCGCGCGATGGGGGAGCACCTTGTGGAGTCGGTGCCGAACGTGTCCGAAGGGCGGGATCCGGCGGCGATCGGGGCCATGGCGGCCGCGATTCGGGAGGTGCCCTCGGTACGCCTCCTCGACGTCCAGTCCGACCTCGATCATCACCGCACCGTGTTCACCCTCGTCGGGGACCCCGACGGGGTGGGCGAGGCGATCCTGCGTCTGTTCGCGGCCGCCGTGCCGCGCATTGACCTCCGCCTCCATCGCGGGGAACACCCCCGCATGGGGGCGGTGGACGTCGTTCCGTTTGTTCCCGTGCGGGGGGTGACGATGGCCGACTGCGTGGCCCTCGCCCGCCGGGTGGGGCGGGAGGTGTGGGAGCGGTTCCGGGTCCCGGTGTACCTGTACGAGGAGGCGGCGACCCGCCCCGAGCGCCGGGACCTGGCGGAGATCCGTCGCGGGGAGTTCGAGGGGTTCGCGGAGAAGATCGCGCAAGAGGAGTGGGCCCCAGATTTCGGAGACAGGGTCGTCCACCCCACGGCAGGGGTCACCGCGATCGGGGCCCGTGAGTTCCTGATTGCGTTCAACGTGAACCTTGGGACCTCCGACGTCAAGATCGCCAAAGCCATCGCCCACGCCGTGCGCGGCTCCTCGGGCGGCCTTCGCTACGTGAAGGCCCTGGGGCTCTCCCTGCCCGAGCGCGGGATCGTCCAGGTGTCGATGAACCTCACGAACTACAAGAAGACCCCGCTTCCTCGGGCCCTAGATCTCGTGCGAATTGAGGCGGCGCGGTACGGGGTCCCCGTGGTGGGGACGGAGGTCGTGGGGCTCGTCCCCGAGGATGCCCTCCTCCGTGTTGCAGCGCACTACTTGGGGCTGGAGAGCTTCTCTTCCGACCTCGTCCTCGAGCGACGGGCGGAAGCCGCTTTCGATCGCTGATGGACTGGCCTTTGCCGTTCCGGCGGGTGGGCGTGGTGGGCCTGGCCCGAACGGGACGGGCCCTGGTCGAGGCGCTTGCTCCGGCCGGTGTGTCCGTGTTCGTTTCGGAAACCCGCCTCGTGGCGCCGGAGGAGCGGGCGTTCTTGTCCCACCACGGGGTGGAGTGGGAGGAAGGCGGGCACACCGAACGGCTCCTTGAGGCCGACCTCGTTGTGCCGAGTCCTGGCATCCCTCCCCATTCGGCGCCGCTTGCGGAAGCCAGAAGAGAGAACATCACCATCTGGTCTGAGATCGAACTTGCATACGTGCTTGCACAACCGGAAGCGATCCTCGCCGTCACGGGCACGAACGGGAAGTCCACCACCGTGGAGATCATCGGGGCCATCCTCCGTGCGGGGGGACTGGACCCCGTGGTCGCGGGGAACATCGGCTGTCCTGCAGTGGCTACCGTGGGCGAGGTCTGCGGCCGGCCGTGGGTTCTTGAGGTGAGCTCCTACCAGCTGGAGTGGACGGAGAGCTTTCGCCCCACCGTAGCGGTGTGGCTCAACTTCGCTCCCGACCACCTCGACCACCACCGCACCCTGGGGGCGTACTTCGCGGCCAAGGCGAGGATTCTCGCCCGGCAGAGGGATGAGGACACGGCGGTCCTGCCCAGGGAGATCCTTGCCCAGCTTGCCCCTCGCGCTCGCGCGATCGACTACCGAGGGGTGGCCCTACCCGTTGGGTGGGGGGCCGGGCTTCCCCCTCACTTGGAGGACGACCTGCGGGCGGCGTGGGCCGCCTCGTGTGCGGCGTATCCCAAGCTCGCCGCCTCCCCCCCCCCTTACGAGGCAGTGGCCCCGGCCCTTCATCAGCCCCACCGCCTGGAGAAGGTCGGGGACATCAAGGGGATCCCGTTCATCGACGACTCGAAAGGGACGAACGCCCACGCCTCCGTCGCTGCCTTGGCGGCGGTCCCCGGCCCGGTGGTTCTGATCCTGGGCGGGCGCCACAAGGGGGGAGGGTACGAGGCCCTCCTTCCCCCCGTTCGGGACAAGGTCCGGGCCTGCGTCCTCATTGGGGAGTCCCAGGGCTTCTTTGCTGACCTCCTTTCCGCGACAGGGGTTCCCTGCGCGCGGGCCGCGGGCCCGCTGGACGCCCTGCGGCACGCGTACGGGTTCGCTCGACTGGGTGACACCGTCCTTCTCTCACCCGCGTGCGCGAGCTTCGATCAGTTCACGGACTACGCCCACCGGGGCCGAGAGTTCCAAGCGGCGTTTGCCGCCCTTGCCGCGGGTTGAGCCGCGACCTGTCCTCCCGTAGGAGGACAACCGGCACCTTGACGCCGGAACGATAGCCACCCGAGCAACCCCTGGGGTCCTTCGGGCGAGGGGACATGTGCGCCACACTACCTTCGCCATGGGGAGCCTGGAGGGCAAGGTCGCGGTCGTTCTCGCTTTCTTGCTTCTGGCGGGTTTCCTCTTCGTGTACTCGGCCAGCGTCCCCCTCTCCCAACGCTTGACCGGGGATCCGTGGGCGTTCCTCAAGCGGCAGGTCATCGGGGGGGTGCTGGGACTCGTGGCCCTCGTCGTTCTCTGGCGCGTGGACTATCACGTGTGGAGCAGGATTGACGACCTCGTTCTCGGGGGGGCGTTCGTCCTTCTTCTGTTCACCCTCATCCCGTCACTCGCCGCGGGGTCGCGGTGGCTGAAGCTCGGCCCGTTCCCGTTCCAGCCTTCGGAGCTGGGGAAAGTGGCGCTCGTCCTGTACGTTGCGAGTTCGCTCGTGCGGCGCAAGGACCATCTGGGGAACTTCCGCGAGGGGGTCCTGCCCTCCCTCGTTGTTCTCGGGCTGTTTGGGGTTGTGCTCCTCCTCCAGCCCGATTCGGGGATGCTCGTCGTGTACGCGGCCACGGTGGGGTTCCTCCTATGGGTGGGAGGCATTCCCCTCCGCCACCTCCTTCTGACCTTCGTAGGTGCCCTTCCGGTCGGGGGGGTCGTTTTCTTCCTCTCCCGCTACCGGCTGGAGCGGCTCGCGGCGTTTCTCAACCCGGATCTTTACCGGGATACCTATGCCTACCAGACGTTCCAGTCGCTTCTTGCGGTGGGCTCAGGCGGCGTGTTCGGCCGGGGGATCGGGGCGTCGCGGGCAAAGCTGTTCTACCTTCCGGCGGCGCACAACGATTTCCTGTTCGCGGTCGTTGCTGAGGAAACGGGACTGGTGGGGTCGCTGTGTGTGATCGGGCTCCTGTGGGTCCTCGTGGCCCTGGGGTTCACCGCGGCCCGGCGGGCGCCGGACATGCTGGGGGCCCTCTACGCCTGGGGAGCTTCGTTTCTCCTTGGGTTCCAGGCCCTCCTCAACCTGGCGGTGGCGGTGGGGGTGATGCCGGTGACGGGGCTCACCCTCCCGTTCCTGAGCTACGGGGGCTCGTCCCTCATGGTGAGCCTGATGCTGGGGGGCCTCATCCTTGGCGTGGCCCGCGCCGGCAGCCGCTCCCCGGTGGGGGTCCTCGTCCCGGGGGTGGGGGGATGAGGGTCCTCGTGGCAGCAGGGGGCACGGGGGGGCACATCTACCCCGCGGTGGCGATCCTGGAGGAGATGCGCTCCCGCGGTGCGCTGTCCGATACGGGGTGGATTGGGGATCCAGCGCGGCTGGAGGGAAAGGTAGCCCGCTCATACCCCTGGATTGAGTTCCTTCCCCTTTCCTCCCGGGGGATCGACCGCCGCCGGCCCTGGACGTGGCCCGCGTCCCTCCTTCGCTCTGCACGGTCCCTTCTCCGGGCAATGGCGATCGTGCGCCGGTTCCGGCCCGACGTTGTCCTGGGGACCGGAGGGCATGCCGCGTTCGCCCCCATGGCCGCGGCGTGGCTTCTGGGGATCCCAACAGTGATTCAGGAGCAGAACGCCACCATGGGGCTCGCCAATCGGGCCCTCGCCCACGGGGTGGATCTGGTCCTTCTGTCCTTCCCCCGAACGAACGGCGCTCCCCGCTGCGCGAAGGTGCGGGTTACAGGGAACCCCGTGCGGCGGGACGTGGTCACCCTTTCCCCCGAGCTTGGCGACGAGCTCCTCGTTGTAGGGGGGTCGCTCGGGTCGCGTGACCTCGTTCGAGCTATGGTCCGCGCCGCCCCCGACCTCGCAGGAGCCCCGGGCCTCAGGATGCGCCTTGTCGTGGGGAGGGCCGCTCCGGTGGACGAGGTGCGGGAGAGCCTCGTCCAGGCGGGGATTCCTGCGGAGGTTGTGTCCTACGTGGAACCCTTCGCGGACGCTCTCTCCCGAGCCCGCCTCGTCGTCGCTCGGGCAGGGGCGACGATGGTTGCCGAGGTCGCGGCGGCGGGACGTCCCGCGGTGCTCGTCCCATGGTCAGGGGCAGCGGGGCGTCACCAGGACGACAACGCTCGGGCCCTGGCCGAACGGGGAGGGTGCCTCGTGGCGGAGGAGGCGTCGGACCTGGGGCCCCTTGTGCGCGAGCTATGGGCCAACGAGAGGAGGCTCCGCGACATCGCGGATGCGGCGCGGGCATCCGCCCAGCCGGACGCGGCCTACCGCGCAGCGGAGGCCATCATCGCACTTGTGGAGGAGAGAAGAGCATGAATGGTTTTGCTGGACGGGTCCACCTCGTGGGGATTGGAGGGGATGGAATGGCGGCCCTGGCCCAGCTCCTGCGGGAGGGGGGGGCCACGGTATCGGGATCAGACCTCCGGGATTCGTCGCGCCTCTGTTCGTTGCGGAAGTGGGCCGACGTGTACGTCGGGCACCGGGCGGAGAACGTCCCCGACCGCGTGGAAGCGGTCATCTACTCGTCCGCGGTCTCCCCGTGCAACGCCGAGCTCAAGGCCGCCCGCGGCGTCCCGCGGTGGCCGCGGCTCCCAGCGCTGGGGGAGGTCATCCGTGGTCGGGACCTGGTGACGGTGGTGGGCACCCATGGCAAGACGACCACCGCTACCTGGGCCGCCCATGCTCTCACCTCTGTGACGGGGGTCGGAGGGCACTACATCGGCGGGGAGGTCCCGGGGTTGCCTTCTGCTGCCCTGGGGCGCGGGCGGCCGTTCGTGGCTGAGGTGGATGAGTCCGATGGCCGGTTTGTGGGCCTGGCGGCGCGGGTGGCGGTCCTGACCTCGGTGGACACGGACCACGTGGGGACGTACGGAGGCTTTGCCGGGCTCCGGCACGCGTTTTATCGCTTCCTTTCCCGTGCGGAGCGCGCCGCAGTGTGCGCCGATGACCCGCTGGCGCTCGACGCGGGCCGGGCTCAGCGCCGGCCCCTCACGTTCGGCCTCTCCCCTCAGGCCGACCTCCGTGCCGTGGGCACGGAGTACAACCGGGGCCGATCGAGCTTCGAGCTCCACCTGCGGGGAGGGAAGGTGGGCGAGGTCGAGATCCCTGGTCCGGGTCCGCACAACGTGCGCAACGCCCTCGGTGCGATTGCGGCTGGGATTCTCCTGGGCATCCCGGCGAGCGAACTCGCCCCGGCGCTCGCGACCGCGGCCCGACCACGCCGACGGTTGGAGATCCTCGAAGAGAACGGCTATCTCGTCGTGGACGACTACGCCCATCACCCGACGGAGATCGCGGCTGGGCTCTCCGCTCTCCGTTTGGGATGGCCCGACCGGCGCATCGTTGCCATTTTCCAGCCCCACCGCTACTCCCGGACTCAGGCCCTCTGTGGCGCGTTTGGGGCGGTGCTGTCGCGCGCGGACCGGGTGGTGGTGTCGCGCGTGTACCCTGCGTTTGAGCGGCCGATCCCGGGAGTGACGGGCCGCGAAGTCGCGGAGGCGGTGCGCGGGGCCGGTGGGTGGGCGGTGTACCGGGACAACCTCAGCGCAGCCCTCGACGCCGCGGCAGAAGAGATCGAGCCCGGGGACGTCGTGGCGTGCTTTGGGGCAGGAGACATATGGAAACTGGCACAGGAGATGGCGCGCGGGCTCTCCTCCGGATCCTAGGAGATCTTCCGGGCGAACTGCGGGCCGGGGAGCCCCTCGCTCCGCACACCACGTTCCGCATCGGCGGCAGGGCGTTTGCCCTGTACCGGCCGCCGACGGCGGAAGCCCTTGCCGAGGCCGTGGTGCGGGCCCGCGCTCACGGCTTTCCCTGGCGCATGGTGGGGGGGGGCTCGAAGCTCCTCGTTCCGGATCGAGGGTTCCCCGGCTTGGTCCTCTCCACCGCGGCGTTGCGCTCGTGGTGCGAGGAGGGGGGGCTGCTCACCGTGGGGGCAGGGGTGCCTCTGGGCCAAGTCGCCCGCCGTGGAGCGTGGAAGCTCGCCGGGATTCCTGGCACGGTCGGGGGCGCGGTGGCGATGAACGCGGGCACGAGGCACGGGGCGGTCGGCGATCAGGTCGCGTGGGTGCAGGCCCTTCTCCCCAGCGGCCGCATTCACACCTTCTCTCCCCCCGAGTGCGGCTTCTCCTATCGCGATTCCGTGTTTCGGCGGCTTAGGCTTCCCGTGGTGGCGGTGGCCCTGCGGCCCCAGGCCGTCCACGATCTCACGCCGTTCCTTGTAGAGCGAGCCCGAAGCCAGCCCCTGGACCTCCCCTCGGCGGGGTGCGTGTTTCGGAACCTCCCCGACGGGCGGTCTGCGGGGTGGCTCATCGACCAGTGCGGCCTCAAAGGGGCCCGGGTCGGCGATGCTGTGGTGTCCGAGCGTCACGCGAACTTCATCTGCAACCTCGGACGGGCGCGCGCATCCGATGTCTTGGAACTGGTGGGGGAGGTCCGGGATCAGGTGGCCCGCCGGTTTGGCGTTTGGCTTCATCTTGAGCTTGAGGTTGTGGGGGAGTGATCAGGGCAGCGCGGCTCGGGTGTGTCGGTTGTTCTCTCCTCATCTTGCTTTTTGCCATTCTGCGTTGGGGGGGCTGGTGGCGGGTGGAGGAAGTGTGGGTCTCCGTGGCCCGCTACGCGGCGACCGAACAGTTGACAGGGATTCTGCTTGGTGCTAATGTACTTCGATTACAGACGGGGGAAATAGGCGATTGGATCCGACGCGACCCCCGGGTTTTGGAGGCGAGAGTACGAGTTCGGGTGCTAGGGAAGAGGGTAGAAGTGGAGATTAAAGAGAGACGACAGGCGGTGGAGGTGCGACTTGCCGGTGGAGAGGCGGTGTGGGTAGACGCCGAGGGGGTCATCCTCGAGCCGGCTGTGGCCCCCAAGGTAGTGGGAGTGCCCCAGGCAGGGGACCGGGTGGCGCGGGAGGCGGTGGCCGCGGCGCGAGCGGTGTCCCAACTCTCCCCTGCCCTCCACCAGCGGCTTTCAACGTTCGATATTTCGGATCCAACCAGTGTCACCGCACAAGGAGAAGGATCCATGCTCCTTCTCTTAGGGGAGATTGGCCAACTGGGGGAACGACTTGCTATCCTGGAGGAGCTATGGAGGCGAGGGGTGGTTACCGGGTATGCCACGGTGGATCTCCGCGGAGGCGACGAGGTGATCCTGAAGCGAAAGCGATGAAGGCGGTGGTTCGATGAGGCGGGAGCGGCTGGTGGTAGGGTTGGATGTCGGGACGACCAAGGTGGCTTGCCTTGTGGCCAACGTGGTCGACGAGTACATCGAGGTCATCGGTCTGGGCACTTCTCCGTCCCGAGGGTTGGAGAAGGGGGTCGTGGTGGACATCGGCCGCACCATCCAGTCCATCCGGAAGGCGGTTGAGGAAGCGGAGAACATGGCCGACGTGCGGGTACAGAATGCCTACGTGGGCATTGCTGGGAAGCACATTCGGTCCCTCAATAACTCCGCGACCGTGTCGATCACTCGTCCGGATCGGATCATCACTGCCGAGGACGTGCGGCGGGTGGTCGAGGCGGCGCGAACGATGCCCCTTTCCCCCGATGTCGAGCTCATCCACGTCATCCCGCGGCAGTACATTGTGGACGGCCAGGAAGGGATCACGGACCCGGTGGGGATGACCGGAACCCGCCTTGAAGTGGACGTGCACATCGTCCTCGGCTCGGTGACGGCGGTCCACAACCTCGTGCGGTGTGTCGAAGCGGTAGGAATCGGGATCACTCAAATCGTGCTCGAACCGCTGGCTTCGGCCATGGCGGTCCTCTCGTCGGCGGAGAAGGAGCTTGGGGTGGTGCTCCTTGACTCGGGCGGTGGGACGACCGACATCTCCGTGTTCCGGGGCGGGGACATCTGGTTCTCAAAAACGATCCCCATTGCCGGAGAGCACATCACGAACGACATTACGGTCGGCCTTCAGACCCCCATCGAAGAGGCAGAGCGGATCAAAAAGCAGTACGGGACCTGTCTTGTGGACTCGGTGGGCGATGACGAGAAGATCGAGGTGGCCACGATCGGGGGAGAGAGCACGAAACAGGTATCGCGGAAGAAGCTCGCCAGGGTCATCGAGCCTCGGGTGGAGGAGATCCTGGATCTGGCGATGCAGGAAGTCGAGGACGCCGGGTACCGCGACCTAGTGCCAGCCGGCGTCGTGATCACCGGCGGCACGGCGCTCCTCGCGGGGATGGCGGAGTACATCGAAAAGCGCTACGGGCTTCCCGCCCGTGTGGGAAGCCTTCCCCAGGGGATCCACGGACTGCGGGACATCGTGGAGTCCCCGATCTACGCCACCGGGGTCGGGCTCCTGAAGTACGCGGTGGAGACGAGGGATTTCGTTCCCACGAAGCGATCGCGGGGTTCCAAGGGCATGCTGGGGAAGCTGTTCGGGTGGTTCCGCAGCTTCCTCCGGGGGTGAGCGGGGGATGATGGGGGAGAGTCCGGCCCGGATCATGGTGATGGGGGTGGGCGGGGGTGGGGGAAACGCCGTCAACCGCATGGTTCAGGCCGGGCTGGTCGGCGTCGAGCTCGTGGCGATGAACACCGACGCGCAGGTTCTGGAAATGGTGGAGGCCCATCGGCATCTTCAGCTCGGGGCCAAGCGCACGGGGGGGCTTGGGGCGGGTGGGGACCCGGAGGTGGGGCGCGAGGCGGCAGAGGAGTCCCGCGACGAGATCGCGGACCTCTTGGGTGGGCTGGACATGGTGTTCATCACCGCCGGCATGGGCGGCGGGACAGGAACAGGAGCGGCCCCCGTTGTGGCCACGATTGCCAAGGATCTGGACATCCTCACCGTGGGGATCGTCACCCGGCCGTTTTCGTTCGAGGGCCTGGGCCGCGCCCAGCGCGCGGAGCGCGGTGTGCAGCAGCTTTCCAAATGCGTGGACGCGATCATCACCATCTCCAACGACCGCCTCCTCAAGGTGGCCCCTCCCGAGATGCCCCTCACCCAGGCGTTTGATCTCGTGGACGAGGTCCTCCGTCAAGGGGTTCAGGGGGTCACGGAGCTGATCACTGTCCCCGGCCTCATCAACCTCGACTTCGCGGATGTGGAGGCCGTGCTCCGGGGGGCTGGCACAGCCCTCATGGGGATCGGCGAGGCCGATGGGGACAACAAGACCCGCGAGGCGGCCCGGCGGGCGATTTCCTCACCCCTCCTTGACTTCAGCGTGAAGGGGGCGAAGAAGGCGATCCTCAACATCACCGGGGGGGAGGACCTGACCTTGGAAGAGGTCACCGCGGCGGCAAGCGCGATCCAGGAGGCCCTGTCCGACAAGGCTGACCTCATTTTTGGGGCCGCGATCCGGGAGGGAATGCAGAAGGCGAAGGTGACCGTGATCGCCACCGGGTTCGCCGCGAGCCCCAGCGGAGAGGTGATGGAGGCCGACGAGGAGGTTGTCCTGGAGCGCCTGGAGCGAGAGGGGGGTCGCGACGACTACGACATCCCGACGTTCCTCCGCCGCTCCCGCCGCCAGGAGCCGCCCTAGCAGCCCGTGTGAGAACCGCCGTCACTGCCATCCACCCATGCAGGGAGACTCCTCTGCGCCACAGCGTTCCCTCACCCGGGGCGCCCCCCTCTCCTTCCCCCCCACAGGGGGAGGGGTAGGGGTGAGGGGGAGTTCCGGCGTGCGGCTCGGACTTCCGTTCACAAAAGAACCCGCCCACGAGAAGCCCACGCCTCGTGGGTTCACACAGGCTGTTAGCCCACGAAGCGGTGGGTGATCGGGAAACGGCGCCCCATCCCGAACGCTTTCGGGGAAACCTTGATCACAACTGGGTACTGCTTTCGCTTGTACTCCGAGGAGCGGAGGCGGCGGGTGACGTCCTGGACCGCGGCTTCGCCGAAGGACCGCACCAGCTCCTTCCAGGAGCGGTTTTCCACCACCAGGGAGAGCACTAGGGGGTCGAGCACCTGATAGGGAGGGAGGTCCTCCTCATCCCGCTGGTTCGGCCGTAGCTCAGCGGAGGGGGGGCGCACGAGGGTCCGTTCCGGGATGAGGGGACCGGGGGCCTGTTCGTTCATGAGACGCGCCAGTTCGTACACCTCGGCCTTGACGAGGTCGCCGATCGGGGCCAGGGCCCCCACGGTGTCCCCGTAGAGCGTGGTGTACCCGGTGGCGAGCTCGGACTTGTTTCCGCAGGAGAGGACGACGTACCCCGTGGCGTTGGCCAGGGCCATCCACAGGACCCCCCGAATGCGGGCCTGGAGGTTTTCTGAGGTCACGCCAGCTACAGGGATGTGGGATGACAGAGCTTCGGTGAACGAGGGCAGGATCGGGCCGATCGGGATCTGTACGAGTCGAATTCCCAACGCCTGCGCGAGCTGGTAGGCCTCCTGTTCCGATTCGGCCGCGGTGTACTGGCTCGGGAAGAACGTTCCCAGAACCCGCTCTGGCCCGAGGGCCTGGCAGGCGAGCACTGCCGCGACCGCCGAGTCCACCCCCCCGGAGATCCCGATGATGACGCCAGGGATCCCGTTCTTGTTGACGTAGTCCCGGATGCCCGTGACAAGGGCCTGTTGCACCACGGCAAGGTCGTCCTCGTCCGGAGGTTCCACCGGCGCTCCGGCTGTATCGAACGTATAGAGACCCTCGGTGAACCGCGGGGCCGAGAGGAGGAACGCCCCGTCCGGCCGGACGGCGAACGAGCCCCCGTCGAACACAAGCTCGTCCTGCCCCCCAGCGAGGTTCGCGTAGACGAACGGCGCCCCGGCCCGTTCCGCCCACCCCCGGGCAAGCCCGTACCGAAGCGCGGGCTTCCCCCGGAAGTAGGGAGAGGCGGACACGTTGACGAGGAGGTCCACCCCGGCGGCGGCTTGAGCCCCGAGCACGCCGCCCTCGTACCAGAAGTCCTCGCACACCGAGAGCCCGAGGCGTAACCCGTGCCAGTCGAGGACGGTGACCTCGGTGCCGGGGGTGAAGTACCGCTCCTCCTCGAACACGTCGAACGACGGCAACCGGTGCTTGGCCTGGTGGCCGACGATGCCACCGTCGGCGAGGAGGAACGCGGCGTTGTAGAGGAGCCTGTCCCCCCCGAACGCGGCCGCCGAGGGGTCGGCCATGTTGGCAGGCCGGGTTCCGGCGCGGGCGACGTGGCCGATCACCACGCCGATGTCGCGGCTGGCGTCTACAATGGCTGCGAACTCTCGATCGGCGGCATCGAGGAACCCCGTTTGCAGGAGGAGATCGCGGGGGGGGTACCCAAGGAGGGCGTGTTCCGGAAACACCACGAGGTCGGCTCCCCGCTGCCGAGCCTCGGCGATGGAGCGGAGGATGCTGTCCCGGTTCCCGGGGAGGTCCCCCACCGTGGGGTTGATCTGGCCGACCGCGATCTTCACCTGGATTCCTTGTTCAGTTCGGACATTCCACCACGAAGGACTCGACGGACGCCAAGAATCAGGCCGCAAAACGGCGAACGCCTCCGTTGTACTTGTTCGCCCCCGAGACGCGGAGGACGCAGAGGGACCCGGAACCACCCAGAAGCAGTCTCAAGACGGGCGTGAGGCGTGCCAGGTCCCAAGCGCCGTGGCGCAAGGACGGGGAGACCCCTGCCTGCCGCACCCGCGGCGCAGGCAGGCCCAGCCCTGACCACCGAGGCCTTCCTTGTCACCAAGGACACGAAGGGGTCGGGTTTTCGAGTCCAAGAACCGTCAGCGTTCCGTGGACCCAGAGAAGGTGGGACTGCGAGAAATCCTCCGGCTCCTCCCGGATCCAGGTTCTTGCTCGGACCTTCGTGGTTCGGGTGTGGTTCCCCTTGTGCCCGTTGTGGCAGACCGCTGGGGAGTCCCGGGGTTGCGAAATCCCTTCTAGGCATGCGTTCTTCCCTCCGCAGTCCCCCTCACTACGGACGCCCCCCTCTCCTTCTCCTCTCCCCCCACACGGGGGGAGAGGGTGGGATGGGGGGTGATTATGCCCTGTGGTTCGCGCGTTCGTTCAACAAGAGCCCGGCTCATGGGAGGCCCACTCTCCGTACTTCCACACGTCCTGCCAGACTGGGTCTGGCCCCAACCGTGACGGTGCCTCGCCTTGCGATCTTTGTGCCGCTGCGGTGAGGTGCTGCGTTGAGGTTGTCCATTCGTTGTGTCCTCTAGGGTCCGTCCGAGCATAGCCGGGAGCGAGGAACAAGTACACGTCGAGGAATGAGCAGCGCCCTTCTGCCGGGGCTGGGAGGTGAGGCATGCGGTGGGATGGGTAAGCCTCAAGCAGAAGGGCGCGAACTCACAGGGCAAGTATACCTCGCCCCTGGCGAGCGGTCGAGGAACGATGGCAGACGATGCTCAGATTTAGTCGCTGTGTTGTTTCCCAAATGGAGATCAGGACTCACCCCTAACCGGGTTGAAACCTGTCCACCCTGCGGGGTGTATACTCTTCGTCCAGAGATTGAGCGGCGCAGACAGGGGGTCGTCGCACGCATTGTCTTCCGGCTAGCTCCTACGCCCCGTACGCCCTCCGACCTCTCCTCATCTCCCGGCTGCCTCCCCCCTGCCCCGCCGAAGGGGGTGGTGTACTGGGGAACACCGAACAGAGCTTCCGCGGGTCAC
>JBBIQN010000038.1:0-17233 GCA_037442305.1 Candidatus Bipolaricaulota bacterium
AGCCCCTGACAGGGCCGGGAACTGTAGAAGATGGGTCTAGGGGATCTTCAACCACGTCCCTCAAGGACGGACGCTTCCTCAGCCCGCGCGGAGGGGCGTGCGGCGGAACTGGCTTGTGTACAGGCGCCCGTAGAACCCGCGAGCAGCCAGGAGCTCGTCATGCGTTCCACGCTCGACGATCCGTCCGTCATCAATGACCAGTACCTCGTCAGCGTTACGAATCGTGGATAGGCGGTGGGCGATCACGAAGCTCGTCCGCCCCTTCATGAGGTCGAGGAGCGCCTTCTGGATCGCGACCTCGGTCCGGGTGTCCACGCTGCTCGTCGCCTCGTCCAGGACAAGGATCCGCGGGTCGGCAAGCACAGCCCGGGCGATGGCGAGGAGTTGCCGCTGTCCCTCGCTTAGGTTCGCTCCCCGCTCGGAGAGGATGGCTTTGTACCCGTCGGGGAGCCGGCGGATGAACGGGTCGGCGTGGGCGAGCTTCGCCGCCGCGATGACCTCCTCGTCCGTCGCATTCAGCCGCCCGTAGCGGATGTTCTCGATCACGGTGTCCGCGAACAGGAACGTCTGCTGGAGCACGATCCCGATCTGGCGCCGCAAGCTCGCCCGCTGCACCCGCCGGATGTCCACCCCGTCCACGAGGATCGCCCCTTCGTCCACGTCGTAGAACCGGGTGAGGAGGTTCACGATCGTCGTCTTCCCCGCTCCGGTGGGGCCGACAAGGGCGATCATCTGTCCCGGCTTGGCCTCCAAGCTCACGTCCCTGAGCACGGGCACGTCGGAAACGTAGCTGAAGTCCACGTTCCTGAACTCGACGTGGCCCCGCACCAACCCCAGCTCCGCCGCCTCGGCGGAGTCGGAGAGATTGGGGGCGGTATCCATCGTGGCGAAGATCCGCTCCGCTCCAGCGAGGGCCGACTGGACCTGGTTGTAGAGGTCCCCGAGCATCCGCAAGGGCTCGGCGAACTGGCGGGAGTAGCTGATGAACGCGGCGATCGTGCCCACGCTCGCCCGGCCGAGGAGGGTCAGCCACCCCCCGAGCCCGGCGAGGATCGCGATGTTGGCGTTGGAGAGGATCCCCATCATCGGCGGGATGAGGAGGGCATAGCTTTGGGCGCGGATCCCGGCCGCGCGCACGAGGGCGTTGGAGGCGTCGAAGGCGCGCACCACGGCCTCCCCTTGGCCAAAGGCAAGGATCACCCGCTGACCACTGTAGGTCTCCTCGAGCACCCCATTCATCTCCCCCAGCCGCTTCTGGTACTCGCGGAACCCCGTGCGGGTACGCTTGCCGACCCAGCCCACGAGCCCGAGCATGAGGGGGAAGGCGACGAGCGATCCCAACGCAAGGAGCGGGTTCAGGGCGAACATCATGACGAGGATCCCGACCAGGGTCAGGCTTCCCGTGAAGAGTTGAAGGATGTTCTGGGACAGAACCCGGTTGATGGCGTCCATGTCGTTCGTGAGCCGGCTCATCGTCTCCCCATGCGGACGAGCGTCGAAGAAGCGCAGGGACAGGGTCTGGAGGTGGGAGAACAGGTCGCGACGCAGGGTGCGCATCGCCTTCTGGGTCGCCCGCGCCAGGATGAGGTTCTCCGCGTAGCGACACCCCCACGCCCCGAGGTACGAGCCGAGCATGAGGAGGACGATCCGCAGGAGGAGCGCTGGGTCCTGGCCGTGGATCGCCCCGTCAATCGCCCGGCCCATGAGGAACGGGCCGAGGAGGGCGAGCCCGGTGGCGACAAGGGCGAGGGCGAACACGATCACGAAGTGAACCCGGTACGGGCGGAGGTAGCCTAGCACGCGACGCAACGTGCCGCGCACGTCGTGCGCTTTCTCGATGCGCGCCCCACCCATCCCCGGCCCGCGTCCGGGTCCGGGCCCGAACAGGCGCGGAACGGGGGTTCCCCCCGCCGGTTGGGGCCGTCCGCGCGGCTCAGGGGCCATGCGCCACCTCCCCGTTCCCAAGCTGGGAGGCGTAGATGTCGCGGTAGATCAGGCTTTCCAGCATTAACTGGTCGTGGGTGCCGATCGCCGCGACCCGTCCCCCGTCCAGGATGACGATCTTGTCAGCGAGGAGGACGGTCGAGATCCGCTGGGCGACGATGAACCGCGTTGCGGAATGCTCCTCGGCCATCAGGCGGTCCATGGCCTCCTGCAGCTTGACCTCGGTCTCGATGTCCACCGCGCTCGTGCTGTCGTCGAGGATGAGCAGCCGCGGCCGGACGAGGAGGGCCCGGGCGATCGCGATCCGCTGCCGCTGGCCGCCCGATAGGTTCACCCCCCGCTCCCCGACCACGGTGTCGTAGCCTTGGGGGAGCTCGACGATGAATTCGTGGGCCTGGGCCGCCTCGGCCGCAGAGATGACCTCGGCCTCGCTTGCCTCGGGCCGGCCGTAGCGGATGTTATCGCGCACCGTCCCCGTGAACAGGACGGCCTCTTGGAGGGCGATGCCCATCTCCCGTCGCAGGGCGTCGAGGGACAGGTCGCGCACGTCGGTTCCATCCACGGTGACGCGGCCGCCCGTCACGTCGTAAAAGCGGGGGATGAGATGGATGAGGGTGGATTTCCCGGACCCGGTGGCACCGAGGATCGCCACCGTCTCCCCCGGCTCGGCGACAAGGTTCACCCCGTGCAGGACGGGCTCTCCGCCGTCGCCATCGTAGGCGAACGTCACGTCTTCGAACGCCACCCGCGCCCCGCGCCGCGCGCTCGTCGGCCATGGGCGAGCACCGGGGCGCTCCTCGACCTGGGGGGTCGTGTCCAAGACCTCCAGGATCCGCGACGCGGACGCCTCGGCCGCGGACACAGGGCCCATCATCATCGCGATGAGCATCATCGGGAACAGGGCCATCGTGAGGTAGTTGATCGAGGCCACCACCTGGCCCACGGTCATCGTCCCCCCGATCGCCGCCTGTCCCCCGAGCCACACCGCGCCCACCACGCCCAGGTTCACGAAGAGGGTCATCGTGGGGCCGAGCACAGCGAAGAACGTCATCACCTCGATGTTCTTCCGCATCAGGGCTTCGTTCTCGCGGTCGAAGCGGGCCGCCTCGTGGCCCTCGCGGACGAACGCCTTCACCACCCGCACTCCGGCCAGGTTCTCCTGGAGGACCGTGTTCAGCCGGTCGAGCTGCTTCTGGACGGCGAGGAACATCGGTCGTGCCCGCCCGATGAACACGGCCACGAGCACGACGATCACGGGGACGAACGCGGCGAGCATCCACGCTAGGTTGCGGCTGGTGAGGACGAGGAGGACGATGCTTCCCAGGACCCACACCGGGGCTCGGGTGAGGATGCGCAGCGACATCGCCACGATCATCTCTACCATGGAGACGTCGCTCGTGGTGCGGACGAGGAGCTGCCCGGTCTGGAACCGGTCGAGGTTCCCAAACGAGAGGGACTGCACCTTACGTACCACCGCCTGTCGCACGTCGTGGGCGAACCCCTGCCCGACCCGGACGGAGAGGATCGTGTTGGCGATCGCAAACACGGTAGACAGAATCGCTGCCCCGATCATGGCCAGCGCGGTGGTGGCGATCACGCCCATGTTCCCGGTGGCGATGCCGTGGTCGATGATCCGCTGGGTGAGACGAGGGATGAGGAGGTCCGCGCCCACCATTCCCAGGAGCAGGGCCAACGCCCCGATCGCGTACCACCGGTACGGACGTACAAACCGGAATATCCGTACGAGCGACCTCACGGGGTTGCCTCCCACCCCAGGCCGTCGCGAAGCTTCTGCAGGAGCGGGACGAGCCGCGCCCGTTCAGCCGCGCTGAGGATCGTGCTCAAGTCGGTCTCGATCTCCCGCCAGATGGCCTCGGCCTGGCCGCGCGCCTCCTCCCCGTTCGGGGTGAGGTAGACGCGGGACACGCGCTGGTCGGTGGGGTCCGTCCGTCGCTCGATCAGGCCGGCGCCCTCCATGCGCTGCAGAACCTCGGTGAGGGTCGCCGGGCGAACCAGCGTCTGCCGGGCGAGTTCGGTCTGGGCGAGCCCGTCCTCGCACCCAAGGCGGAACAGGATGGCCCCTTGACCCCGACTGAGCCCGATCCCCTCCATCCGGGTGTGCACCCGGTCGCGGAGGAGCTTGGCCACCTGCATCAGGAGATGCCCCAGCCGTTCGTCGTTTGCCCCAATCCGGTCCCGCAACGTTTAGCCTCCTAAAGGTTAGGAGACGAATGATACCAGGGGAGAGGCATGCGTCAACCGGTTCACGGGCCCTCCATCTTGACTCCGCATCATATCCACCCCACCTGGGTAGGGTGAAGAGGACACAAGGAGGTCAACCATGAAGGGCACGTTGATCGTTCTGGGTATTACCGCATTGGTATTGGGCGGCGCGGCAGCGCTGGGGACCATGGCCCACGTCCGGTGGGGCATCTGCCCGGCATGGGAGGGGGGCGGGGGCTCCGGCGTCGTGGCGTTGGACGAGGTCCCGGACCTAGTCGGGCGATACCTCGCGGCGTACGAAGACCCCGATCTGATGGTGGGCGAGATCATGGAGTTTTCGAACCACTTCTACGTCGAGGTCCGCGAGGTGGACACGGGCCGGGGGGCGATGGAACTCCTCGTCACGCGGGACGGGTCTGTACGCCCTGAGCCTGGTCCCAGCATGATGTGGAACGCGAAGTACGGCCACCGGGGGATGAGGGGGTTCCGCCGGGACGGTTCCGGGGCGCTGCTCCTCACCCCCGCCGCGGCGCTGTCCGTCGCTCAAGCGTACCTCGATCGCTCCTCCCCCGACCTGACGGTTGGTGACGAAGCGGAGGCGTTCTACGGCTACTACACGATCCACACCGTGCGGGACGGGGCAATCGTGGGGATGCTCTCCGTGCATGGGACAACGGGCGAGGTCTGGGTCCACACCTGGCACGGGACGTTCCTCGGGATGACATCTGTTGGTGGCCACGAAGGATAGTGCGGACGGTGTTCGATCTGCCGCCCCGATCGGTGCCGAAGGACGGCGGGTCTGGACCCATCCCCGGTGGGGTCGGTAGACTGGTGGAACGATGACCAAGCGCGTGCAGATCCCGGTACGGGGAATGACCTGTGCCTCGTGCGTGGCACATGTGGAGAAGGCCCTGTCGAGCGTCCCCGGCGTGCAGGGTGCCGAGGTCAACCTGGCCACGGAGCGGGCCACGGTGGACCTGGGCGAAGACGTGCCGGAGGCCGTTCTCGCCCAAGCCGTGCGCGCTGCCGGCTACGACGTACCTACGGAAACGGTCGTGCTCACGATCGGGGGGATGACCTGTGCCTCCTGTGTGGCCCACGTAGAGAAGGCCCTCTCTGCTGTGTCAGGGGTCCTCTCGGCGAGCGTGAATTTGGCCACGGAGAAGGCCACGGTCACGTTCATCCCGGGCGCAGTCAGCGGAGACAACCTCCGGGAGGCCGTGGCCGCAGCCGGCTACGAAGTCCTCGAGGTCGGCACGGATGAGATGGCGGTCCCGGGGGAAGACGAGACGGAACGCAAGATGCGCCAGGCCCGGATGCGGATGGCCGTGGCGTGGGCGTTCACCGCACCGATCGTCCTATGGATGCTCCCGGAGATGCTGTGGGGCGTGATGTGGCCGAGCCACCTCGTTCACAACCTGGGGATGGTTCTTCTCTCCCTGCCCGTTCTCATCGGGGTCGGGTGGCGCACGTACCGGGGCGGGTTCGCTGCGGTGCGCCACGGCTACGCGAACATGGACACCCTCATCGGCCTCGGCACCGGGGTCTCGTTCCTCACTGGACCCGCCTCGTTCTTCGTACCGATCGCGAACTACGCCGGCGTGGCGGCGATGATCATGGCGTTCCACCTCACCGGCCGCTACGTGGAGGAAACGGCCAAGGGACGCGCTTCCCAAGCCATCCGCCGGCTCCTCGAGCTGGGTGCGAAGACCGCGCGCGTCATCCGCGGCGAGGCTGAGGTGGAGATCCCGATCGAGGCTGTCCAGGTCGGGGATCTGATGGTCGTCCGTCCGGGAGAGAAAGTTCCCACCGACGGTCGGGTCGTCGCCGGGGAGAGCGCGGTGGACGAGTCCATGGCCACCGGGGAGTCCATGCCGGTCGAGAAGGGGCCGGGCGACGAGGCGATCGGGGCCACGGTGAACCAGGATGGTCTCCTGAAGATCGAGGCGACCCGCATCGGGCGGGACACGTTCCTCGCTCAGGTGATCCGCCTCGTGGAGGAGGCCCAGGGATCGAAGGTCCCGATCCAGGAGTTCGCCGATCGGGTGACGGGCGTGTTCGTGCCCGTGGTGCTGGGAATCGCCGCGCTGACCTTGCTGGCGTGGGTCTTCGTTCCCGGGCTGATGCAGCCCCTCGTCGAGGCCGGGTCGTTTCTGCCGTGGGTCAACGCGGGCCTGGGGACCGTCACGTTGGCCCTTGTCTCGCTGGTCGCCGTGCTCGTGATCGCCTGCCCGTGCGCGCTGGGCCTGGCCACCCCCACTGCGCTGATGGTGGGAAGTGGGCTCGGGGCCGAACATGGAATCCTCATCCGCTCCGGCGCGGCCATCCAAAGCCTGAAAAACGTGGCGGTCGTCGTGTTCGACAAGACAGGGACGATCACCCAGGGGAAGCCGGGGGTCACGGACGTCGTTCCGGTGGGTGATATGGCCGAACAGGAGTTGCTCCGCTGGGCCGCGGCGGCCGAGCAAGGCAGCGAGCACCCCGTGGGCCGGGCGATCGTCGGACAGGCCACGGCGGGCGGACTGGAGGTCCCCGAGGCAGTCGGGTTCCAGGCGATCCGGGGGAAGGGCGTGCTGGCCAACGTTGACGGGCAGCGCGTCCTCGTGGGGTCGCGGCAGCTGCTCAAGGACAACGGCCGTGACCCGACTGCCCTGGAGGAGAAGCTACAGAAGCTCGAGAAAGACGGGAAGACGGCGGTGCTCGTGGCGGTGGGGGAGAGGCTGGCCGGACTGATCGCCGTAGCCGACGCGCCCAAAGATGGTTCAGCAGCGGCGATCGCCGAGCTCCACCGGATGGGCGTCAGGACGGCGATGATCACCGGCGACAACCGCCGCACCGCCGAGGCGGTCGCCCAACGGGTAGGCATTGACCATGTGCGGTCTGAGGTCCTCCCCGACGGCAAGGTGGCCGAGGTGGCGCAACTTCAGCGGGACCTCGGGGCCGTGGCGTTCGTGGGAGACGGGATCAATGACGCTCCGGCCCTCGCCCAGGCCGACGTGGGGATTGCGATCGGCACCGGAACGGACATCGCGATCGAGTCCTCCGACGTCACCCTCGTGCGCGGCGAGTTGGCGGGGGTAGCTGAGGCAGTTCGCTTATCCCGGGCGACGTTTCGCGTGATCCGCCAGAACCTGTTCTGGGCGTTCTTCTACAACGTGGTGATGATCCCTTTGGCGATCGTCGGGTGGATGCACCCCGTGCTCGCCGAAATCGCGATGGCCACCAGCTCCGTGACCGTGGTCACGAACGCCAACCTTCTGCGGCGGAGGCGGCTTAGCTAGCGCGTCGCGCGCAGAGCCGGAGACCCCAAGATTGACGAAGCCCCACGCTTGAGGAAGGGGACCCCATGAAAGGGTGGGCATGGCCTAGCCTCGGTCCGCTCCTCGCGGCCGACCCAGGAGAGTGGAGCCGCCTGCGCTCCATCCTCGTCGTCTTTGGGTTCGAGAGCTAACTCTTCTGACCAGGGACGCCGGTCAGCTCACCCCGTTTTCAACGGGTTCGATGTGCACGACGACCGATGCCCCTCCGCCCATCGCGGCGCGCACCGCACCCTCCACCCGCGATGCGATCGCATGGGCCTCCGCGACCGATAGCTCCGGATCCACCTGGATGTGCACATCCACGAACGCCCCCCGGCCCGCGCTCCGGGTGCGCAGCTTGTGCCAACTGCGGACGCCGTCCACACCTGCGATTGCCCGTACCACGCGCGCCTGTTCCGTTGCGGACAGAGCTCCCTCGGTAAGCTCGTACAGCGCCCGCCGGAGGATGCCCACCGCCGCCCAGCCGATGAGGAGGGCCACGGCGATCGCCGCCGCCTGGTCGCCCTGGAGAAACCCGAAGGTCGACGCAATCCCACCCGCGACCACCGCCACCGAGGACAGGGCATCGCTTCGGTGGTGCCAGGCGTTGGCCTCAAGGGAGCTGCTCCTCAGCCGACGTGCGACCCGACGCGTCGCGCGGAACAGCCACTCCTTGGCGACCACAGACAGGGTCGCCACCCCAACCACAACCGGTCCAGGCACGGAACCCCTGTGCTCTAGGAAGGCCACCACTGCCTCACCCGCGATCCAGCCCCCAGCAGCAAACAGGGCCACCGCCACCAGGGCCGTGGCCAAGGTTTCGAACTTCCCGTGCCCGTAGGCGTGGGAGAGGTCCGCAGGCCGCCGCGCGAGGCGAAGCCCTGCGAGGACCACGACGTCCGTGGCGAAGTCGGATAGGGAGTGGACCCCGTCGGCGATGAGGGCCATGGAGCCGGTCACGAACCCGACCCCGAACTTGAGCCCGATGAGGCCAAGGTTGATCCCTACCCCGATCAGGGTAACGCGCACCGCTCCGTCGCTGTGGCTGGACTCGGTCATGGACGTACGAAGGCCGCTAGGCGGGCCGGACTACGATCGGGTCGCCATCCCGAACGCAGGAAAACACCCGGGGATCGCCGACGACCTGGCCCACCGGCTTCACCGCGCTCGCCGGCCGGATCTCTCCAGGGTGACGCGAGGCTGGAGTGGGGCGAAAGAAGATGCACAGCGCCTTCCCCAGAGGCCAGTACCCGAGAGTGCCCGGGTCCACCGTTTCCACAGGGTTCTCGGACGCGGCGTGGGAGGGGATCGAAACGTGCACCTCGTCCCCCCACCGCTGGGCGTGGGCCGCGATCGGGAGAGCCCGCACGATTGCCTCCACCGTGGCCGGGGCCCACTCGGGACAGAGCCGCGCCGGGGCAGAGCCCACCCCCTTGCACTCGATCACGATGTCCATCGTTCCCCAGTCTACCCCGGCGCGGCCCCCGGGAGGATCTCGCCCCGCACGAGCGCGGCCAGATCCTGGGCCACCCACGTTGGGCGGATCCCCTGGCGCTGGATATCGTCCCGAGTTGAGATGCCGGAGAGCACGAGGGCCGTGTCCATGCCTTGCTCCTGGGCACCAAGGATGTCCGTCTCCAGCCGGTCGCCGATCATCAACACCTCCTCGGGGCTGAGGCTCACTGCCGCGAGGGCGACGCGGTACGCAATCGGCGAGGGCTTCCCCACCACGATCTCCGGTGGGAACCCCATTCCCTCAAGCGCTCCCACGATCGCCCCGCCCCCCGGGACAAGACCGGTTTCCGTGGGATACGTTGCGTCGCGATTGGTGGCCAGAGGTCGCGCTCCTGCGAGAAAGGCCAGGAGGGCGTGGCCAAGTTTGGCGTAGGTTAGAGCGCGGTCCATTCCCACTACGACCCACTGCGCCTGAAGGGGGTCAACGTAGCGGTGGCCGGCCAGAGCCATCTCCTCGGCGATCCCCTCTTCACCGATGTGCCAGAACCGCACGGCCCCCTCCTCCTCACGCAGGTACTGGGCGGCAACGTAGCAGCTGGGGACCACCTCCTTAGGAGTGACAGGAAGACCCCGTTCGCTCAGGCGCGTTGCTACCGCCCGTCGGGACTTGGTGGAGTTGTTCGTGAGGAGAGCCATGGGGCCGCGTCTCCGAAGGCCGGCCACGGCCTCGGCCGCGCCGGGGAGAACGCTCCCCCCCAGCACCAACACCCCATCGATGTCGAGGAGGAACCCGCGGTAGCGGTCGAGGGGATGGTCAACGTGGCGATGCATGGTCCAATGATAGCCAAAGTGGGAACGCTCTTCCGTTCACATGTTTGGCGCCCGATCTCCGGGTGACGTAGAATGGTGTGGTCGGAGGGATGGTCGAGTGGCCGAAGACGACGGCTTGCTAAGCCGTTGCTGGGGTGTTGAGCCTTAGCCGTGGGTTCGAATCCCACTCCCTCCGCCTGCAGGACAGGCCCAGATCGGAGAAGCGGTTGGCGTTATGGCGTTTGGAGCTTAGACTTGAGACTGTAGTGATGCGCCCGTAGCTCAGGGGACAGAGCGTTGGCCTCCGGAGCCAAAGGCCGCAGGTTCAAATCCTGCCGGGCGTACCAGGCCAGTTTCTGAACCGCCCCAGGTTGTCCGGAGAGCCCTCATCTGAGTCCGGCCACGAGGGCCGGAGCCTCCTCGGAGGGCGGCGACCCGGCCTCCCGCTACACTGTCGTCCGTGCCCGAACCCGAACTCCGCTGGCTCGATGACCTGAACCCCGCCCAACGGGACGCCGTCACCCATGGCGATGGCCCGCTCCTCGTCATCGCCGGCGCGGGCACGGGCAAGACCCGCACCCTCGCCTACCGGGTGGCGTACCTCATCTCCCAGGGCGTTCCGCCGGACCGATTGCTCCTCCTCACGTTCACCCGCCGCGCCGCGGAAGAGATGCTCACCCGGGCCGGGGCGGTGCTCCGGCAGATCGGTTCGGTCCGCGAACGGGTGTGGGGCGGGACGTTCCACTCCACCGCGAACCGGCTCCTGCGTACCTACGCCAACGTGGTCGGCCTGAGCCCGGAGTTCACCGTTCTCGACCAGGGAGATGCCGAGAACCTGATCGGCCTCCTCCGCCACGACCTCGGGCTCGCCTCGCGCGACAAGCGGTTCCCCCGCAAGGCGACCTGCCTCGCCGCCTACTCCCGCACCGTGAACGGCCCGGAGAGTCTGTCCGAGGTCCTCGCCGCCCACTTCCCGTGGATCGCGGGGTGGGCGGACGAGCTCAAGACCCTGTTCCGGACCTATGTCGAGCGCAAGCAGAAGCTGAACGTGCTCGACTTCGACGACCTCCTCCTCTACTGGAAGGAGATCATCGCCAGCCCGGACCTCGCACGGCAGCTCTCGGACCTGTTCGACCACGTCCTCGTCGACGAGTACCAGGACACAAACCGCGTGCAGGCGGAGATCCTCCGGGGGATGCGCACCGGCAACGACAACGTGACCGTGGTCGGCGACGACGCGCAGAGCATCTACCGGTTCCGTGCGGCGACGGTGCGTAACATCCTCGACTTCCCGCGTGAGTTCCCCGGGGCGCGGATCGTGACGCTGGAGGAGAACTACCGTTCCTCGATGCCCATCCTCGCCACCGCCAACGCAGTCATCGCTCAGGCGCGGGAGCGGTACACTAAGAACCTCTGGTCGCGCCGGCCGGGGGGCGCGAAGCCGGTTCTCGTCACGTGCCCCGACGAGGCGAGCCAGGACGCGTACGTGATCGAGCGCGTGCTCGCCCTGTACGAGCAGGGGATCCCGCTGCGGAAACAGGCCGTCTTGTTCCGCGCCTCCCACCACTCGGCGTCGCTCGAGGTCGAGCTCGCCCGGCGCGAGATCCCGTTCCACAAATACGGGGGCCTGCGGTTCCTCGAGACGGCGCACATCAAGGACGCGCTCGCGTTCCTGCGCGTGGCCGAGAACCCACGCGACGAACTCGCCTGGTTCCGCGTCCTCCACCTGTTCGACGGGGTCGGGCCGGCGACCGTGTCCCGGGTGCTGGCCCACATCGGCGAGCACGGCCACGACCCCGGCGCGATCGCCGGGTTCGCCGCCCCATCCTCGGCGCGCGACGAGCTCGCGCAGCTAGGCAAGCTGCTCGGCGCACTGGGGGAGGGGTTGCCTGTCGCGGCCCAGGTGGAGCGGGTCCGGCGGTTCTACGAGCCGTACGTGGAGAAGCTCTACGACCACCCTCAGGCGCGGATCCGCGACCTGGAGAGTTTGGAGCAGATCGCGTCCGGGTACCGGTCGCGGCGGAGCTTCCTCGCCGACCTCCAGCTCGATCCGCCGAGCTCGACCTCTGACCTCGCCGGCGCTGCGCACAAGGATGACGACTGGCTCGTCCTCTCGACGATCCACTCCGCCAAGGGGTGCGAGTGGGACGCGGTGTACGTGATTCACGCCGCCGACGGGTTCCTCCCGTCTGACCTCGCGACGGGATCCCAGGACGAGATCGAGGAAGAGCTGCGGCTCACCTACGTCGCGCTCACCCGGGCCAAGGACCACCTCGTCGTGACGTGGCCCCTCCGCTACACCTACCGCCGCCGGGAGCTCGCCGACGCCCACGGCTACGCCCAGCTGTGCCGGTTCTTCACCGAGGAGGTGCGGGGGACGATGGACCGGGTCACGGCCTCGGCCGTCCGCCGCCCGGAGGGCCCAGCGATCGAGACCGATGGGAGCATCCGCGTGGACGTGGCCCGGATGATCCGCGCGCGGTGGGAGTGAGAGGAGCCGCCGTCACGCCCCGTCGCGCCGGCAGGTGAGGGCGATCTCCTTCTGACGGCCCATCCCGCCGGTGGCGGTCGTGAGGAGCCGGCACGCGTACACCGTTCCCCGCCCCACCGCGCCGTCCCCGTACCGGTCGCGGATCTGATCGCAGGCGCGGGCCAGCCGCTCGCGGCGGTCGTCCGCGGCGAACAGGGGCCGAGGGGTCTCCGCCTTGGGCTGGAGGTCGGTCACGCGGACCCCGACGAGCGTCGTCTCATCCGAGAACCCGCCGTGGTCCTCGATCAGGTCGAGGGCGGTCTGGAAGATCCGGTCTTCGTCGTCGGTGGCCCCGTCGAGGGCCCGTTGGGCGCCTGTATAGCGCATCCCAGCGTCGCGGAGCCCGTAGTGGACGACCCGCCCCACGAGCCCCTTCGCCCGCAGCCGGCGCGCCGTCCGGTCGCACAGGTACAGGAGCACGCTCCGCGCCCCCTCCGGGTGGCGAAGCACGCGCGGGAGGGCGTGGGAGTGGCCGACGCTCTTCACCTCCTCCTCCTGCCAGTACGGGAGGAGCGGGTTCGGATCGAGCCCCCGGCCCCACAGGGAGAGGACCGTGCCCTGGACCCCGAACGCGTGCTTGAGCCGCGCCGGCGGGTACCGGCCGAGGTCGGCGAGCGTATGGATCCCCATCAGGTCCAGACGTTTCGCGATCCGCGGTCCGATCCCGCACACCTCGCCCACCGGCGTTTCGTCGAGCACCGCCGGCACCTCTTCGGGGACGATCCACGCGACCCCGCCCGGCTTCGCCTTCTCCACGGCGAGTTTGGCGAGCATCTTGTTCGGGGCGATCCCCACCGAGCAGGTGATCCACGCCCCCAGCTCCCGGCGGAAGTCGCGCTGGATCGCCTCGGCCATCGCGATCGGCCCGCCGCGGCGGGAAGCCTCCTGGGTTACGTCGAGGAACACCTCGTCGATCGAGTACACCTCGACCATCGGCGTGTACCGGATGAGGATCTCCACGAACCGCCGCGTGACCGTCTCGTACTTGTCCGGATCCCCGGGGACGAACACCACGTGCGGGCAGAGCTTGACGGCCTCCCAGGTCGTCATCCCGGACCGGACGCCGTACTGCTTGGCCTCCCGCGACGCGGCGGCGACGACGGAGTGGATGTCCGGTCGGCCGGAGACGACGATCGGTTTTCCCCGCAGGCGCGGGTCCGCCTGCTGTTCGACCGAGGCGAAGTACGAGTCCATGTCAAGGTGGAGGATGAGCACCGGCTAGCCCTCCTCGTCGCCCACGCCGTCCACGTACCACCGGGCGTGCTCGGGATCGAACCGCAGTTCGAGGAGCGTTCCCCCCGCGGTGAGCGAGTAAACGAGGTGCCGGACCGAACCCTCCCGCCGCTCGTGGACGAGGTGGACCTCGTCGACCGCGTGGCGACGCCCTCGCCAGAGGACCCACCGCGGCACGGGGTACGGCCTGCGGGCGGGAAAGACGACCCCAACGTCAACCGGTTCGTGGGTCTTGCGGAACATCGCTCACCTCTCGGTCAAGCGTAGCTCTTGACCGAGCGTCGGTCAAGGACCTCAGTCGACCGAGACGAGGGAGCGGGCGTGATGCTCGACCCCGCCTACCGAACGGGGCCGGGCGACGATGTGAACGAGGCGGAGAGCCCCGAGCTGGGCGATCCGCGTCGCCGCGGCGCGGGGCGACACGCCGAGCGCCTGGGCCAGGTCCCCGCTCGTTGCCTCCCCGTGGGCGACAATCCACCGCAAGCTCTCGTCGAGGTACGGGGGAAGCCGCCCGAGGGGCAGGCACGCCTTCCCATCCACCACTGCCAAGAGAGCGATCTTCCGTAGGGAAAGCTTCGCCGCGAGGTCTTCCAGCAGGTCCTCCTGCGGGGCGCGGGCGATCAGGTACCGGCCCGGGAGCTCGCCGGCCACAAGTCGGGCCACGGGTTCCACCACCGCCTCGTCGGCAAACGATCCGCTCAAGACCTCAACCCCCGCGAGGTCGGCGGCGAGGATCCCCTCGGCGGGCAGGGACGAGAGCTCGCTCCACACCTTTCGCTGCGCCGCGCGGCCCTCGCTGCGGGTACCGACGCGGGTTCCGAACTGGGCGAGGAGGATCGTCCGTGTCTTCATGGCCCGACCGATCGTAGCGGGATCGCCGCCCTCTGCCCAGCGCCCCGCTCAGCCATCGTCCGCCTCCGTCCCACGCTCGAACAGGGTCCGCGGGAGCCGGATCGAGATCTGGACCCCGGGGAACGAAACGACCTCCCCCACAGACCAATCCACGTCCTCCTGGAGGAACGCCCCGCCCGCGGAGCGGACGTAGAACCGACCCGCGCTCGCCACCACCGCCTCGCGGATCCGGCGCAGGGCCCCGCCCCGGCCGGGGAGATCGAACCGCGACGCACCGCCGACGAGGGTCGCCTCCAGCGCCTGCCCCGCGGTGATCCCGCGGAACCTCGGGTTCAGCCCCAGGCTCGACGCGAGGCCGATCCCCTTGTCGACGATCGCGAGGTGGAGGTGGTCCCGGTCTTCCTCCAGACAGGCGAGGCCGAACGGGTCGCCTTCGGTCCCCGGCGGGGCGGCGTGGTGGGGGATGTTCTGCAGAAGCTCAATCACTGCCCCCACGAGGAGCCGGTTCGCCTTCTCTCCGAACGGGAACCGCGCCTCCAGGCGTTCCCCGATCCCGTCGACGATCGGGCGCACGTCGCCTTCCTCCCGCACCCGGGCCGTGGTGAACCCCGGCTCGGCCGTGATCCCGTCCGGCAGGGGCTTGTCCGTCCAGTACGCCCCCTCCAGGTACCTGAACAGGCCCGACCCGACGAGGCGGTCCCGGGTCCGGGCGCTCTCCGGGAGCAGGACGCGCAGCCGGCCGCCTGCCTCGCGGCACCGTTGCCCGAGGAGGACGAGGAGGAGGAGCCCGAACGGGTCGAACCGCGCCAGTCGCGACAGGTCGACGAGCGGGCGGGGGAACCACGCTTCCCACGTCGGCAGCGCCCGCTCGGCCGTGGTCACGTCGAGGCGGCGGGGCGCGTAGAGCGGTGCCGGGGTCATCCGAACAGGGGATCGTCCGCCGCGTCCCAGGGAGGGACGTAGTCCGGGCCCCGCAGGTGGAATTGGCGAAGGAGCTTGACCGCGTCGCGGACGCTCTTCCCCATGTGGCAGTTGTTCATGAACACGAACGTCATCTTCGATCCCCGCGCCGCCTGTTCGATCGTGGGGACCCACTCCGCCAGCTCCTCGTCGGAGTAGAGGTAGTCGTAGCGTTCGCTCGCCTCCGCGTGCTGCCACCACTTGGCCGCGTTCCGGCCGTGGAACCGGAAGTACCCAATCCCGTTCGTGACGATCCCCGTCTTCTCCTGGGGCAGGTTCGGAAGGGGCGGCAAGTCCACGTTCACGAACCCGAGGTTCTGGTCCCGGAGGAAGTCGACCACGTCCGGCCGGTACCAGTGCGTGTGCCGGAACTCGACGTGCACCGGGATCTCGTTGGGGATCGCTTCGCGGAGCTTCCCGAGGTGGGCGAGGGCGTCCTCGCCCTTCCGGGGGAGCGAGTACGGGAACTGGGCGAGGAGCGTCCCTAGACACTCCGCCTCCTGCATCGGCCTGATGCCGGCGAGGAACGGGGCCACGGTCTCCGCGAACTTGCCCCGGTCGTGCGTCATCTCGCCGGGAACCTTCACCGCGAACACGAACCTCCTTGGGTCCACCTTGCTCACCAACGCGGCCATCATCTGCGGGGACGGGACGCGGTAGTAGGTTGAGTTGATCTCCACCGTGTCGAACTCCCGGGCGTAGTAGGGGAGCCACTCCTTCGACGGGAGGCCCTTGGGGTAGATCGGGCCCACCCAGTCCCGGTAGCTGTACCCGGACGTGCCGATGCGGAGCGTGGGAGTCAGCACGATGGGGGGATTATAGGACGAGGGACGGCGGGGCGACCTCCGGCAGCTCAGGAGCTTGGAGCCGGGGCATGGACCTCGTGGGCGGACCGAAAGGCGGCGCGCGGCACGATCACCATCTAGTGTAGTGTCCCGATAACAGCTTTACAGCGAGCCACCTTGTCGAGGCTGGCGTCCGCTTTCTTCGTCCAGGCGAAGGGGTGGGGTTCGTTGTTGTTCACGCGGATGTAGTCCTCGATGGCGGCGACCAGATCGGGCACGCTGCGGAAGACGCCGCGGCGGATGCGTTTGCGCGTGATCTCGCCGAACCATCGCTCCACCAGGTTGAGCCACGAGGAGCTGGTCGGCGTGAAGTGAACATGGAACCGCGGATGCTTCTCTAGCCATGCCTTGACCTGGGGGTGGGGGTGCGTCCCGTAGTTGTCCAGGATCATGTGGATGTCCAAGCCCGCCGGCACGTTGCGGTCGATCTGCCGCAGGAACCTCCGGAACTCGATGTTGCGGTGTCGGGGGTAGCAGGAGCCGATGACCGTCCCCTCCAACACGTCCAGCGCGGCGAACAAGCAGGTGGTACCGTGGCGTTTGTAGTCGTGGGTCATCGTGCCGCAACGCCCCTTCTTCATCGGTAGACCCGGCTGCGTGCGGTCGAGGGCCTGCACCTGGGACTTCTCATCCACGCAGAGCACGACGGCTTTGTCCGGCGGGTTGAGGTAGACGCCCACTACATCGGTCAGCTTCTCTACGAACCGCTTGTCCCGGGAGAGCTTGAACGTCTCCACCCGGTGGGGTTGAAGGCCGTGTGCCTCCCAGATCCGCTGGACGGTGGACTTGCTGACCCCCTGAGCCTTGGCCATCGTGCGCACGGACCAGTGCGTGGCAGCGGGTGGCGTGGCGTGAAGCGTCGCTTCGACGATGGCCTTGACACGTTCTGCCGGGAGTGCTCGCGGGCTCGGGCCGTGGGGCGCGTCTTGGGCCACGCCGGTCGGCCCACGCTCCTCGAAGCGCCTACGCCACAAGATCACGGTCGGGCGGGAGATAGAAAGGCGGGTGGCGATGGCGCTGTTGGATAGGCCGTCGGCAGCCAGCAGACAGATGCGTGCCCGGAGCACGGTCCGCTGCGGGCT
>JBBIQN010000039.1:0-17170 GCA_037442305.1 Candidatus Bipolaricaulota bacterium
GTCCATCCGCACGGGGATCCGCACGTGGAACTCCCGCAGCGGCCATCGCAGGAGATCGTGAAGCCCCGGGTCAAGTTCCAGTCGCTTCGCTGCCTCGTCCAGCTGACGTTGAGCGATCTCGAAGGGGTTGAGGCTGGTCTGTGCCGACATCCTTGCTTCCTCCTTTTTAGAGGCGGATCTCGCATCCGCCGATCTCCAATGGTAGAACGGACACACGTCGTTTGCCAGTATCTACATCGAGATCCTGCTATCTGGAATCTGTCGTATGACCTGATCTGTATTCCAGTCACTGGCCCAAGGTTGCGTGATCTGACGTGGGCAGGTAACCTTGGGGCACAAAGGGAGAACCGGATCAGCCATCTTGAGGACGAGCGCGCACCTGGCGACATACCCTAGCAGCCCGCGGCACGCTGCCCCGATCTCCGAGCCGGAGACGGCGCCTCTGCCGGCTGAGTCGGCCTCCTGAGTTCACACCCATGTGCCCCCGCTCACCTGTAGGCGAGGCCGATCGAGCGGATCTCACCCCGCTTGTTGAGACGTACCGCGGCCGCCACGGGGTGGCGATCCCCCTCCTGGCGGACATCCAGCGCCAGTTCGGCTACCTGCCCGCGGAAGCGGTGGAGGAGGCCGCGCGGGCGCTCGACATCCCGGCGGCGGAGCTGTTCGGCGTGGCCACGTTCTACTCGATGTTCCGCCTGAAGCCGCTCGGGGTGCACGTCATCCGTCTGTGCCGGGGGACGGCGTGCCACGTTCAGGGGTCGCTGCGCATCGCCGAGGAGCTTCAGCGTCACCTGAAGGTCGCGGAGGGCGACACGACCGAGGATGGCCTGTTCACCCTCCAGTTCGTGGCGTGCCTGGGGTGCTGCAGCCTCGCCCCGGTGATGATGGTCGGAGAGGACGTCCACGGCCGGCTCACCCCGGACAAGGCCGTCAAGGTCCTCGACGCGTACCGGGATGGAAAGGCCTAGCTTGGCTACTCCAACCACGGTGCGGGTGGGGCTTGCCAGCTGCGGGATCGCCAGCGGCGCGACTGCGGTCTACGAGAAGCTGCGTTCCCTCCTCGCAGACCACGATGACATCGAGCTGCAGCAGGTGGGGTGCGTGGGCCTCTGCTTCCACGAGCCGCTGGTCGAAGTGGAGGTGGACGGAACGAGGTACCTCTATGGCGAGGTCACCCCGGAGATCGCGGAGGCAATCCTCGCGTTCCACCTCCGTGGGGAGGGCGACATCGAGGAACGGCTCGTGTTCAACTCGGAGGGCGACGCCGCCGAGAACGCGATGCTCGCCAAGCAGGTGCGGATCGTCCTTCGCAACTGCGGGCACATCGACCCGGAGCGGATCGAGGCGTACGTCGCCCGCGATGGGTACCAGGCCCTGACCCAGGCGCTCCGGATGAAGCCGGAGGAGATCATCGCCGAGGTGGAGAAGAGCGGCCTCCGCGGGCGGGGAGGGGCGGGGTTCTCCACCGGGCTGAAGTGGAGGTTCACCCGCGCGGCGGCGGGGGACGTGAAGTACGTCGTGTGCAACGCCGACGAGGGCGATCCCGGCGCGTTCATGGACCGCTCCGTTCTGGAGGGCGATCCCCACTCGGTCCTCGAGGGGATGGCGATCTGCGCCCGATCGGTCGGGGCGAGCGAGGGCGTGATCTACTGCCGGGCGGAGTACCCCCTTGCCGTGCGGCGGCTGGAGGGAGCGATCGCCCAGGCGCGCCAAGCCGGGTACCTCGGGAGAGACATCCTGAGGTCGGGGTTCGACTTCGAGATCAAGGTAAAGGAGGGGGCTGGCGCGTTCGTGTGTGGGGAGGAGACCGCGCTCCTTGCCTCGATCGAGGGCCGACGGGGCACGCCGCGGCCGCGGCCGCCGTTCCCGGCCCAGAAGGGCCTGTGGGGCAAGCCGACGGTCATCAACAACGTGGAAACGTTCGCCAACGTCCCGTGGATCCTCGTCCATGGGGCCGATGCGTTCGCCCGGCACGGGGTCGGGAAGAGCCGGGGGACGAAGGTGTTCGCGCTGGCGGGCAAGGTGCGCAAAGGGGGCCTCGTCGAGGTCCCGATGGGGATGCCGCTGCGCGAACTGGTAGAGGGGATCGGCGGGGGCGTGGGGGAGGGGCACGCGATCAAGGCCGTCCAGATGGGGGGGCCGTCGGGAGGGTGCATCCCCGCAGAGCTTCTCGACACGCCGGTGGACTACGAATCCATCACCGCCACCGGAGCGATCATGGGCTCCGGCGGGATGGTCGTTCTTGACGACACGAGCTGTATGGTGGACGTCGCACGGTTTTTCCTCCACTTCACCCAAAGCGAGTCGTGCGGGAAGTGCCCGTTCTGCCGGATCGGGACGAGGCGGATGCTGGAGATTCTGGAGCGGATCTGTCGCGGCGAAGGGAAGGTGAGCGACCTGGCGCGCCTGGAAGAGCTCTCCGTCCAGGTGAAGGACGGTTCGCTCTGTGGGCTCGGGCAGACGGCCCCCAATCCCGTGCTGACCACGCTGCGCTACTTCCGGGGCGAGTACGAGGCGCACATCGTGGACAAGCGCTGTCCGGCCAAGGTGTGCACAACCCTCATCCACTACCGGATCGACCCCGGGACATGCATCGGCTGCACCCTCTGCGCCCGCCAGTGCCCGGTGAGCGCGATCTCCGGCGAGCGGCGAAAGGCGCACACGATCGTGGATGAAACGTGCGTCCGGTGCGGCCAGTGTGTGACGGTCTGCCCCGTGCAGGCGATCTCGGTGGAGTCCCCATGAACCGCACGGTGCGCGTTCTCCTCGATGGCCAGGAGGCCTACGGCCGCCCGGGGCAGACGATTCTCTCTCTGTGCGCGGACAGTGGGATCGAGGTCCCTACCCTGTGCCATGACCCCCACCTCTCCGTGCACGGCGGCTGCTCCCTGTGCCTGGTCGAGGTGAAGGGCGCGCGAACCCTCGTCCGGGCGTGCGTAACGGAGATCGCCCCCGGGATGGAGATCCGCACGGACACGGACCGCGTGCGCCTCGCCCGCCAGACCGACCTCGAGCTTCTCCTTTCCGACCACGTCGGTGACTGCCGCCCGCCGTGCACGCTTGCCTGTCCGGCCCGGGGCGATGTCCAGGGGTACGTGAACCTCGCCGCTCAAGGGAGGTACGCGGACGCCTTGGCCGCGCTTCACGAGAACGTGACCCTCCCGGCGTCGATCGGCCGCGTCTGCCCCGCCCCGTGCGAGGAGGCCTGCCGCCGGAGCTTCGTGGACCAAGAGCCGGTGTCGATCCGCGAGATCAAGCGTTTCGTCGGGGACTGGTGCCTGGCCCAGGGCGAGCGAGGACCGATCCCGGTGATCGCGGAGAACGGGAGGTCCGTGGCCGTGGTCGGCGGCGGCCCCGGCGGCCTGTCCGCGGCGTACTACCTGCGACGGCTCGGGTACGCGATCACTCTCTACGAGAAGGAGGACCACCTCGGGGGGATGATGCGGTACGGGATCCCCGACTACCGCCTGCCACCGGCCGTGCTCCAGGCGGAGATCGACTGGCTCCTCGCCCACGGGATCGCGGTGAAGACGGGGACGGCCCTCGGCCGGGACGTGACCCTTGACCAGCTCCGAGAGGTCCACGACGCGGTGCTCCTCGCTCTCGGTTGTTGGCGGTCGTCGCCGCTACGCGCGCCGGGCGAGGATCTCCCCGGCGTCCTCCCCGGGATCGGGTTCCTCTACGACGTAAACACCGGCCGTCGGCCCGAGATCGGCCGTCGGGTGGCGGTGATCGGGGGAGGGAACACGGCGATGGACGCCTGCCGGTGCGCGAAGCGCCTTGGGGCCGACGAGGTGACCGTGGTCTACCGCCGGTCGCGGGCGGAGATGCCCGCCCAGCCGATCGAGGTGGAAGAGGCGATGGAGGAGGGGATCCAGTTCGTGTTCCTCGCCGCACCGAAGGCGATCGAGGGCGCGGGGAAGGTGGAGCACCTCGAGTGCGAGCGGATGGAGCTCGGAGCGCCCGACGCGTCGGGCCGCCGCCAGCCGGTTCCGACCGGGGAGACGTTCGTCCTGGAGGTAGACACGGTGATCGCCGCCGTGGGCCAAGCGGCCGACCTGTCGGCGCTCCCGGAGCAGATCTGCGACGGCCGGTGGCTGAGGGTCGACGAGCACTACGCGACCCCGCTCCCCGGGGTATTCGCATGCGGGGACCTCCGCACCGGACCGGACATCGCGATCGGCGCAATCGGCGATGGGCACTGGGCCGCCCTCTCCATTCACCGCTACCTTACCACCGGCACCCCACGGCGGCCCTACGAGTGCGACGTCGTCCAGAGAGACCTCGGGCCGGAGGACTTCGCCGACCGCACGAAGCAGCCCCAAGAACACCCCCGTGTCCTCCCCGCTCCCCAGCGACTCAAGCACCCGTTCCAAGAGCTCAACCTCGGGCTCGACTCGGAGCAGGTCCTCCGCGACGCCGCGCGGTGCATGGAGTGCGGCTGCCCCGACCTCCACGAGTGCAAACTCCGCCGGTACGCGGTGGAGTACGAGGCCGCGCCGGAGCGGTACGCCGGATCCCACGTCTCGCGGCTCGAGGAGGCAAACCCGTTCTACGCCCGGAACATGGACAAGTGCATCCTCTGCGGCCGCTGCGTGCGGACGTGCGACGAGATCGCGGGGTTCCACGCCATTGACTTCGTGCGGCGGGGGTTCGAGGGCACGATCGGCGCCGAGTACCTGCGGCCGATCGAGAACTCGGAGTGCACGGGCTGCGGGATGTGCGTCCAGTTGTGTCCGGTGGGGGCCCTCGTCGAAGTGCGGCTCCCGAGACGGGTGCACAGCGCTCGTCTTCGCTCCGTGGCCACCCCCTGCGGGGAGTGCCCTGTGGGGTGCGACCTTCTCCTCGAAGTGGAACCCCTCTCCGGCCGGATCGTCCGGGCGAGCACGGATCTCGACCTGGCCCGGTCCGTGAGCTTCGGCAACGCCTGCGCCCGCGGCCGGCTCTCCCCCATGGAGCTGTATGAGGACCGGCTCGTACAGCCGATGCTTCGGTCGCGCGGCCGGGCCCGTGAGGCTGAGTGGAGCGAGTTTCTGGACAAGGTCTCGTTGTGCATCCGAGAGGCATCAGGCGGCAAGGGACTCGCGATCCTCGCCGCGGCGGATCTGGCAGACGAGGACTACGGGGCCCTGCGCGACCTGGAAGTCGCACTTCCCCAAGCCTCTGTCAGCCTGTGCGGCGCGACCCCGGTCGCCCCCCTTCTGCACGTCCTGAAGGAGCGCTGGGGGAACGCAGGGGCTACGGCGACCCTCGGTGAGCTGCGCGAGGCGGACCTTGTCCTGATCCTCGATGGCCGCCTCGAGAGAGACCAACCGGTCCTTGCATCGTGGATCCGCCTTGCCATGCGACATTCAGGCACCCGCGTCATCGCGATCGGGGGAGATCCGGGCCGGCTGGCAAAGGGGGGCACCCTTCAACTGGCCGTCACGCCCGGACGCCACGCGGACTCCCTGTCCGATCTGCGCGAGGCGCTCCTCGGGAAGGGGAAAGCGAGCCCTGCGCTGGGACAGGCAGCGGTTCTCCTCAACAAGGCAACGAAGGTGGTGACCCTCGCCGGGCCGGAGTTCGCCCTGAACGAGCGTGCCGCCGAGAGCGTGGTGAGCCTCCTCGAGACACTCGGTCAGAAGAAGATCATCCCCCTCTACAGCGGGGCGAACACCCGGGGTGCCCTCGCCTCAGGTTTCTCCTCCTCCCCAGTGGATGCCCTAGCGGCGGTGAGGATCGGGTCTGTAGACACGCTGTTGGCAATCGGCGTGGATCCGTTGGACCACGGCGCGACCGAAGACGACCTCCGGGGGGTAAGACGATTCGTCCTATTCCACCATCGAAAGACGAAGTCGCTCTCCTTGGCCCACGCCGTGGCCCCACTCCCGCGGTGGCCGGAGCGGACGGGGACGTTCACGAACCTCACCGGCACCCATCTCCGGTGGCAGCCGGTCGTCGCCCCCCCGGGCGCGGCGAAGCCCCTCCCGTGGATCGTCTCCGGCCTCGTGCGGCGAACGAGGGAGCCCGCGGCCCGGGGGACGTAGACGACCGTTCAGGCAAGGGTTTACCCTCTCCCGCCGTCTTCGCAAACCCGCCACCCCTGTTCCGATGGCCCAAGCGGATCTTATCCCTTATGGGAACGATATTTTCGCCCTCTTCACAACGGGCCCCATTCGTGCTATAGTACGTCTCGGGAGGGGAGGTCGTCATTCGATCCTTCTCTTTTCCCACGCACATCTGTGCATGACGGAGGCCCAAGGAGTGACCCCAATGGACGTTGTGAGGTTTGGCAACGAAGTGAGCGAGGAACAGGACACCGCCGAAGAGGAGGTCATGTGGTGGGATGC
The DNA here is from genome assembly GCA_037442305.1 of Candidatus Bipolaricaulota bacterium. Lineage (GTDB taxonomy): Bacteria > Bipolaricaulota > Bipolaricaulia > Bipolaricaulales > Bipolaricaulaceae > Bipolaricaulis. The sequence continues at coordinate 6,333 of JBBIQN010000039.1, forward strand.
CGAGCGGGAAAGCCGGCGCAGCCCGGAGAACCCGATTCGGACCTACTTTGATGAGATCTCCCGCGTTCCACTCCTCACGAAGGAGGAGGAGGTCTCCCTCGCCCAGCGCGTCGAGGCCGGCGAGAAGGAAGCCAAGGAGAAGCTGGCCGAGGCCAACCTGCGCCTCGTGGTGTCGATCGCCAAGAAGTACCGCGGGTGCGGTCTCCCGTTCCTGGACCTGATCCAGGAGGGGAACCTCGGCCTGATGAAGGCGGTCGAGAAGTTCGACTGGCGCAAAGGCTACAAGTTCTCCACCTACGCCACGTGGTGGATCCGCCAGGCGATCCTGCGCGCGATCACCAACCGTTCGCGCACGATCCGCGTCCCGACGCACATCAACGAGCTCATCCGCAAGATCCACCAGGCGGAGCGGGAACACTTGAAGGAGCACGGCGCCGGACCGAGCCTCGAGGAGCTGGCCGAGGGACTGGAGACGACGGTGGACAACATCGTCAAGGCCAAGAAGACCTCCCAGTACACGGCGTCCCTTGACACCCCGATCGGGTACGAGGACGAGGGCGCGGTGCTCGGGGACTTCATCGAGGACGAGGGCGCGATCTCCCCAACCCGGGAGACGTTCAAGGAGCTCCTCCAGCACGAGCTCCAGAAGGCCCTCAAGGACCGACTGACCCCCCGCGAGCGGCGGGTGATCGAGCTCCGCTACGGGCTCGACGGAAGCCAGCCCAAGACCCTCGACGACGTGGGGGACATCTTCGGGATCTCCCGGGAGCGGGTCCGCCAGATCCAGAAGGAGGGCCTGGAGAAGCTCCGCGACTCCTCCGTGCTAAGGAAGCTCGAGCAGTTCAGGCAAATCCTCGAGGAGAATTGATCCCCTAACTTCCCCTCTTCTTGGGACCCCGTTTCGGCCGCTTCGCGGCTGGGGCGGGGCTCTCCTTTCCGAGGGTAGGGCAGTCCGAGTTCGAGCAGCGCACGCCCCGGCGGGGGTCCTCGTACAGGACGCCTTCCTCGCACGTCGAGCAAGGCTCGAGGGGGCGACCCGTGACGCGGAACGTGCAGTCCGGGTACCGGGAGCAGGCGTAGAACGTTCCGCGCTTGCCGAACCTCTCGACGAGCTCCCCCTCCCGACACTGGGGGCAGGCCACGCCGGTGGGGACAGGGGACGTGGCCTTGCAGGTTGGGCAGGAGAGGTACCGCCCGTAGCGGCCGTGGCGGACGAGCATCGGGGCTGCGCACTTGGGGCACGGGGTGGCCGGGGCGGACTCGGCCGCGGCCAGGCCCTCCATGAGCTCGATGCGCTCGGGCTTGTAGCGGTGAGGGACGTTCGGGGGGAGGCTCTTCGTGGTCCGGCACTCCGGGTAGCGAGAGCACCCCAGGTACAGGCTTCCCCTCCACACGCGGACCTCCATCGGCGCCCCACACGACGGACAGGAGACATCGCTTAGGGCCCGGAACGGTCGGCCGCCCTTCGCCAACGCCTCCTCCACGGTCCGTACCTGAGGGGAGAACCCGCGGTAGAACGAGCGCAAGAGATCCCCCCGCCCGAGGTTGCCTTCCTGAATCCGGTCGAGATCGGCCTCCATCCGGGCCGTGAACGCCTCCTCCACCGTCTCCGGGAAGTACAGGCGGAGGAGGTCGGTCACGAGGTGCCCAAGGAGGGTGGGCCGGAGCGAGGTCCCTTCCCGGCCGACGTACCCCCGGTCCTGGATCACGGACACGATTTGGGCGTACGTGCTTGGTCTACCGATCCCATCTTGCTCGAGCTTGCGGATAAGCCCGGCCTCGGTGAACCGCTTCGGGGGCTCGGTCTGGCGCTCCTCGACCTCGATCTCCGGCCGGGGGAGACCAAGGCCAGGGGACAGGCCTTCCGGCAAGAGTGCTTCCTCGTCTTCGAGCCGCGCCACGGGGAGGACGGAGGTGAAGCCAGGGATCTTCATCCGCGACGAGGAAGCGCGGAACACGTGCCCCCCAGCCTGAATGGCCACCTTCCGTCGGACCCACATCCCGTCGGCCATCTGGGTCGCCACGAACCTTCGCCAGATGAGGTCGTAGAGCTTGCGCTGCTCGGGGGTGAGGTAAGGGGCAACCTCGTCCGGAGTCCACGACACCTGAGTGGGGCGGATCGCCTCATGGGCGTCCTGGGTTCGCTGCTTGTTCCGAAACTGCCGGGGTTTCGGGCTCAGGGCGTTGGCCCCGTACGCGCTCTTCACGAACGCCCGGGCGGAGGCGATGGCCGAGTCCGCCACGCGGACGGAATCCGTGCGCATGTAGGTGATGAGGCCCACGAGCTCCTCGCCGATCTTCACCCCCTCGTAGAGGCTTTGGACGATCTGCATCGTGCGCTTGGGGGAGAACCCTAGTTCGCTTGACGCCGTCTGCTGGAGGGTGGAAGTGATGAACGGGGGCGACGGCCGGCGCAGCACCTCCTCCTCCGTGACCTCCCCGACCACGAACCGGGCCCGAGCAAGGACTCTCTTGAGGGCTTCCACCTCGTCCTGGGAACCAAGCCGGCCTTCGAGGCGCGCCCCAAACGGGGGCTCCCCTGGGAACCAGGCCTCCACCTCCCAGTACGGCTCGGGAACGAAGCCCTGGATCTCGAGTTCCCGGTCGCAGATGATCCGCAGGGCCACGGACTGCACGCGCCCTGCGGACAGGCCCTCGAACCGCCGGCCCGCGAGCACCCGCGACAGCAAGGGGCTGATCTGGTACCCCACGAGCCGATCGAGGATCCGCCGCGCGCGCTGGGCCTCGACCTTGGCGAGATCGATCGAGCTCGGATGACCAAGGGCCTCCTTCACCGCTTGGGGAGTGATCTCGTGGAGTAGAACGCGCGCATATCGCTCCCCGTCCCCAAGAAGCTCCATCAAGTCGTAGGCGATCGCCTCCCCTTCCCGGTCTGGGTCGGTGGCGAGGTAGATCCGGGACGCATCCCGCGTCTTCTTGCGGAGCTCGGCGAGGAGCTTCTGATCCCGGACAACCCACTTCGGGGTGAACCCGTCGTCCACCTCTACCCCAAGCTTGTCTTCCGGGAGGTCCCGGACGTGTCCCTTGGAGGAAAGGACCACGTACTCCGTTCCCAGGTAGGAGGAGAGGGTGCGGGCCTTGGTCGGCGACTCGACGATCACTACGTTCTTGGGCATGGTTTCAGGCCCGCATTATCGGATGAGAGGACTCCCAGCGCAAGAGAAAAGCCCCGGCCATGACGGCCGGGGCTCAGTTGCCGATCCCTGAACCCTAGTACTCAGGGGGAGGAGTAGGCATCGTGTCCTTTTTCTCTTCCTTGATCTCCGCCACGAGGGCCTCGGTGGTGAGGAGCATCCCCGCGATCGAGGCCGCGTTCTGGAGCGCAGACCGCGTGACCTTCGTCGGGTCGATGATTCCCGCCTCGAACATGTCGCGGAACTCCTCGGTCTCGACATCGAACCCGGTCGCGTCCTTTTCCTTCTTCAGCTTCTCGACGATCACCGCTCCCTCGAACCCCGCGTTCTCTGCAAGCTGCCGCGCCGGCATCTCGATCGCTTTCTTCAGGATCTGGACGCCGACCTTCTCGTCGCCCTCGAGCTCTTTCTCCAGCTTGTCGAGGGCCTTGAGGGTCCGGAGGAGGGTCACCCCACCGCCCGGAAGGATCCCCTCGTCCACGGCGGCCTTCGTCGCCTCGAGAGCGTCCTCCATGCGGTGCTTCTTTTCCTCAAGCTCGGTCTCGGTGGCCGCGCCGACCTTGATCACCGCCACTCCACCGGCGAGTTTCGCCTTCCGCTCCTCGAGCTTCTCCCGGTCGTAGTCGGAGTCGGTGCCCTTGATCTGCTCCTCGATCTGCTCGATCCGCGCCTTGATCGCCTCCGGGTCGCCCTTGCCGCCGATGATCGTCGTGTCCTCGTGGTCCACGCGCACGCGCTCCGCGCGGCCGAGCATGTCAAGGGTCGTGTTCTTGATCTCCATCCCCGCGTCCTCAGCGACGACAACGCCACCGGTGAGGGCCGCGATGTCCTCAAGCATCGCTTTCCGGCGATCCCCGAACCCCGGGGCCTTCACCGCGCACGAGGCGAGCGTCCCCTTGAGCTTGTTGAGGACCAGGGTGGACAGGGCCTCGCCCGTGACGTCCTTGGCGATCAGCAGGAGGGGTTTCCCGGTCTGGGCGATCTTCTCCAGAAGCGGGATCATCTCCATCGCGTTCTTGAGTTCGCGGTCGGTGACGAGGATGTAGGGGTTGTTGAGCTCGACCTCCATCTTCTTGGGGTTGGTCACGAAGTAGGGCGAGATGTACTCCCGGTCGAACTGCATCCCCTCCACGACCTCGTAGTAGGTCTCGATCGTGTCCGAGTCCTCGACGGTGATGACCCCCGCCTCGCCGACCTCTTCCATCGCGTCGGCGATGACACGGCCGATCTCCGGGTCATGGGCAGTGATCGACGCGACCTGCGCCGTCTCTGCCTTCGTGGAGAGCTTGCGCGACATCTTCCTAAGCTCGTCCACGACCGTCTTCACGCCCTTCTCCAGCCCGCGCTTGAGGGCCATCGGGTTCGAGCCCGCGGCGACCATCTTGAACCCCTCTTTGAGGAAGGCGTGGGCAAGCACGGTGGCGGTGGTCGTCCCGTCGCCGGCGACGTCGTTCGTCTTGGAGGCAACCTCCTTTACGAGCTGCGCCCCCATGTTCTCGAACGGATCCCTGTACTCCTGCTCCTCGGCGATCGTGACCCCATCGTCCACGATGTCCGGGGACCCGAACTTCTTCTCGATCCCCACGTGCCGGCCGCGGGGGCCCAAGGTCACCCGCACCACACCGGCAAGCTTCTCCACCCCCGCAAGCACCTTGCGACGCGCTTCTTCTCCAAATACGACTTCCTTGGCTGCCATGGCTCCCTCCTAGCCTTCGACGATCGCGAGGACGTCGGTGGTCTTCACGAGCATGTGCTTCTCCTCGCCGATGCGAATCTCAGTGCCCGAGTACGCGGAGATCAACACCGTGTCCCCGACCTTCATCTCAAACTTCTCGCCGGTCCCGAGGGCCACCACTTCGCCCTTGACCGCCTTCTCATCCTTCACCGACTCCGGGAGGACGATCCCTCCCGCTGTTCGGCGCTCCTCCTCCTCGATCTTCTTGACGAGGATCCGATTGCCCAAAGGTTTCACCTTCATCGGCACCTCCTTCTGTGGGTTTAGCACTCCGGGTGTACGGCTGCTAACCGCGGAGATTGTACCGGCCCCCTCTGCCGAGTCAAGGTTGATCCTCTCCCGGGAGGGGAGGTAGAGTCTCGCATGCCGCGTGGACGGACGCACCTTGCCTGGGAGCTGGGAACGCTCCCCGGGTGGGTCGCCCTCGGGGCTGCCCTTGGGATGGGGAGGTCCTCTCTTGTGTTCTTCGCCGGGGCGTACATCGGCGGAAGCTTGTTCCTATCCCCAGATCTTGACCTCGCGCAGAGCGATGCCGCCCGCCGCTGGCGGGGAGCACGCCTCGTGTGGCGGCCCTACGCGGCCCTGTTCCGGCATCGAGGGATCTCCCACTCCCCGTTCTGGGGTCCTCTGACCCGCCTCCTCTACCTGGGGACCTTGGGAGGGGTGGGGTGGGCGATCCTGCACGGGGTAGTTGGCATCCCCTTCCCGCGGGCGTTTCCGTGGGACTCGGCGCTCCCCGTGCTTGGGGGGGTGTGGCTCCCGCAACTTCTGCACGTGGCCCTTGACCAGGTAGTCACCCTCGGGAAGCGGCGCTTCCGCCAGGGTTGACCAAGCTCCGATCCACGCAGCCGGTTGTGCCCTCCGAAACGACGGGGTATAAACGGCAGTGAGGAGGCCAGTGATGGGCATTTCCATCGGCGAGATCTCACGAGGGATGACCCTTGTCTTCGACAACGACCTCTACGAGGTGACCGAGTTCGAGCACGTCAAGCTCGGGCGGGGCGGGGCGTTCGTGCGGGCGAAACTCAAAGACCTTCGCACGGGACGCGCCATCTCCAAGACGCTCAAGGATTCCGATAACCTCGAATCCGCGTATCTGGAGACGCGGATCCTGCAGTACCTGTACCAAGCGGGCGGCAAGTACGCGTTCATGGAGAAGGACACGTTCGAGCAGCACGAGCTTTCTCCGGAGCAGGTGGACCCCCTGCGTGGCTACCTGATCGAGGGCCTTGATTTCACGGGCCTCTTCTACCAGGACCGGATGGTGAAGGTCATCCCTCCGAACTTCGTGGACCTGCGAGTCAAGGACACCCCGCCCGGGATCCGCGGGGACACCGCAACCGGCGGGGAAAAGCCGGCAACCCTGGAGACCGAGCTCGTGGTCAAGGTTCCTCTCTTCGTGACGGCGGGAGAGGTGATCCGCGTGGACACGCGCACGGGCGCCTACGTGGAGAGGGTGAGCTAGGTGGCCGAGCAGCGGTGGGAGACCCCCCAGCCCCTGGGCCTCCTTACGGTGCGTCAGGAGGTGCTGATCTCCGTTTCCGCGCGAGCGGTGGAGGGGGTGGAAGGGGTGCGCCCGCTGCGGGGAGGCGGAGGGATCATCGGCATCCTCTCCGGCGGCGAGGAGGGCGTCCAGATCGCAGTTCGGGGCGATGTGGTCGATGTGGACCTACGCATTGCGATCGTGCTGGGGTACTCCGTCCACGGCGTCGCGAGGGCCGTTCAGCAACGGGTGCGAGAGGAACTGGAAGGCATGGTGGGGATCAAGGTGGGACAGGTCGGCATCCACGTGCGCCAAGTGATCCCTCCCCAAGAGGTGCTGATGCTCGACGAGAGGGGGGAAGATGCCGAGGGATGAGGAGTTGATCGGGGAAAGCCCTGAAGAAGGTAAGATTTCCATTTCCCGGGACGTGATCGCCACGATCGCCGGGCTTGCGGCCGCGGACGTCGCGGGCGTGGCCTCCCCCAAGGGGGGGACGGTGCCCCGGGGGGACGCGGTGCGCCGCCTGGTGGAGGTAGAGCTTTCCGAAGGCCGGGTGAAGCTCGCCCTCAAGGTAGGGGTGCTCTACGGCCATTCGGTCCAGACCATCGCCCAGAGGCTGCAAATGAAGGTGAAGACCGAGGTGGAGAAGATGACCGCTCTACCGGTGGACGAGGTGAACGTGGACGTGGTACGGGTCGTGTTCCCCGAGGAAGGGCGACGGAAGGAGAGAGAGCCATGAGCGGGTACATGTTTGCGGCTGGGGCGGTGTCGTTGCTTGGCGCAGCGGCGGTGGTGGTGGCGGCGCTCGTGTGGGGGCAGCTCGAGGTGGGAATCCCCGGAATGGCGACGTTGCCCACCGTCGCATTGCGCGTTCTCCTTGGGGTGTGGGCGGTGACGATCGTGTGGGCAAGCGTGGTGTTCGTCGGGGCTGCTCGAAGCCGCCTTGCCATCCGGCGCGCTCTGCGAAAGCCAGGTCCCAAAGGGTTGATCCTTATCACCCCCCAGACGGTGCACGAGATGGCAGGGGTCCTCCTCCGGGAGGAGCTTGGGCTCCACAAATTCCGCGTTCAAATCCGCCCGATGGGGGGCGGCCTCGCCCTGGAGGTCCTCCTCCATCTCCCCCCTGGTGAGGAAGTGCCGACGTTGGCCGAGCGCCTGCAGAGTCTCCTCGCCCACGAGATCGCCGCCAAGACCGGGCTCGAGGTCCCCGAGGTACGGATGATCGTGGTGGGAACCGCGCGGCCTGGCCGCGCCTAGCGTGCGCCGCCGCGCCCGGGAGGCAGTCCTCAGGTCCCTGTACCGCAACGAGTACCTCCCCCCCTCCGCCGATGAGCCCCTCACCCTGGACGAGCCGCTGACCGCGGACGAAGAGGACTTCGCCCGCCTCCTCCGATCCGGAGTACGCACGCACCAAGGAGAGATCGATCGCGTCATCGACCAGCGGGCCCGGGGGTGGGGGCTTGATCGGCTCCCGTTGGTGGACCGGAACATCCTGCGCCTCTCCCTATACGAACTTCTCTACACCCCAACCCCTCCGGAAGCGGTGATCGACGAGGCGGTGGAGCTCGCCAAGGCTTACGGAACAGAGCAGTCCCCCGCGGCGATCAACGGGATCCTCGACCGGGTGTGGAAGGAGCGCGATGCGGGAACCGCGGTGGGCTGATCTTCACCTGCACACCCGGTGGTCGGACGGGACCCTCGACCTGACGGGCGTGGTACGGCGAGCGAAAGGGGCCGGGCTTTCGGCGATTGCGATCACCGATCACGACACGATCGGCCCCGACCTCCACTTCCCGGTGACGGAGATCGAGGGAGCGGAGGTGATCGCGGGAGTCGAGGCGAAGGTCAGCATTGGGGGAGAGCGCGGGGAGATCGTGGGCTACTTCCTCTCTCCCCGCCACCCGGCGCTTGGGGCGCTCTTCCGGTGGATGGAAGAGGCCCGCAACCGGCGGATGGAGGAGATGGTCGCGCGGTGCCGGGAGGTCCTTCGAATCCCCCTCACCTTCGCCGAGGTCAGCGAGGCCGCCGCGGGCGTAGTGGGCCGGCCCCATCTTGCCGCGCTCCTCATCGCGCGGGGATGGGCTCAGGATTACGAGGATGCGTTCCGAAGGTACCTTTCCCAAGGGGCCCCATGCTACGTACCTCTCCCCCGCCCGACGAGCCGGCAGGTGATCGGCGCGATCTGCGCCGCGGGGGGGGTAGCGGCCCTCGCCCACCCCGGCTTCCTTTCCTTCCCGGACTGGGAGGAAGCCCTGGGCGGGCTCGCCGAGGAAGGCCTGGCCGCGGCCGAGGTGTACTACCCCTACGAGAGCTCGCGCCAACCCCTCCGCGCGGATCCCCGTGAGATCGAGACCGTGGTCGCCAAGCTCGACCTCGTCCCAACCGGCGGGTCCGACGACCACGGACCGGGTTCGGTGAAGGACGCGATCGGATCGGTGCGCGTGCCCTACTCGCCGGTGGTGGACAGGCTGCGGGCGCTGTCGTCGGTCAGGTAGCGCAGGGCGGCCAGAGCGACCTCGATCTGGTCATCGGAGGGCTCGCGGGCCGTGAACCGCTGGAGGAGGAGACCGGGGAGAAGAAGGGGCCGCAGCCACCACGCCTGCGGGTGCCGCGATCCAAACCGGAGGAGCTCGTAGGCGATCCCCGCCACCACCGGAAGGAGGACGAGTCGCCCCAGAAGACGTGCCCAGACGTTGGGCGTGGGGACAAGCGAGTAGACGAGGATCGCCACCACCACGAACAGAAGGAGGAAGCTCGTCCCGCACCGGGGGTGGATCGAGCTTCTACCCCGAGCGTCCGACACAGACGCCTCGCCCTCCTCGTAGGCGTGGACGACCTTGTGCTCCGCCCCGTGGTACTCAAACACCCGCCGGATGTCGGGGAGAAACGAGATCCCCGCAAGGTAGGCGAGGAAGAACAGGACCCGGATCCCCCCCTCGACGAGGTTGAACAGGACCCGGTTCCCGATCCCGGTGAGCCCGGTGAGGAACGCCGGAAGAAGCATGAACCCTCCCACGAGGAACACGACCGCGAAGAGAATTGTGGTCAGGAACTCCCAGCGGGACACGGCCTCCTCGGGGTGGGCGAGCTCAGCGGAACGCTGGAGGGCGGCCCAGCCCAGGGTGAGCATCTGCAAGAGCCTCACCGCCCCGCGCACAAACGGAATCCCCTCCAGGCGCGGGGAGCTGAACTTCGTGGAAAGGGGTTCGACGGCGACCCCCCCCTCCGGGGTGCGCACGGCCACCACCACCCGCGGGCCATCTTGGAGCATGACCCCCTCAATGATCGCCTGTCCCCCGATCGGCATTAGGCGCGCTTCTTCGCTCCCTTCCGCGCGGGTTTCTTCTCTTCGGGCGCCTTCTTAGGCGCCTCTTGCCAGTTCCCGTACTTGCGGGCGAACCGCTCCACCCGTCCTTCGGCGTCCACGAGGCGCGTTTCGCCGGTGAAGAAGGGGTGGCACTGGGAGCACACGTCCACGCGGAGATCCTTTTTCGTAGATAGGGTCTCGAACGTGGTCCCGCAGCTACAGTGGATCACGGCCCGATGGACCTCGGGATGGATTCCTGGTTTCATCGCATCACCGCTTGGAGTACTGCTCCTTCTTCCGGGCCTTGCGGTGCCCGTACTTCTTCCGTTCCACGGCGCGCGCGTCGCGGGTGAGGAGCCCGGCGTCGCGGAGGGGCTTTCGGAACTCGGGGGTCATCTCGACGAGCGCCCGGGCGATCCCCAGGCGCACCGCCTCGAGCTGCCCGGTGGGGCCGCCGCCCTCCACCCGGGCGCGCACCGCGTACCGGCCGATCGTCCCCGTGGCGTAGAACGGGGAGAGGAGGTGGCGGTTGAGGTGATCCGTGCCGAACGCGAACGCCGAGAAATACTCCTCGGCGGGCCGACCGTTCACGGCGATCCGGCCATCGCCTTCCTTCACGTACACCCGGGCCACGGCCTCTTTGCGCCGGCCGACCCCGTGGAACGCGACGGTGCCCGGGGAGGCACGGCGGGTGTCTTCTGTTACCTGCTCCAAGGGGATCTCCACCTCCTAAGTGCTGCGGCGAAATCCGGGGGGAATGCTATCCCTTGGGGTGAGGGGCGTCAACTGGCGGGGCCTTGGCACGCCAGCAGGTCATTTCCGGCTCGCCCGGATGCCCCCCAAACCTGTTGTCAGAGGCAAACAGGGACAAGGGTAGCGTGAACCAATACCGTCAGGATGTTGCCTTGCCACGCAAATCTGGACAGGCGACCCATGCCGCGCTACGCTCGTTGGGCAGTCGAAGCCTATGAACCACCTATACCAGGTCTTAGCTGCTGAAACCCAGACCTGGCGCGAGGCCGGGTATCCGTGCGACGAGTACCCGGTCATCGGCGAGATACTGGACTGGCAGACCGATCCTGAGACCACACGCCTGCGCTACCTACGGACACCGCAACTGCGGGCCCTGGAGGTCTACTGGTATCTGCGGGTCGTCAA
>JBBIQN010000040.1:0-15648 GCA_037442305.1 Candidatus Bipolaricaulota bacterium
CCCGTCGGGGGCAAGGTCTATGTTCAGCTCGTCGCTGATGCGAAGGGTCTCCACCCCCGTCGTCCTCTCCCTCAGGCGGACATGCGCCATGTTGTGCCGAGGATCGTAGGTCAGCGTCATACACCCCCCCTGCCGGAGATCATTGACCCCCGTCAACCCGGTCGAGGTCGGAAGCCTTCCTGTTGACTTTCCAACAGCTTCCCGATTTGGGCTTTAACGTCGACGAGTTGGCTGATGAGTTTCTCAACTCGTTCCTTGTCCATTCCAGAGGCGCTCCTAACGTCGCGGCATGAGGCTTCCAGCACTTGCGTAATGCTCTGGGGCAGCTGGAGCTCTCGGGCATGGTGCAGACTCTGCCTCAACCCATGTTCTATCTTGTCCATTCCTCCCTCGGCTGCCGCAACCGCGATTGTCCACATCAGATCGTGTCCGAGCCAGTAGAGATGCCCACGCTTGTCTGCGCGGTTGTATTCCGGTCGGTGTGGGAGCTCTCCAGCAGGAGGCGTGACCGGGCTTGACGCGGCGCGGCAGCTGTATCTGCCTGGTCCACCTCCTCTTCCGGCTCTGTCTCGCTCCCTCGCAGTCCAGCTCTCATGAAGAGGTGGTTTCGGAGTCGCAGTTCCGTGGCCTCCCCGATCTTCCTCGCAATCGGCTTCCAGAAGATGACGAGAGACCCAAGTCCCAGTACCACAATCGCCATAGGCCAAGCGAAGATTCTCAACAGCTCAAGATGCATCACGTATCCCTCCCATGTGTCGCCAGAAGGCGCATTACGTGCCCTCCTCCACGATCTTGATCTCGTCGGCGGTGAGGGCGTAGACGAGCTGGTTGATCTGGTGGTCGGTGGCGGCGATCTGGCGCTGGAGCATGGTCTTCTCGTAAGCGGTTTTGGCGGCGCGGCTCGTGTGGATGGAGATCACCCTGTAGCTTGGTAGATAGCAGGGCGGTAGCGGGGCTGGGGGATGGGGCGCCCTTCGGCGTGGGCTGCCTCGAGCCAAGCGGCTTTGGCGATCTTTACCTCCCGTAGGGCCTCCTCTGCTGTAGCTCCGAAAGCAGAGCAAGCTTCAAGGTCAGGAATGTCGGCGATGTACCCACCGTCGTCGTCGCTCCAGAAGATGTTGATGTGGTAGTCCTTCACGGTTCACCCCCTAACTCCAGATCATACCGTTCCACGAGCTTGAGGAACTGACGAACCTGGTAAGGCTTGGCCATGCCCTTCACATCCTGGAGGTTCAGGAGCCCCGAACTCTGGCGTGGGAGAAGATGTGATGGCTACCTCGCTGCCGGCTCCATCGAAAGCCAAATGCCTCCGCCAGGCGAACCACCTCATCGAAACGCAGACCTGCCGGGTTGTGGATAGCCATCTGGAGTAGCTCCTGAACTTGGGTCATGCTCGTGCTGTCCCCTCTTCCACCATCTTGATGTCCTCGTCGGTGAGGCCGTAGAGGGCGTAGACGAGTTGGTCGATCTGCCGATCGGTGGCGGTGATCCGGCGCTGGAGCACGTCCTTCTCGTGGGCGGTCTTGGCGGCGGCGAGTCGCTTGTGCAGGTCGAGCATGGTCTGGACGAGCGCCACCATCTTGCCGTGTCGGGCCTTGTCAACAGGATCGGGCAAGTGGACCGGGAACCCTTCAAGGTACTGACCGAAGAAGCGCAGGTATGCCTCTCCCGGACCCTCCAGGGCTGCGCAGACCTGTGCGAAGTAGAAGTGGGCGAGGCGTGAATTGAGCAGGCCGAGTAGGCGAAGGTCGTCCGTAGGCAGAAAGTAGACCGTGTTCGCGCTGAAGTGCCCATCGTGGTCGAGCGAAAACCGGCAGCTCGTCGCAATGTCGGGAAAGACGATCTTGGGCCGCTCAAGCAGTTCCTTGTACGCGAATTGGGGCTGTTGAAGCTCGTACCACGCTTGTTGCGTTGCGCGTCCTTCCAGCTGGCTCTTGAACGGCCGTAGGTGATCAAGAACAGCCGGGTATGGCGCCATGTCAATCCCGTGATGGGTGTAGATCAGGTATTCGTCAACCACTTCAACGCGATAACGTCGGATGCTACGCCCCTGGAGGAAGGACCGGATGATCTCATCTGCCTCGGGGTTGATGCGCAGAATGGCGTCTCTCTGCTCGCCAGAGATGACGAAAGCTGCGGTGAGGCCGGACACGATACCCCTGCAGATCCGGCCGTTGACAACCTCGATCAGCGGCTGTCCAAGCAAGCGGAGTTGCTCGACGAGAACCGCTTTGTGGGGGGCCGTGAGGTTCCACGAGCCTGCAGAAAGGGCGGCCTGTGGCAGTTCGTAGGAGAGTGGGACGACGACGTTTCCGAGAGTTGTGCTGCCACTCTCGATCCCTATGAACCTCTCGCGCTCCGGCGGCGGTGAATAGGCCGCGGGCGCATCGGTTCGCCCCTTGCTCGTAATCAGCACGATTGTCCTGACAGTTGCCCCAGCAAAGACCGGCAATCCAGCGAGATCCACGATGCGGTGGACTGTCGCAACCTCGGAGAGGAGTTCCCGCACCTTGTTCCCGTACCCCGCACGGAGAAACTTGTTCGACACGATCATCCCGAACATTCCACCTTCGCGCAGCAGCTCGTGTTCTCGCTCGATGAAGTACACGTAGAGATCGCTGCGCTCGTCATGGACGCGGTAGCGCGCACGCAGGTAGTCTTTGAGTTCCTTGAACGCCTCCATGCGGATGTACGGCGGATTGCCGATCACGGCGTCGAAGCCGCTGCCCTGGCCTGGGGGAGATGGAATAGCCCCCTCACCCCGACCCTCTCCCGCAAGGGGAGAGGGAGCGAAAGGAAACACGTCGGGGAACTCGGCGCGCCAGTCGAACGGGTTGATCCGGTACCGCTCCTCTTCGTCGAGCAGGCTGTACTCCGCCCCGGCGAAGAAGTCGGGGCCGATGAGGCTGTTCCCGCACTTGATGTTCGCCCCAAGATCGGGCAGCGCCCGCTCCTGAAACAACCGCCAGAAGCTGTCCAACGTCTCCTGGGTCTCACCCTCCAGGACCTTGAGAAGGAGGGAGAGCTTGGTCACCTCCACGGCCTGGGGGTCTACGTCCACGCCGTAGATGTGGGTGAGGAGGATCCGCTTCCGCTCGGCAGTGGTCAGGCGCCAGGCACCCTCACGCTGTCCCCCCTCACCCTGCCCTCTCCCACGCGGGGGAGAGGGGGGTACCGAAAGGCCGGCGGGGGAGGGGAGACCGACGCGGTACAGGCGCGGGTTGCGGCCCTTGGCGTGTTTCGCGGGACCGTCCTCGACGTACCGGTCGCGGTACCAGTCGAGGAGGTACTGGTACGCGCCAAGCAGGAACGACCCGGACCCGCACGCGGGGTCGAGCACGCGCAGCGGGTGCAGTTTCGCCGACCGCTTCCACGCCTGGGTGAACCCGCCCACCTCCTGGGGCGTCTTCCCCTCCAGGAGCTTTCCCACGGTGTGCTCGACGATGTAGTCCACGATGTACGTCGGGGTGTAGTAGACCCCGCCCGCCTTCCTGACCTCGGGCTTCTCCTCGACCACGGCGCGGTGGCCGGGGGTGAGGCGGATGACCTTCCCCAGGAACTGCTCGTACACCTGACCCAAGATGTCGGCAGGGAGCACGGAGAACTCGTACGGGCTATCCGGGTAGTACAGGCGACGGAGGATGTCCTTCAAGACCTTGTCATCCACGGCCAGGCCGAGGGTCAGCTCGTCGGGCGGCTCGGGCCGGCCCTTCTCCGGTCGGAAGTGGAACAGGCCGGAGTTGTACCGCTCGTCGGCGCGGCGGAAGAGCTGCCCGAGGCGGCCGTAGATGTTCTGACCGTTCAGGAGAGCCTGGAGCCCGCCGTAGGGCTCGATCCCCCGGTCCTCGCAGATGCGGAGGAAGATGATCCGATCCATCGTGCGCTGGACGGCGAAGTTGACCTCGCGCTGGGAGAGATCGGGGTTGCGGAGGGCAAAGTTCCGGGCGAGGGCCTCCCGCCAGCCCTCGATCTCGGCCAAGAACGCGTCGTCCACCTCGGCCGTGCCCCGCTTGGCCTTCGTGGACTCGGCGTAGCGGTCGAACGAGCCCGTGAGCACGGCGTCTTTGGCGAAGATCCCGGAAAGCTCGTCCCAGCGAGCCTCGTACTCGTCGCAGGAGAGGTAGAGGATGCGCGCCGCGCTCGCGGGATCGCTCCGCTCGGGCTTGACCCGGCAGTCGTAGACCGCGAGCTCGGCGAAGTTCGTGAGGATCGAGAGCGGCAGCTTGGCTGACCACGCGTAGCGCCGGAGCTGGAACGCGGGCCCGGCGTCGTCCTTGATCTTCACGCCGGGGCGCTTCGTCTCGACGAAGAACTTGCGCGCCCCGCCCACGCGGAACGAGTAGTCCGGGGCCTTGGTCATGCCGCCGACCACGATCGCGTCCTCGTGAACGACGTCCTTGTACGCTTCGGCGTAACCCCGGACGTTGGCCACGTCCCAGCCCAGCGCGGTGAAGAACGGGTCCACGAACTCGATCCGGGTCTGGGTCTCGTTGTACGGGCCGGACAGGTAGGAAGCGCGGTTCTCGTGGAACCGCTGGACCAGGGTACGCACTTCCCTTGGCGTCGGCATCGTCGGAGACCCCGCTCGCGGGGCTCACTGTTTGTAGCGTGCGGCTGTCCCCGGGGCAAACCGGCGGGGCCGGTGGGACCTGCCGGATCGCCGGGGGGGCGCTCGCTGTTCAGGCAGGTTTGGCCTATTCCGCGGCGAGGGCCTCCACTGGGTTCAGCCGCGACGCACGCCACGCCGGCCACGCCCCGGACAAAGCCCCGATCACAAACGAGGCCGCGACCACCCCGAGGATGAGCGGCGCCCCGAACACGGGGACAAACGACCCCACCCCAAGGGCTGGACCAAGAAGACGCGTTCCGAATAGGCTCAGAAGACCTCCCGCGGCCAGGCCAAGGACGCCGCCGATGAGGCCCATCAGGCCCGAGTCCACAAGGAACAGGGCCATCACCTGACCATCGCGGGCCCCAATCGCCTTCAGAATCCCGATCTCCCGCGTCCGCTCCACAACGGAGGTGTACATCGTGTTCATCATCCCCACCCCGCCCACGACAACCGCCACGGCGGCGATGCTCGCCAAGACCGTCGCGATCATCCCCAAAGTCCCCTGGATGCTCGCCGCGATCTGCTGGACCGAGGTCGGAGTCCCCCGCACGCCCTGGGCGGAAAGTTCGGTCGTGATCTGGGACAGCACCTGGCCCACGTCCGCTCCCTTCGCCATGCGCACGATGGTCGTCGTGTCCGTATTCCGCACGCCCCACACGGCGCTGGCGCGCTCGGCAAGAACGAACAGCGAATCGTCGGTGTTCGTGAGACCGCGGGTGAGGAACGAGGCGCCCCCTGCCCGAGCTGCCCCGGCCACGACCCCGCTTGCTCCAGTTTGGGCCCCGGGAGAGGCCGGCTGGGCCCCGACCCCCGCTCTCGAAGACGCGAGGATCCCCACTACGGTGAACCTCTCCCCGTCGATCGGGATGACGTCGCCGACCTTGATCCCGAGAGTGGCCGCGCTGCGCGCGCCCACAATAACCTCGTTCTTTGTGGTGTCCGTAAACAAGGCCCCGCTCTCAACCTTGAACCCCCCGAGGATGGACGGAAACGCCCTCAGGAAGCTCTGCGACGGCGTCGTCAAGCGAAGGAACCCACTTGCGGCCGGGCCGTCCACGCTCACCACTCTCGTCCCGAGGTTCCCCGCCTCGACGAGACCGGGCACCGCCCGGACGAGCTTCTCCGTACTGACCGTTCCGGCAGTGGACGCCGCGGTCGCCCCGGACGTGGCCCCAGGCTGGCCGATCTGGGTTGGGTCGAACGTCTGCCCCGCCGGCGCGGTCGTGCCCGAAGTTCCCACACCCCCCGGTCCCAAGGCCATTCCGCTGCGGGAGGTCCCTCCGGCGACGGTGGGCGCTCCCCCGCTCGTGATGACGATGATGTCGTACCCGATGTCCTTGAACTGCTGAAGCACGGCCCTCTCGACTCCGGTGCCGATCGAGAGGAGAGATACCACAGCCGCCACGCCGATCAGGACCCCGATCACCGTGAGCCAGGAGCGCGTCCTCCGGCTACGGATGCTCCCCAGAGCAAGCTTGACGAGATGGAGCGTCATCTCTTCCCTCCGTTCCCCTGATAGAGGGATTCCACTTTCCCGTCGCGGAGGGCAATACGCGTATCCGCGTCGGCCGCGATCTCCGCGTTGTGGGTCACCACAACAACCGTCTTGTTCATCGCCACGAGCCGGCGCAGAAGATCGAGGATCCTCCTCCCGGTCTCCGTATCGAGGTTTCCGGTTGGCTCGTCGGCAAGGATGACCTCCGGGTCGTGGACGAGGGCCCGCGCGATCGCCACCCGTTGCTGTTCCCCACCGGAGAGCTTCGTCGGCCGGTGCCGGCCCCGCTCGGTGAGCTCGACTACTGCAAGGGCGGAAAGGGCCTTCTTCCGGGCGCTCGCCGTAGGCTCGTTGCGAAGAAGGAGGGGAAGCTCCACGTTCCGCAACGCGGTGAGGTTGGGGACAAGGTTGAACTTCTGGAACACAAAGCCCACGGTTTGGGCGCGGAAGTCGGCCCGCCCGCGGGAGGAGAGGGACCCGAGATCAACCCCGTTGCACGTGACTCGACCCCGGGTCGGGGCATCCAGGCACCCCGCGAGGTGGAGGAGCGTGGACTTCCCCGAGCCCGAGGGCCCGGTGATCGCCGTCATCCCACCTCGGGGGATCTCAACGGACACCCCCCGCAGCGCTTCAACCTTCGTCTCTCCCAAGGGGTAGACCTTGTGGACGCCTTGAAACGCGATCATTTCCCACCCGCCGGCCGATAGACGAACTCGGTGAGCTCGACCGAGCTGAACATCTGGAACGGTCGGTCGCCCATGGGGGCCGTGCTGTAGCGGAACACCATCTTCGCCGGGAACGGAAGAAGCGCCCGGACGGCAAGATCCACCGGGAACGCGATTTCGATCTCGACGTTTGTATAGTCAGCGTGGGTGTAGGTGCCGTAGACGACCTGGATCCCGGCGATCGTTCCCATCTCACCGGCCCGGAACCGCCCCCCGTCGGGAAGGATGTAGTTCTTTCCAGCTTCGATCGTCGTCGAGGCGATGTTCGAGAGCGGCGAAAGGTCGATCGTTCCGCTCGTGTTCTCCGCCACGCGGACCCCGAGGCGGGGAAGAGGGACCCCGAAGAACCCGATGTTCACAAGCGCCAGGGGCACGACCTCCGTGCTCGTCGAGACCACGGAGTAGGTCCCGTCCGGAAGCGGACTGATCTCCGTCGTTGTCGTTGCAGGACGCGCCGCGCCTTGGCGGGTGACCGCGTACGTGTACTTGAGATAGCCGCCGGGGAACGCTCCCCCGCCAAACAAACTGACCGGTCCGCGGTCCGTCGGTGCGGGCTGGCTTCCGCCCGTCTGCGCCGTGCCACTGACGACGACCATCAACACCAGAGCCAACCACGCGCCCGCAAACTTCAGGTTCGTTGCCATATGGAGCCTCCTCGCACGTTAGGATCAACGGCGGGAGTCTCCCCTCCGCCGCAGGACGTCCTATGGCGGCCTTGTGGCAATCCCGTGGAGGGGCGACCTGAGTCTGCGCCCGGTGGGGGCTCGGCCCTACGGCCCCGCCGGCCACAGCCGGAGGGTGGTGTCGCTTCCTCCCGAGGCCAAGGTCCGCCCGTCGGGGGAGTAGGCCAAGGCATTGACCGAATCGGTGTGTCCTTCCAGAACCTGGAGTTCCTTGCCTGTCGCCGCACTCCACGCTGCGACCTTCCCCTTCGTGGAACCGGAGGCAATCGTCTTCCCATCCGGAGCAAACGCGACCGACCTCACCCCTTCGGCGTGAGCACGGATCGTGCGAATCACCCTTCCCGTAACGGGATCCCACAGCCCGACCTTCCCATCCAGCGAGGCCGAGGCGAGCGCCTTCCCATCGGGGGAGAACGCGACCGACCGGACGGCTTCCGTGTGCTCGGTGATCGTGTGCTTGCGCCTCCCGGTCGCCGGGTCCCACACCCGCACCGTGCGATCGTCGGAACCGGAAGCGAGCAGCTTCCCGTCGGGGGAGAACGCAACCGCGCGCACCGGGCCCGCGTGCTCCTCTAGGGTTCGGAGGTGCCTCCCTGTGGACGCGTCCCACAGCCGGATCGTAGAGTCGGACGACCCCGAGGCAACGGTCTTCCCGTCGGAAGCGAACGCCACCGTCCACACGGCCCCGGTATGCCCGCGCAAGACCCGCAGCTCCTTCCCCGTGGTCAGGTCCCAGACGCGCGCCGTGTTGTCGTTCGCCCCGGAGACCAAGGACTTCCCATCCGGGGAGAACGCGATCGCGTACACGCCCCCGGTGTGGCCACGGAGGGTCCGCAGTTCTTGCCCGGTTGCGAAGTCAAGGATGCGGATCATCCCGGCCGGCGAGCCGTAGGCGAGGCGGTCTCCCGTCCCGGTAAACGCGAGGCACAGGATCGGCTCCATCGAGGCGATCATCTGGACGAGGGTCAGCTCGACGGTGAGCCGCCCCACGTTGCCCGCCTTGTCCCGCAGCTCGACGAACACGGTTTTCGGTCCCGGGGCGCCGGTCCCCCCGAAGGCAGCGAGGTTCCAATTGAGGCTCTTGGCAAAGAGCTGCCAGGGCCCCCACGTCTTGCCGTCGTTGGATAGGCGTACCGAGGCAACACCGCTCCCGGGTTCGCTTCCCGCAAGGTCGGTGGCCTCGACCTGAAGCTCAATCTGTGTCGCGAACACGTATCCCCCGGTGGTTGTCGCCGCCTTTCCCGACGGTGGGGTGCGGTCCGACAAGACCGTGACCTCGGCCCGATTCGCTGGGTTCCGGTTTCCGGCGTGATCCTCAAGCCACACGTACACGACCCGGCGCCCCTCGGGAGGCGCGGCGATGAGGAACGGATTTCCCGCGGCCCGCGTGCTCTCTTCGGGGCTTCGCGGCGGAGCGCCGATCGTATACCAGGCGGCAGCAGCTCCGGTCAGATCCACAGGCGAAGTCCACCCGATCGCGATCGGCCCCGCGGTCCAATCCGCGGGGGACACGGTGAGGGAGGCAGGCGCTCCGGGAGGGTCCCGATCGAGCGACCGGGCGGCCCCTCCCACCGTTCCCCGGGCGTTGCCGCTCAAGAACGCCACCGTGGTGACGCCGGCCACCGTGGCACGCTCATCCGCCCAGATTCCGTACCCGCCGCTGCGGTGGACTTCGTTTCCCCGCAGGTCGGCCATCGACGCCGCGATGTGGATCCCATCCCCCCCCGACCCAAGAACCGCGCACCCGTCTACGAGGGCCCGCGAGCCGAGGGTGACGAGGATCCCATGTCCCTCCGCGTCGGTGACCGTGGACTCCCGGAGGGTGACCGACGAGCTGCGGACAACGATCCCTCCCCCTCCTCCAACGTCACAGCCAGCGACGAGGATCCCCGAGCTATCCTCGAGGTGGATCCCCCCGCCGTGGAAGGAGAACCCCACCACCGTGACCTGAGACACGGCAAGTACGTGCAGACGCCCTTCGATCACGGTCGGCGCGCTCCCCTCTCCCCGAAGGTCGAGCGGCTTCTTCACCCACAGGTCACCGCGGTAGGTTCCCGGCTGGACAAGGACCGTATCGCCGGGCGACGCCGCGGCGATTGCCTCCTGAACGGTCGAGAACGAACAGCCTGTTGGACACACGACCCACGTCGCTCCGTGCGCCAAAACCGCCGCGAACACGACCCCCAGGGCCACCCCGCGCACCTTGACGCTCATGCACCGCCTCCTTCAGGGGTTCCACCCCAGCATACACGTGCCCGTCTTATAGCTAGGAACAAGAGAAAGGTCAAGCCGACGGGGGGCTCAGGGCCCGCGCCATGTTCCCAAAGCCGGTTCGAGCCGGGAAAGGAGTTCCTCCGTCCGGGCGCGGGCCGATGTCGCCAGGTCGGTGCAGGCGCGGGCCAGTTCGCGCCGGACGGGGGACTCCTCCAGGGACAGGGCGTTCGCGTCCACGTTGGCGAGGGCCGACGCACAGGCGGCGCGGAGGAGGTGGATCGCGGTCACGAGGTCGCTTCGGGCCGCCCGCGGGCAGAGGGGAGCAACCTCGGTGGCGAGGACGAGGGCCTCGACAGCAAGCCGGGCCGTGGAACGCGGAACCTCCGCTGCCCGAACGAGGGCCTGTTGAAGAACGGCTGCGCGGTGCGCCTCTTCCTGAGCTGTAGAGCGGGGAAGGGCCAGAGTGTCGGCCACGCGGCGGTAGGCGGTGACATCCGCCTCCGCCAACTCCACAAACTCCTGCCGCAGGGCATGCGCCCGGCCGCGAAGCGAGGTCAGAACAACGGCTTCAGCGGACCCCTTTCCCCGCCGTAGGGCGAGGGAGACCACCATCTGAAGGAGGGCGCCAGCGGCCGCACCCGCAACCGCGGCCGCCGCGCCCCCTCCCGGGACCGGGTCCGCGGAGGCGAGGGAGTCCAAGAAACGACCAACCCCCAGGTCAGCAATCACCGGATCGGGCATCGCCACCTCCTGGCGGGACCGATTGTAGTGGACAAGGGAGAGGAGGGTGGGTAGTCTTCCCTATTCCAAGGTGGAATAGAGGCCAGATGAAGGAACTCGTCTTGGGCATGCTGAAGCTCGCCCCGGCCCACGGCTACGAGCTGCGGGTCCGGGTGCGCGAGGAGTTGGGTCCAGCGTGGCGCGTGGCCTCGAGCCAACTCTACGCCTGGCTCCACCGCTTGGAGGAGCAGGGCTTGATCCAAAGCTCGACCGTCGAGGCCCCCGGACGCCCCCCCCGCACGGTGTACGCCCTCACCCCGGCCGGGGAGAAGCGGTTCTGGGCGTGGCTGCTTGCCGATCCTCTCACCGAGCGGCGCCCCCGCGGCACGTTCCTCGTCCGGCTGTACTTCCTGAACCGGTTCTCCCCCGAGCTTCTCCCCGAGTACGTCGCCCGGGAGAGGGAGGCCCTCGAACGGCGCCGGAAACGGCTTCTCGAATTGGACACGCGGGGGGATCCGTTCCGGGAGGAGGTACGCCGACTCCGGCTTCTTCAGGTGGAGGGAGGACTACGGTGGCTGGCCGAGCTCGACGACTTGTTCGGCACAAAGGAGGAAGGATGCGCGCATTGGGAGTGATGGTCGGAGTCGTGGCTCTGGTGCTCGGCGCGTCAGCACAGGGTGTGACTGTAACCGATCAGGCGGGGCGCGCGGTAACGGTCTCCGCGCCCGCCCAGCGGGTGGCGAGCGTGTTCGGGGTGGCCACTGCCTACGTGTACGTCCTGGGGGCGGGGGACCGCCTCGTGGGGGCACGGTATCTCGGGCTCCCCGATTCCCCTCTTGGCCGGGCGGTGATGGCCCGCCTCGATCCCCGGTGGGAAAAGATCGCGTTTCCGGGGGACGTCACCGTGGAGGCCCTCGCCGCTCTGAAGGCGGACCTTGTCTTTGCCGGGGCACGCCACCTTTCGCTCGTCAAGCTTCTCGAAGAGGTAGGGATCCCCGCGGCGGTCGTCTCCCCGGAGACGTTCGCCGGGGTGCGGGACACGGCCAAGCTCGTGGGCACCCTCCTCGGCCGCGCGGCCGAAGCGGACCGGCTGATCGCGTTTTTTGACGAGGTGATCGCCACAGCGAAGACCGACACCCCACCGGACCTCGCCCCCCGCGTCCTGTTCGTGGGCACAGGCCCCCTACGGGTAGCAACGGGGGGGATGTACCAAGCTCAGCTCATCGCCCTTGCCGGGGGCCGGACGGTAACGGAGAGGCTCCCCGGCGTGGCCTGGCAGGACGTGAGCCCTGAGCAGATCCTCCTCTGGGATCCGGAGGTCATCGTCATCGCCCCCTACGGGGCGGTCCAGGTCAAGGACTTCGTCGCCGACCCCGTGTTCAAGGACCTCGCGGCGGTGAGGGAGGAACGCGTCTTTAAGATGCCCCAACTCCTCTTTGCCTGGGACACCCCGATCCCGGAGTCGATCCTTGGGGTCCTGTGGCTTTCCGAGCTCCTCTACCCCGGGAACCTACCTCTCGACTTCCGCGAGGTGGCCACCCAGTTCTACCAGGAGTTCTACAGGATCGAGCTCCACCCTGCGGAGCTCGCATTGATAGGAGGGAAGTGACGATGATGCGCTTGTTCTTGGCCGTGCTCTTCCTCGCCGCCCCCGTCTTCGGCCAGCCGGTGGTGGACCAGGCAGGACGGGAGGTCGTCCTCCCCCGCGCGCCCCAGCGGGTGGTCAGCCTTCACGGCGGGGCGAGTTGGATCGTGTACGCCTTGGGGGCGGGGGATCTCCTCGTGGGGGCGTACTTCGCAAGCCTTCCTTCCCTCCCGCTCGCCGCGGACGCCCTGGGAGGCCTGGATCCGCGGTACCGGGACAAGGAGCTCCCCGTGAAGCCCACCGTGGAGGCCCTCGTCGCCCTCCGCCCGGACGTGGTGCTCGCCAGTTCCGTTGTCCACGGGGAGAGCCTGGCCTCGCTTCTCGGGGAAGTCAGAATCCCCACGGTCCTCTACTATCCGGAGACCCTCCCCGGAATCGAGGAAGCGATCCTCCTCACGGGCAAGCTCCTCGGCCGGGAAGAGCGGGCAACGGCCCTCGTCGGCCGGTTCAGGGACATCGTGGCCCGTGTGTCCGCGGGGACGGAGAAGAGAACGCCCCGCCCGCGGGTGTACTTCGCCGCCTACACCGCCCAGAACGTGTACGCCGGGGATGTGATCCAGAACGTCCTCATCGAGCTTGCCGGCGGGATCCCGTTGGGCAAGGCTCTCGCCCCACGGCCGGGCCTGTTTTGGCAGCGGGTCGATCCCGAGGGGATCCTCGTTTGGGATCCGGAGGTGATCCTCGTTCCCGTCTACAGCCGCGCATCGCCCACGACCTTCTTTACCGACCCAATTTGGCAGGGGGTGACCGCGGTTCGCACAAAGCGGGTGTACCGGTTTCCGGAGTTCTTCGCGGCGTGGGACATCCCCGGGCCAGAGGTCGTCCTTGGGCTCCTGTGGCTCGCGGAGACCCTCCACCCCGGGTCCACTGGGCTGGACCTGGTCTCGGAGGTGGTGCGGTTCTACGAAGAGTTCTACGGGGCCAAGCTCGCCCACAACGACGTGGCCGCCTTGTTTGGCCGATGAGGCGCCCCACCTTCGCGTGGGGGGTTCTGCTGCTCCCTCTTCCCGTGGTGTTCCTTGCCCTCATGGTGGGCCGCTACCCGATCTCCCCCGGCGAGGTGTGGGCGGCCCTCACCGGGGGCGAGGTGGCAGAGGTGGTGCGGGCACTTGTCCTCCGGATTCGCCTTCCCCGGGTGGGGGCAGCAGCCCTGGTGGGGGCCAACCTCGCTGTGGCAGGAGCGGTATACCAAGGCGTGTTCCGCAATCCCCTTGTTGAGGGCCGGCTGCTTGGGGTGAGCTCGGGGGCCGGCCTGGGAGCGGCGCTTGCGTTCCTCCTCTACCGCCAACCGGTCGTGGTCCAAGCCTTCGCGTTCACCGGGGGGATCGCCGGGGTGGCGCTAACCTCGCTTCTCGGGTGGGCGTTCGGGGCCGGGGTCCTCGTCCTCGTCATCGCTGGGGTGCTCGTGGACTCGTTCCTGTCCGCTGTGCTCGGGATCGTGAAGTACGCCGCGGACCCCCTGGGGACCCTCCCCGCGATCACGTACTGGCTCCTCGGGGGCTTAAGCGGGGTACGCGCACCCGACCTTCTTCCATTGGGCATTGCGTCCGCGATCGGCCTCTCCTTCTTCCTCCTCTTCCGGTGGCGGGTCAACCTCCTCACGCTCGCCGACCAGGAGGCGGAGGCCCTCGGGGTGCGAGTCCGCGTGACGCGGTTCCTTGTGGTGGGGATGGGGACCCTCCTTGTGGCCTCCGCAGTCTCCGTGAGCGGGATTGTGAGCTGGGTGGGGCTTCTTGTCCCCCACGCCGCGCGGGCGGTGGTGGGGCCAGACTACGCCCGGCTCCTTCCCGCGGCAGCGGGCGTGGGGGCGGCCCTCGTCGTCGTCCTGGACACCGTTGCCCGGACCGCCCTCACCGCGGAGATCCCCTTGGGCGTCCTCACCGGGCTCCTCGGGGCGCCGCTGTTTCTTGTCCTGTTCCTGCGGTTCCTGCGCGAGCGGGGGGGCTGGCGATGACCTTACGGACAAAGGATCTCGTCTACGCCTACGTTCCGGGCCGTCCGGTGCTGCGGAGAGTCTCGCTTGACCTCCGCTCCCGGGAGACGACGTTCCTCCTCGGTCCCAACGGAAGCGGGAAGACGACCTTCCTCGATTGCGCAGGGGGGCTGCGGGCCCCGGGGGAAGGGGAGGTCCTTCTCGAGGATCACCCGCTTGCGTCGTTCTCAGCCCGGCAGCGAGCGCGGCTTGTGGGGTACGTCCCCCAGTTCCACGAGCCGCCGTTCAACTTCACGGCGTGGGAGGTGGTCCTCATGGGCCGTGCTCCCTACGTGCGCTGGCTCAGCCAGCCCAGCGCCCGGGACCGCGCCGCCGCCGCGGAGGCGCTCACCGCGCTTTCGCTCGAAGGGTTCAGGGATCGTCCCTACTACACCCTGAGCGGAGGGGAACGACGGCTCGTCCTCGTCGCGCGCGGCCTTGCCCAAGGGGCCGCGTTTCTCCTCCTCGATGAGCCCGACGCCCACCTCGACCCCGCGAACCAACATCGGGTCCTCCGCGCGGTGCAGGAGGTCGTGGCGAAAGGGCTGGGGGCTGGAGTCTCCTCTCACAGCCCGAACAACGCCCTCCTGTACGCGGACCGGGTGGCCCTGTTTTCTTCGGGCGAGATCCTCGCCACCGGAGTGCCCTCCGCGGTCGTCACCCCTCCTCTCCTGGAGCGGGCGTACGGGATCCCGTTCGTGGCCGTGGGCGATGGAAACGGACCACGGGCGGTGCTCCCCTCCCTCACCTGAAGAGCTGCCCCACCTTGGCGAGGTACTCGCCGGCCTTCTCCTTGGCGTGGCGGTTCCAGAACGTCCACTCCCCGATCGGAGCCTCGAGGACGTGCTTGAGGAGGGACTCGAACAGGGCCCGGTCCTTGGCCCGCCGAGCGTACTCCCACGCGTAGGCAACGTGGTTCTCTAGGTACGCGGGATCGAGCTCAAGCGCCCATTCTAGGAACGCCTTGGCCTCGGAGAGCTTGACCCCAAAGAGGATCCCGTAGTCGGAGAGGTTGGCGAGGAGCGCCCCGTACGCCTGGGGCCCCGACCCTCCGAAGTAGCCAGGATCGAGCGCGATCACCCGCTCGTAGAGGATTCGGATCTTCCCCAGGGAGGCGAACGCGGCCAACGGGTTCATCCTCCCCAGAAGGAGGCCCCAGCTATGGGCCGTCCACAGGGTGTAGGCGGGGTCGGTCACCCCGTCGAGGAGGCTCCGCAGAGCACCCTCCGATATCCCCTGGAGCTCCGCGAGGTTGTTCAGGCCGAGGGCCCGGGACCCGTAGTCCGCGGCCCGCCGGAGCCCCTCTTCCTCGCGTGCCTCGGGGGCAAGGGCTGCCCACTCGTACCACAGCTGGGCAAGGAGCGCGAGCTGACCGCGGCTCCCAGGTTCCTGGGCGAGAAGTTGCTCGTGGAGCGCAATCAGCCGCTCGAGGTTTGCAGCCTCGTACCGCAACGGGTACAAGGCCGCCGCCTCGGCCCGCAGCTCTGCACGGCTCTGGCCCAGGGCCACCCACGTCGTCGCTACAGCGAGCGCGAGAGACAAGATCTTCTTGGCCACAGCAGCGAGGGTAGCCCGTCCCCCG
>JBBIQN010000041.1:0-14934 GCA_037442305.1 Candidatus Bipolaricaulota bacterium
TGGAGCCTTGGGGATCATCCGCGTGCAAGCGACGAGCGATCTCGTGCGGGTCGCTCAGGCGCTATCCGCGGGGGGCCTTTCCTGCCTGGAGATCACGATGACCACGCCCGGGGCGCTGCGGGCGATCGAGGGAGCCCGGGAGGAGCTTCCCGAGATTTTCATGGGGGCGGGAACCGTGCTCGATGCCCCCACCGCTCGGCAGGCAATTCTCGCCGGGGCCCAGTTCTTGGTCACGCCCACAGTGAGGCTCGATGTTCTGGAGATGGGCCACCGGTATGGGGTTCCCACGATCATCGGCGCGATGACCCCCACCGAGATCCTCACCGCGTGGGAGGCCGGGGCGGACTTGGTTAAGGTGTTTCCGGCGAGCGTTCTCGGGCCTCGCTACCTTCAGGAAGTGCACGGACCGCTCCCCCAGATTCCGCTTGTCCCCACGGGGGGGATCACCGCCGACAACGCGGGCGAATTCATTCGGGCTGGGGCGGCCGCCGTCTGTGCCGGCTCCTGGCTCGTGGACAAGAAGGCCGTGGCAGACGAGCGGTATGAGGACCTTGCCGAGAGGGCGCGGAAGTTCGTCGCAGTGGTACAACAGGCGCGACGGTGAGGTGGGGCGATGGCGTATAACCTTGTGACCTTCGGAGAGACGATGATCCGCTTGTCTCCGCCGAGCTTTCAGCGGTTGGAGCAGACGGAAACGCTGGACGCCCTGGTGGGAGGGGCGGAGCTGAACGTGGCCGTGACTGCCCAGCGGCTTGGGCTCAGCACCACCTATGTGACGCGCCTCACCCGCAATCCGTTGGGGAGGATGATCGCGAACCAGGCGCGGGGCCATGGGGTGGACGTGTCCCACATCGTGTGGACAGACGAGGACCGGGTGGGCCTGTATTTCGTGGAGTTCGGGGCCAGTCCTCGGGCGAGCTCCGTGCTTTACGATCGCCGGGGATCGGCGATGGCCAACATCCGCCCTGGGGAGGTGGACTGGGAGGAGGTGTTCCGAGGAGCTCAGGCTTTCCACACCACTGGG
This sequence comes from Candidatus Bipolaricaulota bacterium, assembly GCA_037442305.1. Lineage (GTDB taxonomy): Bacteria > Bipolaricaulota > Bipolaricaulia > Bipolaricaulales > Bipolaricaulaceae > Bipolaricaulis. Next base: position 1,025 of record JBBIQN010000041.1, read on the forward strand.
ATCACTCCGGCGCTCTCCCCGTCTGCGGCGGAGGCGACGAAGGAAGCGGTGCGGAGGGCGAAGGAAGCCGGGCTCCTTGTTTCCCTCGACCTCAACTATCGGGCTAAACTGTGGTCCCAAGCGGAGGCACGGCGGGTGATGAGCGACCTCGTGGGCCGGGCCGATGTCCTCATCACGACCGAGGAAGACGCGGAACGGGTGTTTGGGATCAAGGAGGCATCCTACGACGAGGTGGCCGAGCGATTGAGCCGAGAGTTCGACCTTGCCGCGGTGGCGATCACCGTGCGCGAGACGCCGTCGGTGTGGCGGAACACGTGGACGGCGATCGTCCACACCCAGGGGAAGATCATCCCGGGCCCCGTCTACGACATCGAGATCGTGGACCGGGTGGGGGCGGGCGACGCGTTTGCCGGCGGGTTCCTGTTCGGGTGGTTGACGGACGGTCCCGAGGCGGGTGTGCGCTACGGGATCGCTGCGTCCACCCTCAAGCAGACGAATCCCGGGGACCTGCTGTGGGCCACCCGTGACGAGGTCGAGGGGCTGCTCGGCGGTAGCGGGTTGAGGATCGTGCGCTGATCCGAGCGACCAGGCGAGGCGCCTTCTTCGCCCCCCCGGGGCTAAGATAGGTCGTGCCGCCGTCCAGGAGTCGCAGCGCGAGGAACGCTCACAGCTCCGTAGTGCTGGTCACGGGCGCTTCGTCCGGGATCGGCCGTGCATGCGCGGACCTTCTCGCTCACCACGGGTTCACTGTGTTTGGGGCGAGTCGGTCTGTATCGGAGGGTAGGACCAAAGGTGGGTGGACCTCGCTTCCGATGGACGTACGGGACGACGCATCCGTGACCGGCGGAGTGACGCGGATCCTGGACGAAGCGGGGCGTCTCGATGCGGTCGTCAACAACGCCGGCTTTGGGATAGCCGGAGCGGTGGAGGACACCTCGGTCGCGGAAGCAATGGACCTGTTCGCGACGAACTTCTTCGGGGTGCTCTCGGTGTGCCGCGCTGTGTTGCCGCAGCTCCGCGCCCAAGGCGGAGGGACGATCGTGAACATCTCTTCCATCGCCGGGCGGATCGGACTTCCGTTCCAAGGCCTCTACAGCGCCTCCAAGTTCGCCCTCGAAGGCCTCACGGAAGCGCTGCGGATGGAGGTGAGACCGTTTGGGGTCCGAGTTGTCCTCGTCGAGCCGGGCGATACTCGGACCGCGTTTACCTCCCACCGGCGGAGGACCGCTGCTTCCGCAAGAAGCGATGCGTACCTGGGGCGGTTCGCCCGCGCCCTACAGCGGATCGAGCAGGACGAGCTTGGGGGTGAGGACCCAGCCTGCGTGGCGCGGCTCGTCCTCCGCATCCTTCAGCACCCCAACCCCCGCTTGCGGTACACCGTGGGGAACCCGTTCCAGCGCCTGGCGGTTCACGCACGGCGCGTTCTCCCGGATCGCTTTGTGGAATGGAGTATCATGCGCTACTACCGCGTGACCTGACGCGACAACCTGGGAGGAGTGCAACCCGCATGGACCTGTTCGAGAAGTGCCGGAAGTTCCTCGTTGACCCCGCCTACGCCGAACGGATGGGGTACCCCACCAATCCCCGCACGGCGCAGGAAGCGGGCCTATACCCGTATTTCATCCCCCTCGATGAGTCTGAGGGGACGACGGTGGTCATCGGCGGGCGGCGCCTCGTCATGATCGGGTCCAACAATTACCTGGGGCTCACGACGGATCCCCGGGTCCGCCAGGCAGCCGAGGAAGCAGTACACAGGTATGGAACCAGCTGCACGGGGTCACGGTTCCTCAACGGGACGCTCGCCCTGCACCTGGAGCTGGAGGAGCGCCTGGCGCGATACGTCGGCAAGGAGAAGGCCCTTGTGTTCAGCACAGGCTACCAAGTGAACCTCGGCGCGATCTCGGCCCTCGTGGGGCGTAACGACGTTGTCGTCTGCGACAAGGAAGACCACGCAAGCATCTTCGACGGCTGCCGGCTTTCGATGGGCGAGATGCGCCGGTTCAAGCACAACGACGTGGGAGACCTCGATCGGGTCCTCTCCGCCTGTTCTCCGACTGCGGGGCGGTTGGTGGTTGTGGATGGCGTGTTCAGCATGAGCGGGGATCTCGCTCCCTTACGTGAGATCTCCGACTGCTGCCGGCACCATGGGGCGCGGCTTATGGTGGACGATGCTCACGGGATAGGGGTGACCGGCAACGGCCGCGGCACGGCCGCGCAGTTCGGGGTCACGGAATCGGTGGACCTGATCATGGGGACGTTCAGCAAGTCGCTTGCCTCTGTTGGCGGGTTCGTCGCGGGGGACGAGGCCGCCATCCACTGGATCCAGCACCGCGCCCGGTCGCTCATCTTCAGCGCGAGCCTCCCCCCGGCGAGCGCCGCCGCCGCGCTGGCCGCACTGGAGATCCTCGAGGCGGAGCCAGAGCGGGTGGTTCGCGTGAACGCGCTCGGCGCTCGGATGCGACACTCGCTCCGAGAGCTCGGATTCGATACCGGGAGAAGCGAAACGCCGATCGTCCCGATCGTGGTGGGAGGGGCGATGGAGACGCTTCTCTTGTGGAAGGATCTCTTCACTGCCGGCGTGTACACGAACGCGGTCCTTCCCCCAGCCGTGTCGGAAGGAAAGTGCCTCCTGCGCACAAGCTACATGGCGACCCACACCGACGAGGAGCTTGCGGCGGTCCTTCAGGCGTTCGCCGCGGTCCGCGCGCGGCGTGGAGACCATTCGCCGCAGTGCCCCCCCGTGCCTTGAACTTTGGATGAAGGTGTCTACAATTTCCGCGTTGCGTGCGCTTTCCCCACTATTAGAGGCGGTGCGATGAGCGAACCTACTTCTTACCAAAGCAAGCCCTGGCTCAAGCACTATCCCGAAGGGGTGCCGGCGCAGGTGGAGACGCCTGTATCGCCGGCGTGGAGCCTTCTTGACCGGGCGGCGGAGGCGTTTCCGCGGCGCACGGCCCTCCACTACTACGGGACGAACCTGTCCTACCGCGAACTCCACGAGCAATCGACGGCGTTCGCGGCCGCGCTCAGCGGCCTTGGGATACTGAGGGGCGAGCGGGTGGCGTTGTACCTTGTGAATAGCCCCCAGTTCGTCATCGCCTACTTCGGGATCCTCAAGGCGGGGGCGACCGTGGTCCCGGTAAGCCCCGTGTACTCGAGCTCGGAGCTCGCGTTCCAGTTGAGCGATAGCGGCGCCCAGTACATCGTGTGCCAGGACATCCTCTACGAGAACCTGGAGCGGGCGGGGCTTAGGATGAAGGGCGTCATCGTCACCGGGGCCCACGAGTACCTTCCGACCCTCAAGGGGGTGTTCGCGAAGAAGCCTTCTCTTCCCGAGGGATCTGGTATTCACCAGTTCCAAAGGCTTCTTCGCGGAGGTGGAGCCGCGTTCTCTCCGGTTGCCGTTGACCCTGGAGCAGACCTCGCAGTCCTTCCCTACACAGGCGGGACGTCGGCGCAGCCGAAAGGGGTCCGCCTTACCCACGCCAATCTTGCTGCGTGTGCGACTCAGCTGCGGGCGTTTTTCCCAAACCTTGTCCCCGGCAGCGAAACCGTTGCCGCAGCCCTCCCCCTGTACCACATCTACGGCCAGGTGGCGATCCTCCTTGTGGGTGTGACCCTCGGGGCGACCCTGGTGCTGTTCACGTCGCTTGATCTTGGACAGATCCTCTCCACGATGGAGCGTCAAGGCGTGTCCGTGTTCTACGGTGTCCCTGCCCTGTACGAAGTTCTGAGGAACCACTCGAAAACCACATGGGTCAACTGGAAGCGGATGAAGCTCGTCGTGAGCGGGGCGGATGCGCTTCCTGAGACCACGGCGCGCGCGTGGGAGGAGCGCACGGGGAAGGAGATCCTCGAGGGGTTCGGGATGACGGAAACCGCGGGGGTGAGCCACGTCAACCCACCCGGCGGCATCAAGCGTGGGTCGTTTGGCGTCCCCGTTCCGAACGTGGAGGCGGCCGTCGCCGATCCGGAAACGGGGGCTCTTCTTCCCGTCGGGGAGGTAGGGGAGCTCCACCTTACTGGCCCCAACATCACCGCCGGCTACTGGCGACGGGACGAGGAGAACAAGCGGGCGTTCATCGAGCGGGACGGCAAGCGGTGGCTCCGTACAGGGGACCTCGTGCGGATGGACGAGGAGGGGTACTTCCACTACTACGCCCGGACCAAGGATCTCATCAAGTACCGCGGGTTCTCGGTGTTCCTGCGGGAGATCGAGGAAGTGCTCATGGGCCATCCGATGGTGAAAGCGGCAGGGGTGGTTGGGGTCAAGGACCCCAAGGTTGGCGAGTATCCGACGGCGTACGTGGTACTGCGCCCGGAGGGGCGGGGAAGGGTCACCGAGGCCGAGATCCGCGACTACCTCAAGGAGAAGCTTGCTCCGTACAAGGTTCCTAAGGTGATCGAGTTCCGAGGAGAGCTGCCCAAGACGGACGTGGGGAAGGTGTCGCGGCGCGATCTCCGTGAGGAGATGGAGGGACTGTGACGGAGCGATTCTTCGCAGTCACGGACCTCTCCAAGCGGTTCGGGGGACTGGAGGCGGTGCGACGGGTCAGTTTCACCATCCGCCCCCAGGAGATCGTGGGTCTCATTGGCCCCAACGGAGCGGGGAAGACGACCCTCGTGCGGATGAGCATGGGGCTCCTGCGCCCAGATGGGGGACGGGTTCTGTGGAAGGGCAGGGACATCACGCGCGAGCCCACCTGGAAGCGCGTGGTGCACGGGATCACGGGGACGTTCCAAAACAGCCGGCCGATGAAGAAGCTCCCCTTGATTGCGAACGTGATGGTGGGACTGCACAACCCGCGCGTGACCCGCCATGGACAGTGGGTGAAGACCGTGGAGGCGCGAGCCCTGGAGGCCCTGGAGTTCGTGGGGATTTCCGACCTTGCCCTGACGCCAGCCGGAGCCGTATCCCAGGGGGACCTCAAGCGTCTGGAGATCGCGCGGGCGGTTGCCACCGCGCCTGAGCTCCTCATCCTCGACGAACCGTTCGCGGGCCTCACGCAAGCGGAGACCAGGCTTCTGGCGACCTCCATCCACCGCCTGCGGCGGGGCGGCCGGTTCGGGCGGCTGCACAGCGAAGGTTGCGCGATGCTCATCGTTGAGCACAAACTCCCTGAGCTAATGCGAATCGCGGACCGGATCCTCGTCATGCACTTCGGGGAGCTTCTTGCCGACGGGCCTCCGGACCAGGTGGTCCAGGACCCGCGGGTAGTTGAGGCCTACCTCGGCCGCGTCGGGGCGCACGTCCGGGGGGCGTTCTAGTGCTTCAGGCGATCCAAGCCCACGAGCTTTCCGTGTCCTACGGGACCGCGCTCATCCTCCACGACGTGGGGCTAGAGGTGAGGGAAGGGGAACTGGTGACCGTGGTTGGTCCCAACGGAGCGGGGAAGACAACCCTATTGCGCGCCCTCGCCGGCCTTGTCCGGTGGGAACAACGGGCCTTCAGGCATGAGAACGTGCGCCTCGGGGGGCGGGTTTGGTTCCGGGAGGAGAGGATTGACCACCTTTCTTCTCACGAGATCGCGGCGCGGGGGCTCACCCTGTGCCCCGAGCGGAGGCGACCGTTTCGGGAGATGAGCGTGCGGGAGAACCTCCTCGCTGGGGCGTACCTCGTACGGAGCCGGCGAGAGGTCACGGTGCGCCTATCCGAGGTATACCGCCTGTTCCCTGTGCTGCAGGACCGCAGCCGCCAGCGCGCGGGAACCCTCTCGGGAGGAGAGCAGCAGATGCTCGCCATCGGGCGGGCCCTCATGGGGGGGCCCCGCCTCCTCCTCATCGACGAGCCCTCCACCGGCCTTGCTCCGCTCGTGAAGGAGCCCCTGTTTGCACGGATCCGCGAGGTGAAGGAACGGGGGATCGCCGTCCTCCTCGTCGAACAGGACGCCGCACTCTCCCTAGCAATGGCGGACTGGGGGTACGTCCTCTCCCAGGGGCGAGTGGTCGCGGAAGGGCCACCTGAGAACCTCCTTGTGGACGAGGTCGTGCGTCAGTCGTACCTTGGGCTCTAGGTCCGGAGCTGGGCCCCGCAAGCTCGGCATGCGCGGCGCGTGGCCCCGTTGCGGACCCGGCAGCTTGGGCAGATCCGCTCGATCCAGTCGCGAAGCCAGGTCGCAACTCCCTGCGGCATGAAGCGAAGGACGAGGAGAACGAGCAACGCGAAGAGAAGCATTCGGTAGTGGGGGAGGACAACGTGGAGGGAGTCGATCAAGGGGTAGAGGACAAACACGCCCGCCACTGGGCCGTACACCGTCGCTGCCCCTCCGAAGATCGTCCAGATCACGGGCTGAAACGACATGAAGAGGTCGAGGTTGCTTGGGCCAGCGATGCGGGTGAAGTGGGCGTAGAGAGCTCCCGCAACGCCGGCGGTGAACCCCGAGATTGCGAAGGCAAGGAGCTTGTACCGTACGGTGTTGATCCCGAGCGCCCGCGCCGCGACTTCGTCTTCGCGAAGCGCGTGGAAGATGAGCCCCACCCGCGATCCCACAAGCCGCCATACCGCGAACAAGGTGGCCAGCATTACCCCGACAGCGAGGTAGTACTCCTGGACCCGCGTCGAGGCCAAGCGCGCCATGCGCCAAATGCCGCCCTCGCCCCCGGAAAACCCAGGGAACATGAACACAAGCCCGGTGAGCATGAGAGGGAACGCAAGCGTGGCCAGGGCTAAGTAGTGCTTGCGTAGGCGGAGGCAAGGCAGGCCGACGAACAGGCCCGCCCCGGTCGCCGCGATCGCCCCCAAGGGGACGGTTAGGTACGGACCGAGGCCGAGGTGCAGCCCGAGGAGGGCCGTTGTGTACGCCCCGACCCCGAAGAACAGGGCGTGCCCAAGGCTCACTTGGCCTGTGTACCCGGCGAGAAGATCCCAGCTGACGGCGTAGATCGAAAACAGGGACGCAAGGATGAACATACGCAGGAGGTACGGATCCTGCGTGAACAACGGCAGGGCGAGAAGGCCGATCGCGAACAGCAGAACAAGCACGCGGCTGGGGAGAACGAGGACCTCGGCGCGCAGGTAACGGATGGCTGACTTCAGATAATACATGCTACCTCTCTTCCATCCCCCGCGCCCCGAACAAACCCTCGGGGCGAATCAGGAACACGCCGACCATGATGAGGAGCGCGACCGCTGTCCGGAGGTACGATCCCCCGGGGACGAGGAACACCACGAGGACCTCGGCAAAGGCAAGGATCACCCCTCCGATCAAGCTCCCTTTGAGGCTTCCTAGCCCGCCGAGGACCACGGCGGCAAGCACGATCACCAGGGGGTGCATCCACATCCGCGGCTCAATCGAAAACAGCGGGGCCACCGCTACGCCCGCGAGCGATGCCAGGACAAACCCCAATGCCATCACGATCGCCGTCACCCGGTTCACGTTGATCCCCATGAGGTTTGCCACCTCCCGGTCCTGGGCAACGGCGCGGATGGCTAACCCCAACCGCGTCCGTGCCAGAAGGAGCCACGTGCCAACCAGGGATACGACGGCCAGGACGAGGGTCGTCACCTCCTGGTTCCCCACGCGTACCCCGGCAATGCTCGTGTAGCCTGGAAACACGGCGGGCACATGGCGCAGTCCGCTCCCCCACAGGGAAAGGCTTATTTCCTGAAGGAGGACCGCCACCGCCAGGGTCGCGATGAGAACGGCGGCCTCCAACTCCCGCACCGGTTCAACAAACAGCTTGTAGAGCGTGAGTCCGACCGCGACGACCCCAAGTGTGGTGAGAACCACCGCGAGAGGAGTCCCCCACCCGCTGCCGATAAAGTAGAACATGCCGAAGGAAGCGAGCATGTAGAAAGCGGTGTGGGCTAGATTGAGAACGCGCCCTACCCCAAACACAAGCCCGAACCCCAAGGCGAGCATGGCGTACACGCCGCTGCGAACAAGACCATTGACGAGGATGTCGGCGATCATGGCAGAGGGAGGGGCCCCGACGGGGGCCCCTCCGCTCATGTCAGTTCCCTCGTGCGCGCCAGTGGACCGCTACCCACGGCGGGATCTGGTAGGGGACCGTCCCCGGCGCGCTGATCACAACGTCGGGCGACTTGACGGGATCGGGCCTCCATTCCCGCGGCCAGAACGCCTTCGGCGCCCCGTCCTGCCACTGCACCCCAAGCCCAAGGATATAGCCCGGGCCCCACACCGCATCGTGCAGCTCGTCGAACACGAGGCGCCCGATCGTGGAGACGTGGTCGGTGGCCTCAAGGGCCTTGATCACGGCGTCCGTCTGCAGGGAGCCGGCCCGCCGGATCGCGTCGGCAAGGATGTAGATCGCGTCGTAGGTGCCCGCAGTGAACAGGGGGAGCTCGCCAAATCTGGCCCGGAACCCATCCACGAACGGGACTGTTTTCTCCGTGACGGTCACGCCGTCGGCGTAGATGGCGACCGTTGCGGTGTAGGCGCCGAACCCGCCGGTGGCATCGAGCCACCCTTGGGCTTGCGCCTCGACGTTGACCCCCACCGCGGCGACCGGGATCTGGAGGCGGCCCCAATCGCGGCCAAACACGACCCCCACCGGCCCAGAGAACGCGGTGAACACGATGTGCGCGCCGGCCCGCTCCACGGCCGTCAGCTCCGCGGTCACGCTTGTGGCCAGGGCGGACGGCCGCCATGTGCCGACGTGCCTGCCGCCCAGCCCGCCGAGGGCGAGCGGGGTGTTCGCCATCAACTGGACGAAGGTGACGATCGCGTCCGCCCATGCCGCCCGCTCCGCGACGATCGCTACCTTCGGCTCTGCGATCCCAAGCTCGCGCCGGAACGCCTCCATCACGTCGCCGAGTTGGATGAACGCGGCGCGGGCAAGGAAGGTGGATCGGACCGGCGTGACCCGGAACAGGTACTTGTAGCGGCTGTAGTTCTTGTCCACCCGGCCCTTGAGGAGCCCGTCGTCCGCGGCGCCGGCAATGAGGAAGATCTTCTTGTAGTCGGCCGCGACCTCGGTCATCGCGAGCATCGCTTCGGTGCGGAAGCCCCCGATGAGGACATCGACCTTCTGGGCTACGATCGCCCGTTCGACCGCGCTCACCGCGTCGGGACCGGGTTGCATCTCGTTGGAGTCCACGCGAACGAGCTCGATTGCGTACTTCTTTCCCCCCACGACCACGCCGCCCGCGGCGTTGATCTCCTCGGCGGCAAGAGTCGCCCCGTACCAGTGGTGCTCCCCCTGGATGTACCCCATGGGCCCCACCACGCCGATGCGGATGGCCTGCCCCCAGGCGCTGGTCCCCACCACAACGGCAAGGACAAGATAGCTGAGTAGGGATTTCACCTCGGACACCTCCTGAGAAGGAAGATAGGCTACAGTGTAGCCGCGCAAGCGGCCGCGTCAACTGCGAGAGAGCTCCGGAAGTCAGCGCGCCAGGACCTGCTCGTACAGCGCGCGGTACCCGTGCGCTGGCCCGTCCCAAGAGTGATCCTCTCTCATTCCGCGCTCGACGAGCTTCCCCCATGCCACCGGATCCGACCGCCATAGGCGCACCGCCCGCCCCACGGCTTCAAGCATGGCCTCAGGGGTGTAGTCAACGAACGCGAACCCGTTCCCGGCCGCGTGCGCTGGGTCGCACTCGCGCACTGTGTCGCGGAGCCCGCCGGTAGCGCGGACCACCGGCACCGTGCCGTAGCGAAGGGAGTAGAGCTGGTTGAGGCCACTAGGTTCGAACCGCGACGGCATGAGGAAGATGTCCGCTCCCGCCTCGATCCGGTGGGCCCACTCCTCGGAGAACTGGATGAGGGCCCGCAGGCGGCCGGGGTAGCGTCGCTCCGCGTTCTGAAAGACCGAGGCGTAGCGGGGATCCCCTTCCCCGAGGACCACGAACTGGATCCCGAGCGCCATCATCCGCTCCAGCGCCGCCATCACGAGATCAAGGCCTTTCTGTTCGACGAGGCGCGACACCATCGCCACCAAGGGGGCGTCGGCAGGGGCAAGCCCTAGCTCTATCTGCAATGCCCTTTTGTTCCGGAGTTTCCCGGTGCGGTCCGCGGCCGAGTACGGGAACCAGAGATGGGGATCCGAACTTGGGTCCCACTGGGTGAGGTCGATCCCGTTTAGGATCCCGGTGACCTCGCGGCACCGTTCGTGGATGACCCCTTCCAGTCCCGCCCCGTCGGCAAGGATCTCCGCGGCGTAGGCGGGGGAGACGGTGGTGATCCAATCGGCAGCCCGAATTCCACCCTGGAGGAGGTTCATCTGGCCCTCCCGCGCCACAAGCGCGCGTCCGGTCTCGTTCAACCCAATCGACTCCGCCTGCTGGAGGGGGAACCCCCCTTGGTAGGCAAGGTTATGGATCGTGAGAATGGTCTTGGGCTGGAACTCCCCTGCTTCGGAGCGGAGGTACACAGGGATGAGGGCGGTGTGCCAGTCGTTGGCGTGGATCACCTCTGGATGCCAACCGATCGCCGGCCCAAGCGCCAGTGCTGCGCGCGACAAGAAGCCAAAGCGGCCAAGGGAGTCTGGGTACTCGGCATTCGGTTCGCCGTAGATCCCGGGGCGGTCGAAGTACGGATCGTGGCGCAGAAAATACACGGGGAGTTCGGTCTTAGGCAAGGACCCTTGGTAGACCGGGCAACGGTGGGTCTCTCGTCCTAGCTGGACGGGGAACACCCCCACTGGCTCGAGGTCCCGTGCCGCCTTTTCGACCGCCCGGTACTTGGGAATCGCCACCCGCACGTCGACCCCAAGTCGGGCGAGGGCTGGAGGGAGACCGGCAGCGACATCGGCCAGCCCCCCTACCTTGGCGAACGGGGTGAGTTCCGCAGCGACGAACAACACGCGCATCAGGTTGCGAAGTCGCCCCCAACGATTCGGGTACGAAGAAAGGCCACCGACACGCAACGAGTCAGCGCGGCGCTTGGCGTCCTTTCCTGCCCCCGCCTCACTCGTCCGCGGAGATCTTGACGGAAAAGCGCCACACGGCAAGAAGGGCCGACGCGGGGTCGCTGCCCACGTACACCGGGATCTCCAGGTCGTACGAGGTGAGGGTCCACGGAGCCTCCAGGATCAATGTGTGCTCGCCGGTGTCCGGGAGGTCAGGGCCTTCCTTCGCCCGCAGGGTGAGGGCGAGGCGCCTCGCCTCACCGGCGTACAGAACGACGGGGAGTGCTTCCTGATCGATCCCCTGTTCGACGCCGTTTAGGGAGTAGGTGAAGGTCCACTTCCCTGTGTCCAGGCCCTCGAGGAGGGAGATCGCGGTGAGGGAGACCCGGAACTTGAGGATCGTGGCCGGGGGCGCGGCCGCGGGTTTCGGCGTTGGCTCAGGTGCGGCCACCGGTTCCGACGGAACGGCCGGCTCAGGAGCGGGCTGAGCCGGCCGAGGTGTAGGTACGCCCAGGGGGCCCGCCCCCCCTACCTCAAAAGGGGGCTGCCCTCCAGCTGCCGCGGTGGGTTCAGTGGCGGGAGCGGAGTCGTCCTTCCACAGGATCGTGGTCTGCACACCCTCGCGGTTTCCATAGAGGTCGATCGCGTAGTACTCGAGCTTGTACGGCCCCTCCGGCCCGGGGATCAGGAACGGCTCGCTGTAGGCGCGCCAGTCGCCGCCCCCGATGCGGAAGAAGATGTTGGACATACCTGACGCGTCGTCCGCCTTGAGCTCGATCTTCGTGCGCGACGTGATCCAGAGCTTCCCATCTGGCGCGTAGTAGTGGGGGTTGCCCGCCACGATCCGCGTCACCGGAGGCTCGATGTCAAGGTAGATGACGAGCTGCTTCGTCTTCTCGCGGTTTCCGAGCTTGTCTACGGCATAGTACTCCATCCGCACCATTGGCCGATTGGGCAGCGGGAAAGGTTCGCCGTAGGTCAGCCACTGCGCCTCATCGAGGCGGTAAAAGATCTTGTCCACGCCTACGCCGACGTCGGCTGCTACAAGCCGAAGGAGGCTTCCGGGGGCGAGGGCGACGATGCCCCGTTCGCCGACCCGGGCCAGGTCGAGGGTGGTCAGGCGGGTTGCTCCCACGGGGAGCTTCACCGGCGCCTCCATAAGCGGGTAGAGGTCGGGGACAAGCTCGTACGGGGTGTCCCCGATCCCGTCTTTGTTCAGATCCTGCCCCCGGTAGTCCGACCAGTGGTTCCCGCGGCCGTCCTTGTACCACTGGTTCGGCCCGCCATCCGCGCGGGCTGGGAACCCGCAGCTTACGATGCTGTTCCCGTAGATCACGTTCCCCTGCGCTGCTGCTCCGAGCAGGATCCCGTGGTCGCAGTATCCGATCGCGTTCCCGGTGATCGCGTTCCCCGAGGCGACGAGGAGGTGGATTCCCACCCGGCCTCCGAACACGGCGTTCCCCTCGATCCGGCCGTTGCGCACGTTGGAGAGCATGATCCCCGCCTTTTCGAGCGGGTAGCGGATCTGACAATCGCGGATCACGAAGTGGGCCCGCGTGCCGTCCATGTAGATCCCGTAGTCGTGGCCGCGGGTGTCGATGATCCAACCCTCGATCACATACGGATCGGTCTCTGTCCCCGATCCCTTGAGGACCCCGTTCTCCCAGGTGAACTGCTTGTCACCGTAGATGTAGATCGGTCCCCGGGACACCCACCCTTGGCCCCATGCCAGGGCCGTTCCCGCAGCCAGGGCCACCACTAGCACAACCAACAACTTACGCATGGTCTCCCTCCTTCGCCATGAAGCCTCTACAGCTATGGTACCCGTCGTGTCGCGGTTTGTCTGTGACCCAAACCACGCCCGAGCTGGCTTAGCCGAGCGTCCGCTGTCCGAGGAGGTCGGCGAGAAGGGGGGGGAGGAGCACGGTTCCGTTCCCGCGCTGGTTCTGCTCGAGGATCGCCGCGAACAAGCGCGACGTGGCGAGGGCCGAGCCGTTCAAGGTGTGAACAAACCGTGGCTTGCCCCCGTCGGCGGGTCGGTAGCGGATGTTCCCCCGCCGGGCCTGATAGTCCTCGCAGTTCGAGCACGAGGAGACCTCGTAGTACCGGTCCTGGCCGGGGAGCCACACCTCGACGTCCACCGTCTTCGCTGCCTGTTGGGCTAAATCCCCTGCCGGGAGCGCCGCAACGCGGTAGTGGAGCCCGAGCTTCTGCAGGATCGTCTCCGCCTGGAGGACGATCTCGTCGAGGGCGGAATACGACGCGTCGGGCGTCGTGTAGTGGAAGAGCTCGATCTTGTTGAACTGGTGGACGCGGATGAGGCCCCGCTGCTCTTCCCCGTACGTTCCTGCCTCGCGGCGGAAGCACGGGGTGTAGGCTACGTAGCGCCTAGGGAGGTCGGCTTCGGCGAGGATCTCGTCCCGGTGGAGGTTGACGAGGAGCGCCTCCGCGGTTGGGTTGAGGAAGAGATCGTCCTCCGGACAGGCGTAGACCTCGGAGGCGAACTTCGGGAACTGTCCCGAAGTCACGAACGAAGCCCGGTTGGCCAGAATAGGGGGAAGAACCGGGGTGTACCCGTGCTCCCGCACGTGAAGCTCAAACATCCAGTGGAGCAGGGTGAACTCCAGACGTGCCCCATCCCCTGTGTACATCGGAAACCGCGCCCCGGTGACCTTCGCTGCCCGCTCGAGGTCGAGGAGCTTCAGGCTCTGGGCGAGGGCCACGTGGTGCTGAGGGGCGAACGAGAACCCGGGCTTCTTCCCATACGTGCGGAGGATGACCTTCTCCTCCTTTGTCCCCTCCGGGACCGAGGCGTGGGGGAGGTTGGGGAAGGAAAGGAGCTGCGATTCGACCTCTCGCTCGACCTCCCCGAGGCGAGCCTCGACCTCCTTCCGCTCCGCGGCCACGGTGCGCATTTGGGCAAGGAGCGGTTCCTTCTCGGCGGGGCGGCCCTCCCGTCCAAGGGCGGCGATCCGGTCCGAGGCCTCGTTCTGCCGTCGGCGGAGATCGTCCGCCTTCTGAGAAAGGAGGCGGCGTTCTTCATCGAGGGCGAGCAGGGGAGCGAGGTCGAGTCCGGGATCGCGCCGGCGGAGCCGGGC
>JBBIQN010000042.1:0-14874 GCA_037442305.1 Candidatus Bipolaricaulota bacterium
GGCCCAGGCCGAGGCAATGGCCCTCGCCTGCGCCCAAGCCGCAGCTACAGCGTCCACGTCGGTTGAGGTCGTCCCCAACATCGAGGCTTCGGTTCAGACGTTCATTGACCCGAACTGCCTGCGGCCGACGTGCGATCAGTACGTTTCCACCACGCCCGGTTGTCCAGCGACAAGGGAGCTTGGGTGGGACTTCGGCCAAGTGACGGCGGGGAGCAGCGCCAGCTCCACAAAGTCGTTCCCAAGCGACGTGACGAGTGCGGTCACATCTCTGGGCGCAGTGGACGCCTCCCTCGCAAGCTCCACTTTGCCGACCGGGCTTGCGTTTGACCTCCTTCTGTCCGCGCGGCAGGGCCGGCTCACGGGAACTGTGCCCCGCGAGGGAGGACGGTGGACGGTCGTCTACAACCTTCTCGACCGGAACAAGTGCGGGGTCATCCGGCTCACGATCAGCATCTATACGGCCGCAGCGACGACTCAGTGTCCGGCTTTCACGGGATTGAAGTGGGACTTCGGCGAGGTTGCGACCGGGGTCCACGTTCTCACGACGAAGGCCATCCTCGCTGCCGATCTCACCCGGTTCCGGTCGGCAGGGATCACTCGCGTGACGCGCATCTCCTCGAACCTGCCCACAGGGGCCGAGCTGAATCTCGACCTCACCCAGGGCTTGGGGATCCTCACTGGAAGTCTGCCCACAGCCGGGGCGAGCTATGAGGTCGTGTTCGGGCTCTTCGACGCGCGGAACTGCGAGCTGTTCAGGTATTCGGTTTCGCTGCGGACTGCGGCAGCGGCCCGTGTGCCCGAGCTCGCGGTGCAGATCGTGCGGGTGGCGGTGGAGAGGGTGTGCGAGAAAGACTACAGCCACCTCGTGACCGTGTACTGGCAGGCGAGCGGCGGCACCGCTCCGATCTTCATTAGCCCGGTGAGCCTCGTCTACCCGAATGGGACGACCCAGGCGGTCGTGGGGAGCTTCCCCGCCTCGGGCTCGGTAGGCATCCGGGCGACCTTGTCCAGCGGCGGCACCGTCACTGTGAGGGTCCAGGCGAACGACTCTGCGGGCCGAACGAAGACCGCCGAGCAGAAGGAGGACCTCGCGGCGTGCCTGACCATCGGGATCATTGACCCCGGGCTGATCATCCGCGTCCTCACGAACCAGCTCGAGGTCTACGCCCGACGGCAGGTGCTCCAGACTCCGGGGTACGAGGAACTGAAGGTGCCGGTGCGGATCACCGGCGAAACGGCCGACCGAGTGACCCCGTTCAGCGGCGCATTCTCCTCGGGATCGCAGGTCACGCTCCGGTTCCCGGGGCGGATCGTGGGCGGAGCGTACGGTCGTAGTCCGGTGTACTACGAAGAGTGGGTCGGAGATGCCACAACCCCGACGCGCAAGAGCGGCACGTGGGATGCCCGTCGGGAGTACTACTCGATCACGGTCACCATGAGCGCCAAGGTGAAGATCGTCGTCTGGTACCAGGACATCATCGGGTAGGGCACAGGCGTTCGGACGTCGGGGGGCGGGCGCGGCCCGCCCCCCTAATTCCGTCCTCACTTGGGCCAGCCCCGCAGCCTCGTCCTCCGCGAGCCACGCTTCGCGGCCTTCCGTAGCTGATTACTGCACGCGCGGGGTGCCCCCTCACCGCCTCGCGCCGCGGCGGAACTTGGGGGGATGCTCGTCGTCCGCCCAGTGGCGCCAGGGGACTCCGACGCGGCCTCTGTTCCCGGAGCCGCTGGCTTCCGCACGCGGGCCCGCATCCTGTGCCCGCAGCTCGTCGGGGGCAGTGAGGAACGATAGCTTGGTCCCGATGGGGTGACCGGCGGGCCGATCCGAGTTGCCCGTGGGGGGGGCCGCACTCAGTAGGTGTCGTGCCACCCCGGACGAACCTGGCGATCAGGTCCCATGGCAGAGCGCTTGGGGGTCACCAGCCCGCTACGCCGGCTCGGGCGAAGAGTCGGGAGTCGGTGCGGGAGAGGGCAAGCGCCCTTAGGGCACTGGTTTCCTTGTCCTTGATCTCGAGCATGAGGTCGAAGTCGTGCGGGACGCTCTCCGCAAGGAAGCGAGCGAAGTCCCGTTCGTTGAGCGCGTGGGCGTGGCTGCCCCGGCGGCCGTCGGGGAGGGGAGACGAGTAGTCCACGATCGGTAGCCCGTCCGCCGGGGTCCACGTCTCCGCTTGGGCCCCGAGGGCCTCGGCAGGGGACCGGCCGTCCCCGTGGAGCGCGTGGTGGAACGCGTCGAACACGACGGGCAGCCCGGTCTTTGCGCGGAGCTCGAGGACGTCGGAGAAGGAGTACAGCCGTTCGTCGTTCTCCACGACGAGCCGGTCCCGCACGGCGTCTACCAAGGTGTCGGCCGCAGCCGCGAACCTCTCCCCGGCCGCCTTGCGGTCCCCGTACACCCCGCCTACGTGGATCTGGATCTTCGCCGTCCGGTCCAACCCCAGGAGATCGAGGAGCAGGGCGTGGTAGCGCAGGTCCGCCAGAGCCGCAGCTACGACCTCCCGGCGGGGCGAGTTGAGGAGCGTGTACTGCCCGGGATGCATGGAGATCCGCATCCCAAAGGAGCGGATGAGCCCCCCGATGCGCGCCAGGTCCTCGGCGAACTCCTCGGCCCAAGGGAAGAGGTTCTCCGGGCGGGAAGCCAGGGGGACGAGGTCGGAGGTGATGCGGAGAAAGAGGATCCCCCGCGCCCCGTTCCAGTGGACGATTTCCTCCAGGCACCGGAGGTTCCCCTCCACCGTGGCGTGGAACCGGTCCGGGGAGAGGGAGCCAAGGCGCAACGTGCGGCTCGGGCGGCACGGGAGCCCAAGGTTGATGCACGGGTAGCCGATCTTCACGTCGGCTCCCGTCCCTGGCCCGTGTCCCCCGGGGAGAGGGGGGAAGACGGGAACGGGAAGAACAGCCGCTGGTCGGCGAGGTAGGGAATGTCGAACCGGACGATCCACGCCCGGAGGACCCCCACCGGCGCGGAGAGCGGGACACGCCCCGCCCGGTACTCGGCGAGGACCTCGAGGAAGTACGCCCGCTCTCCCCGGGACAGGCCGTCCGTTACGTACCCGAACGCGTGCTGCAGGGCGCTCGCTGCCGCGGGCCGACGCAGGGGCCGGCCGAGGGCACCGGCAAACGCTTCCCGGTACCGGCGGAACACCGCTGGGACCGGAAGGCGGTCGGGGTGGGCCACGATCCGCCCCAGCTCCCCCAGCTGCGCCTGCCCAAGGGCCATCAGGAGGAGCTTGTACCGGGCGTGGAAATCGACCAGATCCCTCACCCGACCGGACTCCTCCGCCTCGCGGAGGGAGCTCAGGGCGAAGACCGAGGTCAGGAACGTCTCCCGCAGCGGGCGGTTCGTGAGCCGACCCTCGTCCTCGATCGGGAGGTCGGGGAACCGCTCCCGAACCGCGCCCCCGAACATCCCCGCCCGGCGCGCGATCGCGCCCCCCTTCTCGGGGGAGGCGTACACCTTCGCGTCGGCGATGCCACAGGATGGGGAGCGGGTCTTGAGGACGAACCCGTCGACCACGGGGAGCGAGGATAGAAACTCTTGGGCGAACCGGAGCATGGTCGCGGTGAAGTCCCTCCCCGTGGCCGGCTGGAGGAGCCGGGGCTCCCGCTCCCCGACGAGCCGCAACGGCGGGCGGGGGGAGGGGAGCCCGATCGCCATCTCCGGGCACACCGTGTGGAACTCGACGGCCCCCCCAAGCACCTTCACCTCGGGCGCGGAGATGGTGCTCCCGTCGTACCGGCACGGGGCGAACCCCAGGCACCGGGAGACGACGACCTGCGGGCGGGGGAACCCCACGCCTACCCGAGCTCGACCCGCTTCTCCGACTCCCACAGCCCGTGGATGTTGCAGTACGCCACCGCGTGGAGCGTGCCCGGCTTCGTCGTCTTGAAACCGAACGCTACCTCGTGATGCGTATGGACCGGCCCTTGGTTCGGGCCGGCCACCGCCTCGCCGTGGGCGGAGAACTCGAACCTCCCCAGGTCGTAGACGAACTTGTCCCCGTCGGGGGCGAAGTACGCCCCGATCCAGCGGATGTGGTGCTCGGTCGTGTTCGGGTGCGCCGCGGCCTTGCCGAGGCTCACCTTCACCGCCACCCACTCGTCGGCCCTCACCCGCTCTGGGCACTCGATCGCTGGGACGTGCTTCTCCTTCTGCCAATCAGCGGTCTGGATCCTCGCTGTGATTCCCATCGGAGCCTCCCCTATTCCTCGCCTCGCCGCTGGCTAAGCTCGCGATCGGCGATGACTAGGCCACGGCCCTCGCTACCCACCCGCTCCAGGAGTTGGACCGCCCTGATCGCCTGGTCCTCCTCCTCGACCTGTTCAGTTACGAACCACTGGAGCATCGCCGCGGCGGCGTGGTCCTTCTCGTCCTGGGCCAGCTCGACGAGGGCAGCGATGCACGCCGTGATGTGCTGCTCGTGCCTATACGCGGCCTGGAACGCGGCAAGGGGCGAGGCCCACCTCGCCTCAGGCTCGGCGAGGGAGTGGAGCCTCACCCGTCCTCCCCGCTCGACGAGGTGGTCGAGGATGCGCATCGCGTGCTCCTGTTCCTCCTGAGCCTGAATCCGCATCCAGCCCGCCATTCCATCCCACCCTTCGGCGGCGAAGTGGGCGGCCATCGCGAGGTAGAGGTACGCCGACCCCAGCTCCTCGCGGATCTGTTCGTTGAGGGCCTTCTCCAGTTTCTTCCCGATCATGTGCTCTCCTTCGATCTGCAGTGATAGAAACCGTCCGTCGTGGGACCCGAACTCCCCCGGCTTGCCCACACTGAGGCACTTGTCGTCCCGTCCTCGGTGTCCCGCGAGGGGACGGTTCCGTGCTTAGGGATGCGGTGCGGCCGTCTCTCCACGGTTGACCTCCCTAGAACACCCTGAACTTCGCCCGCGGGGCCTGGCAGATCGGGCAACGCTCAGGGGTGGCGTCCTCCACGGTGTACCCGCACACGGCGCACACGTGGACCTTGCCGACCTTCGCGTCCTCTCCCGCGAGGGCCTGCTCGCGCGCCTTGGCGTACATCGCGGCATGGATCTTCTCCGCCTCGAGGGCGTAGCGGTTGGAGCGCATGGCCCCCTTCTCCCCCTGGAGCTCGGCCACGGCGTGGTACGCGGGGTACATCTCCGTGACCTCGAACGACTCGCCCCCGATCGCCTCCTGGAGGTTGTCCGGGCTTGTGCGGACCAACCCCAGCTCTCGGAGGTGGTTCGTGGCGTGGACCTGCTCGGCGTAGGCGATCGCCCGGAACAGGCGGGCGAGGTTGGGCCGCTTCTCCTCCTCCGCCACCTCGGCGAAGATCAGGTACCGCATGTGGGCCTGGGACTCGCCGGCGAAGGCGTCCTTGAGGTTCACTTCCGTCATCTTGCGCACCGCGTTCCTCCTTTCTCTACTTCAGGAACTTCGACACAAACGGCGAGGTTTCCCCGCGACGCAGGAAGTGCCCCGACGGGCCTTCGCCGAGGAACTCCGAGAACCACGATTCGTGCTCGACCTCTTCGTTGAGGATCGCGAGGGCGAGGTCGTAGGTGCGGTGGTCCTTTCCCGCGGTCAGGTTGCAGATGTGGGTGTATCCCCGTACGGCGCACCGTTCGGCGTTGACGAGGGTCTGAAGCAAGGCCTTGACGTCCCGGGGGTCCTTGGGCAGGCTCGCCGGCGGGCAGGCCGACGCGTCGTGGAACGCCTTCATGCACTCCGGTAGCTTCCCCCCGAGCTCGTAGATGCGGGGGACGAGCGCTTCGAAGTGGTTGCGGTCCTCGATCCGCGCCACCTCGGCGATCTCCTTGATCCCTTCCCCGTCGAGGCCGATCAGGTTCACCCTGAGGATCGTGTAGTAATAGTAGGTCGTCAGCTCTGCCGCCGCGTTCTTCACCAGCAACTCCAGGAGTTGGTCTACGTTCACTCCCGCCTTCTCCACCATCTCTCGTGCTACCTTGGCCATTCCGTATCCTCCTTGGGATTTGAGCAGGACGAGCAGACCCCGAAGAACGTGATCTCGTGGCCGGAGACCCGGAACCCCGTCTGGCGCGGGAGAAGGTCAAGCTTCTTCTGGTACGGGACGCCGGCGTCGTCGACCCGGTTGCAGCGCGTGCACACGAGGTGGTAGTGCGGCTTCCGAACGGGGTCGAACCGATCGGCTCCCAGCCCGTGGATCTCCAGCACGAGGTCCTCATCGGCGAGCGCCCGCAGCGCCCGGTACACCGTGGCGAGGCTGGTCGTGCTCCCTCGGTCACGGAGGGCGCGATGCACCTCCTCGGCGGTGGGGTGGTCCGTTCGCCCCTGGATCGCTTCCAGGACCTGGCGGCGTTTTGGGGTCAGTTCGCGTCTGCCCATGATTATGCTTCTCATTATAGCAGATGAGGCCTCCTTGTCAACCCGAAGGGAGAGATCAGGCCGTCGGGGCACGCGGTAGCGTGAAGTGGAAGCAAGCCCCGCCGGTGGAGCGGTTCTCGGCCCAGATCCGCCCCCCGTGGGCCTCCACGAGCGCCTTCGCCACCGAGAGCCCAAGTCCTGCTCCTGGGCCGCCGGCGCGAGCCCGCTCGCCGCGGTAGAAGCGCTCGAAGATGCAGGGCAGGTCCTCAGGGTGGATCCCAGGCCCGGAGTCGCACACGCTCACCTGGATCCACGATTCCTCCCCCCGGGCCGAAACCTGGACTTCCCCCCCGGGCGGCGTGTGGCGAAGGGCGTTGGCCAGGAGGTTGAGGAGAACCTGTTGGACCCGCTGGTGGTCGCCGTGAGGAAGGGGAAGGTTCTGCGGGACCGCCACCGCGAGGCGGACCCCCCCATCCTCAAGTTGGGGGCCGATCATGGCTGCGAGGTCGGCGACAACGGGCCCCAGGGCGAACGGCTCTCGTCGGAGCGAGAGGCGCCCCATGTCGGCCAGGGCGAGCTGCTGGAGGTCCTCGATGAGCCGCGCCGTGAGGTGGATCTTGTCCTTGAGCGCGGAAAGGTTCTCTGGGGTCGGTTCGAGCACCCCGTCCTCGAACCCCTCCACTGCGGTGCGCAGCACGGTGATCGGGGTGCGGAGCTCGTGGGCGACGTCGGCGATCATCTGTTGCTTGGAGCGTTCGGCCTCCTCCAGACTCTCTGCCATCGCGTTGAACGACTGGGCAAGCTGTCCAAGCTCGTCCTGGCCCGCTTCTTCAACCCGGACCGCAAGGTCGCCTCCGGCGATGCGCCGGGCGGCGGCGGCGAGGTTGCGCACGGGCCCGGTGAAGTGACGGAGAAGGAACAGGGCAAGGAACAGGGCCACGATCGCCACCAGCCCGGCTGTAGTCCACAGGGCGCGGTCCACCACCTGGAGGAACCGGTCGTGGAGGGGGTTGGGAGGGAGGCGCGACATGGGCACAAGGGTCCAGCGCGTGCCGTCCGGGAGATCAATGGCGGCCCCCGTGGCCAACTCCTGGCGGGAGAGGACCTTCCCAATGAGGGATTCGTCCCGGGCCAGCACGACCCGGCCCTGTGGATCGGCAAGCACGAACCCCAACGGGCGGGGCCCTCCTTCAAGGAACTGCCCGATCCCCTCCAGGTTCCCCCGTTGTCCAGGATAGCGGGCGATGAGGTTCCGCACCCATTGGTCATAGGCGCGGCCTTCGCGGGCGGAGAGGTCGGCAAACGCCCGGTTGACCGAGATCCGGACAAGGGTCAAGCTGAGCGTGGTCACGAGGAGCACCACCCCGAGGAGCACGACGACAAGCTTCGTCTGAAACGAGACTTTCCTACGGAGATCCATGGCTCTCCGTGGCCAGCTTGTACCCCACCCCGTACACGGTCACGATACGCGTCGGGGCCTCCGGAGTTGGCTCGACCTTCTTCCGCAGGCGCTTGATGTGGGAGTCGATCGCCCGTTCGAACGACGCAAACGAGGACCCCCGCACCGCCTCCAGGATCTCCAGCCGGGTGAACGCGCGATCCGGGTGCTGGACGAGAAACGCGAGGAGGTCAAACTCAAGCGCGGTCAGCTCCACGGGTTGTCCGTCGACCCAGGCTTCTCGGCGCTCGATGTCAATCCGGATCCCCACTGCCTCCACCACACGGCGTTCGCTCGCCCCGCTTTCCGCGCGGCGGAACACGGCTCGCACTCGGGCCTCGAGCTCCCGGGCGCTGAACGGCTTGACCACGTAATCATCTGCCCCCAGTTCGAGTCCCACGACGCGGTCCTCCTCCGTGGCCCGCGCGGTGAGCATGATGATCGGGACCGAGCAGGAGCTGCGGATACGGCGCGCGACCTCCAGGCCGTCCATCCCGGGGAGCATGAGGTCGAGAACGACGAGGTCCGGCGGGTGGGCGCCGAACTCGGCGAGGGCCTCCCCGCCGCTCGCGGCAACCGTCACCGCGAACCCGGCTTGCTCGAGATACCCCCGGACGAGTTTTCGCACCCACGGGTCGTCGTCCACCACGAGGATCCTCTTCACGCTCCCTCCTTTCCGTAGTTTAGCCCGCGGGCCAGGTACACGGTCGGCCCAGCCTATGGAGAAGTGCATCCAGAACTGTGGCAAGCTCGTGAAGACGGGGAACGTGGGGCAAGCTGGGCGCACCGCAGGTGAGGGTATACTCCGCCGGGCATGGAACTGACCCCGGTGATGCGGCAGTACCACGACCTCAAGGCGCGCCACCCGGACGCGATCCTCCTCTTCCAGCTCGGAGACTTCTACGAGGCGTTCTTCGAGGACGCTGAGGTTGTGGCCCGCGATCTCGAGATCGTCCTCACAAGCCGCGACGGGATCCCGATGGCGGGGGTCCCGGTGCGGAAGGCCGACCTCTACGCGCAGCGGCTCCTTCGGAAGGGGCACAAGGTTGCCCTTGCCTCCCAGCTCGAGCGCCCGGTGACAGGGAAGCGGCTCCTCAAGCGGGGGGTCGTGCGCGTGCTCACCCCGGGAACGGTGATCGAGGAGGGCGCGCTCGATTCCGGCGCGGACGTCCTGCTGGCTGCGATATGGCCTCACGGAGACCGAGCGGGTGTGGCGTGGGCGGAGGCCGCCTCGGGAGGGTTTTGGGCCGACGAAATCCTCCTCACCGAGCTTTCGCGCCTTGCCGCGCGGGTTCAGGTGGCGGAGTGGCTCTTCCCGGAGGGGTGGAACCCACCCGAGGTCCTCCCCGGGGCGACGACCCCTCGCCCGGGGGCCGAGTTCCGGCCCGAGGCCCTTGCGGAGAAGTTCCCGGGCGCGCTCCGTGCTCACCCCCTTGCCGCATGTGCGGCGGGAGCCCTTGTTTCCTATCTTGCGGCCACGGTGGGGGACCTTGGCCACCTCCAGCCCCCGTCCCCCTCTCGGGAAGGGGAGGCCCTTGTTCTCGATGCGTTCACCCAGCGGTCGCTTGAGATCCTTTCCCCCCTTCGCCCGGAGGGGACGGTCACGCTCTTCTCCGTTCTCGATCGGACGAAGACGGCGATGGGCCGTCGGCTCCTCAGGCGGTGGATCCTCGCCCCTCTCACCCGCCGGGAGGCGATCGAGCAGCGTCTGGACGCGGTGGAGGCCCTTCTCGGATCAGGGCGGGATGAGGAGCTAGGCCGCGTGCTCGGCCGCTCCTGCGATCTCCCCCGGCTCCTCGGGCGGGCCGCTAGGGGATCCCTCTCCCCGCTTGACCTCCTCTCCCTTGCCCGCACCTTGGAGGCCGCGAACGAGGCGAACGAGATCCTCAGTTCTCTTCCCTCCGCTCTTCCCGAGCGCTTGGCCGCCTTTGGCCGTGCGGTCGGTGAGGCCCCCCAGGAACTCGCCTGCGCGGTGCGGTCAACGATCGCCGATCCGCCACCTCCCATCGTGGGGGAGGGCGGGGTCATCGGCATCGGATGCCACCCCGAGCTTGACGCCTTGCTCCGCGAGGCGGAAGAGGTTCGGCAGGGGCTGGCGGATCTCGAGGCCGAGGAGAGGCGACGCACGGGGATCCCCACCCTCAAGGTCGGGTACAACCGGGTCTTGGGTTACTACTTCGAGGTCACGCAGAGCCATCTTGAGAAAGTCCCCCTGGACTGGCGACGGCGCCAGTCGCTCGTTGGGGCGGAGAGGTTCACCTCGGATCGCCTCGCCTCCTCAGCCGACCGGTTGGCTGAGCTCGACGAGGGAGTGCGGAAGATCGAGGAGGAAGTCTTTTCGTCTCTCTGCCAGCGCGTGGGGAAGGCCCTGGGACCTTTGTCGGCGGCAGGAGAGGCCCTCGCTGAGCTCGATGCGTTCCGCGCGCTTTCCGAGGTCGCCCGCCGCAAGGGGTACACCCGGCCGCGGTTCGTGGACCGCGCGCTCATCCGCATTGTGGACGGGCGGCACCCCGTGGTCGAGGAGGTCGCGCGGTTTGTCCCCAACGACCTCCACCTTGGGGAAGGGGTGAACCTCGCCGTGGTCACGGGGCCGAACATGGCAGGAAAATCGGTGTTCCTCCGGCAAACCGCGCTCATTGCGCTTCTTGCACAGATGGGCTCGTTTGTCCCCGCCCGGGAAGCCGAGCTTCCCATCTTCGACCGGATCTACACCCGGGTGGGGGCGTCCGATGCCCTGACCGGCGGCCTGTCCACGTTCATGGCGGAGATGGCGGAGGCGGCGGGAATCTTGGCCGGCGCCACACCGCGATCGTTGGTGATCCTCGACGAGCTCGGGCGAGGGACGAGCACCCACGACGGGATGGCGCTTGCCCGGGCGATCGCCCGGTACCTTGCCCTCCGCGTGGAGTGTAAGACCCTGTTCGCCACCCACTACCGGGAGCTCGCCGCGTTGGCCGACGAAGTGCCAAGGGTGGTGAACCTCCACGCCTCCGCCCGGGAATGGAAAGGGGAAGTCGTGTTCCTGTATCGGATCCTCCCCGGGGTGGGGGAGCGGAGCTACGGGGTCCATGTGGCGCGGCTCGCTCGGCTCCCGGAGGAGGTCCTCCGCGAAGCCCAGCGGACCCTGGACGCGGTCGAGAACGCGGAACGGGCTCCTCCATCCCCGCGTGGGGAGCAGCTACCGCTTTTTGCCTCCCCGGACCATCCCCTTCTCGACGAGCTCCGCGCCCTCGACCCGGACCGGCTCACTCCCCTGGAGGCCCTCGACCTCCTCTACCGGTGGAGGGGTAGCGTGGGCCCCGCCTGAGCGTGTGGAAGTGGTTACTTGAACGGGAGGGAGGGGAAGTGGCTCCGACGCTGGCAGCCGGGGTTCATGGAAGAGCAGCCGCCCGAACGCGGCGCACTACAGGCGACGGCTAACCCAGGCGGGAGAAGTTACGTTCTAACCCGCCCTGCCGAGGACCCGTTGGACGAGGTCGAGGTCCTCGGGCCGGGTGACCTTAACGTTTGTCGGCTCGCCAGGGACAGCGGCCACAGGGTGCCCGAGGAGAAGCACCGCCGCCGCGTCGTCGAGGAGGTCTAGCCCGCGCTCACTTGCCCGTGCGTACCCATCAGCGAGGAGACTCCGACGAAACCCTTGCGGGGTTTGGATGAGGACAAGCCCTGACCGGTCCACCTCACCGGTCACGCCCCCCCCTCGCAGATAGCGCACGGTGTCCGATACAGGGACCGTGGCCACCGCGGCCCCGTAGACCTGGGCGGCCTCGCTCACCCTTCGGATGAGGTCAGAGGAGACAAGGGGCCGGGCCCCGTCGTGGAAGAGAGCGTACTCCCCGCGCGCGGCGACGAGCCCGGCTTGGGCGGAGTCGAAGCGCCTCTTTCCCCCTACGACGACCCGCATCGGTAGAAGTCCGTGCTCAAGAGCGGCGGCACGCTCCTTGTCTCCGGCGGGCACCACGACGACAAGTTCTTCCACGGCTTCCGAGCGAACAAATGCGTCGAGCGCATGTTGAAGAAGAGGTTTCCCGGCGAGGAGGGCCCACACCTTGCTTTCGTGTCCGCCGAACCGCGTTCCCCTCCCAGCGGCAAGAATCACCCCCGACGTGCGGACCACCGCTTCACCCTTTCGTTGGCCGGGTGAACGAGATCCGCCTCAGTCCCGACCCGTCGGGGTTCACCGTGTACGCGCCCCACTGCCCCCCGCGGTTTGAGTTGAACAGGATCCTCCCGTCGGGAGTCCAGGTGGGGTTCGCATCCACGGCTGCATCGCTCGTCACTCGAAACACAGCGCCGGTTGCCACTTCCACGGTGAACACGTCCCAGTTGTCCTTGTCCTGAACGTACATGAACGCGATCCGCGTCCCGTCCGGGGACCACGTCGGATACACGATGTCCCGTTCAAGGTCGAGGAGGGTCCGTTCCTGTCCAGCCGCCAGATCGAGGAGCAGGAGGTCATAGCTCTTCGCGCCTTTCCCGACGTACGCGAGCAAGCTTCCGTTCGGCGACAGCACGGGCTGCCAGAAGTCCACCGCTTGCTCCTCTCCCCCAAAGAACGCGCATCCGGTCATGGTCAGGCCCACGGCCACAACGGCCAAGCCCTTGAGTGTAACGTACACCACGTTGTCCCCCTTTTTCGCTACAATGCGCTTACTTTGTCCCATTGTACGGGTGAAGGGTAAGGTGGATGCAAGCGAGGATCAGGTCAGGCGTTTCCTTGCCCAAGGGGCTCGGGCGCTCGGGGCGGCCGGGGTCCTGTCGCCCGTGCGCGAGGCGCGGCGGCTCCTCTCCCTTGCCGTGGGGTCGCCGTCGGCCGTTTGGGGCCCCAGCGACCGGCTGCCGCCGCAGGTCGGCCGGCGGTACCGAAGGCTCGTTGAGGCGCGCACGCGGCGCGTTCCATTCCCTCTTCTTGAAGGGCAGACCGGGTTTCTCGACTTCGACGTGGACGTCGGGCCGGGCGTGTTCATTCCCCGTCGGGAGACCGAGGAACTCGCGGAGCGAGCGCTGGCCAGCCTTTGCTCCTTTCCGCCCCACTCCAGGGCGCTTGACCTCGGAACGGGGTCCGGTGCCCTTGCCTTGGCCTTGGCGAGGGCAAGAAGCGACGCGTTCGTTCTTGCTGTGGACGTGAGCCCGCGGGCGCTCCGCTGCGCGCAGCAGAACGCGCGGCGATTGGGCCTTGCCGCGCGGGTCGAGGTCCGATGGTCGGACTGGTTCTCCCACGTTCCGGAGCAGTTCCACCTCATCGTGGCCAACCCGCCCTACGTGTCCCAGTCAGAGTTCGCTTCCCTTGAACCCGAAGTGCGGCGGTACGAGCCGCGCCTAGCCCTCGACGGCGGGCCAGACGGCCTGTCCGCGGTTCGCGCGATCCTTGCCCAGTCCCCGCACCACCTTGTATCGGGAGGGGCGATCCTCGTCGAGATCGGGGATGGTCAAGGGAAGAGGGTCCTCCGATTTGCCCGCCGCGTACCCGGTTTGGTAAAGACAAGGGTGGACAAGGACTCTAGCGGAAAGGAGCGCTTGTTCAGCGGACGATGCGGGTAGCGATTCAGGTCTCCGAGCTGCGGTATGCGACCGACGATGGGGTGCCCGTCTTGGACAACCTGTCCCTCGGCCTTCCCGGGGACGGGTTCGTGTTCGTGGTAGGCCCCCCTTCCTCGGGGAAGACGCTTCTTCTTGAACTCATCCTGAGGGAGAAGGCGCCCACCGGTGGGCAAATCCTCGTCCTTGGGCGGAACATGGCTCGCCTCTCCCCCGCGCGGGCGCGGGACCTGAGGCGCCGGATCGGGTACATACCCGAAGGGCCCATTGTCCTTGGCGAGAGATCGGTTCACGGGAACCTCGAGTTCAAGCTGCGGGCGCTGGGGATCCGCGGCCCGGCGGCGCGGGAACACCTGGCGCGGGCGGTGGAACTTGCCCATCTCAAGGGAGAGGCGAGAACGACCGGCGCAGGGCTCGATGAACTAGGTCAACGCAAGCTTGTCCTTGCCCTCGCCATCTGTCCAGAGCCAGACGTGCTCCTGTGCGACGATCCGTTCCGTGGGCTAGGGGAGGACCAGCAGGACGAGATCGTGGAGATGATAGAGGCGATCAATCGGGCAGGGGTGGCCGTGCTCGCCACGACGCGAGACCCCGATCTTCCCGCCCGCCACGGCTTTCCGCCCCGGGATCGGTCCCCTCTTCTTCGGTACGCCGTCCACCTGCGGCCAGGGGTGGCAGGATGAGCTACGGGAGCGTGTTTCTGATCGGCGACGCCCTGAGGAAGAGCCTCCGCCGGCCGGTCCTGCCCGGGCTAGGGGCGCTGGCCGTGGCGGCCGTTCTCATAAGCGGGACTGCCCTCTTTTTCATCCCGACATCTTCCGGGGTAGCCGAGGCAGCCAGGGAAGCCTGCTTGTTGGCGCAGCTGGCGATCGCTCCGTCGGAGGCGGCGATTGCCCGCCTGGGAAGCGAGGCCTGGACCTGGCCTGGCGTAGATGGGGTCGCCTTTCGTTTTCCCGGGGAGAGCGATCCTGTCCCCATCACTACGCGAACCCTTGTTGTGCGACTCCTGTCGGGGGAGGCGCGGGCTGGGGTCGAGTCCCGGCTGCGAGCCCTGCCCGAGGTCGTAGGGGTTCAGTATCATGAGAAGCCATCGAGGCAGACGCGCGTTCCCCCTGCTTCCCGCATCGCGGCTCTTGTGGCGCTTCTGGGAACGCTTGCCCTCGCCTTGTGGCTTGGCCATCAAGCCGTCGCCCAGGCCGCCGGCCGCTGGGGGAGGGAGCTTGCGCTGTTGCGGAGCTGTGGGATGAGCCGGGCCCTCCTACGCGCCCCGTTCTTCGCCCTCGGAGGAACGGTGGGACTCATGGGAGGAGGGCTGTACATCCTTGTCTGTTGGGCTCTCTGGACATGGGGCCGTCCGATTCGAGTTCTGCAGGACGTGATCCCAAGCTTCCCCCACGTTTGGCCGAGCCTTGTCACGGGAGGACTTGCCCTTGGGCTTGGGCTTGGGCTTGTGGGAGCCCTGATGGCCACCTTCGCTCCTCCACCGCAGTCCTAGAAGTCATTTCACAACCACCCTCAAGCAGATGAGGAGACAGGCCACGGTGAGGAACGCGGCGTACACGGAGATCAGCCGCTCGTAGCGCACGAGAAGGCGACGGAAG
>JBBIQN010000043.1:0-13645 GCA_037442305.1 Candidatus Bipolaricaulota bacterium
CCGCTCTCCGCGTACCGCCCGAACACGGCGATCTGCGACCCGTAGAAGAGGTCCGGGAGCTGCGCCGGGTACACATCCGATACCGTCACCCCGTTCACCGCGATCATGAGATCGGCCAGGGCGGGCTCGGCGATCTTGGTGTAGAAGCTCGACAGGGCAAGCTCAAGGCTCTCCCCGGGGACCACGTACGTCGTCGAGCCGCGGTTGTTCTCGGCGAGGAGGTCGAGGAGCTGGGTGTTCACGTCGTAGCCCACCCCGAACGCGAACAACCGCGATCGGGAGGTGTTTGCGGCCGTCACGTCGCGGACGATCGTGTCCGTCCCCGTCTTCCCTTGCGTGGGAAGGCCGTCGGTGAGGAACAGGACGTACTGCGGACGGTCGGCCGGTTTGAGCCACCCCATCGCGCGAACGAGGGAGCCGTGGATGTCGGTCATCCCGCGGGCGGTGAGCCGGCGCACCTTGGGCAGGGCGGCGGATACGTTCGCAGCGCTTGCCGGGACAAGGCCCGAGGTGAGGTCGAGGATCTCGTGGTCGAACGCGATCACGCCGAACCGGTCTTGTGGAGCGAGGCGTTCGAGGATGAACGCGGCTGCATCCCTTGCCTGGACCATCTTCTCGCCCTCCATGGACCCGGAGCGGTCGATCACCAGGACGAGGTCCTTGGGCAGCGGCGCCAGGTCCCGCACCGCAGGCGGAGTGAGCAGAAGGAGGAACCACCCGTTCTCGCCCGCCAGCCGGTGGGTGAGAAGGCTTGCCCCCACCGCGTGTCCCGTGAGGGAGTAGTAGAGGAGAAAGTCACGGTCTGGAAGGACGTTCTGCTCCAGGTATACGGCGCGGGCGCTCGTGGGGGTCTCTCGGGTGAGGGTGATCTTGTGGGTGGGTGAATAGACGCTCCCCACCGCCTGGCTGGCCCGGATCTTCACCTCAATCTCGACCTCCTCCAACGGCCGGGCGGAGAACCGCTCCGGGGCCAGGGGATAACGGTACCGGAACAGGCCCATCTCCGGGGACAGGAGCTCGACATAGTCGAGGGAGATCTTCCGCGTCTCCCCAGGGGCGATCGGGAAGACCCGGGCCCGGAACGCGCCTTGGCCGATGTACTCCAGGAGCGCCGGGTCGAGGCTCTGCCGGAGGTACTCCATGTAGATCTTCCGGGCCTCGTCCGCGGGGAGGACCTCGCCCGTCACGGGTTCCCCGTTCACCCACAATGTGAACTTCTGGATCACGGCTCCGGGGGGAAGGGGGAAGACGTAGGTTCCTTCAACCGCGAACCGCCCGTCGTTGCGGAACGCTTGGTCCACGCGGGTGGTGGCCACGCCGTCTTGGATCGTCACCGTGACGTGGTGGTAGACGATCGTCAACCAGCGCAACGGAGGGCCGGGGATGTCCGGCCTGGGGAAGGGGATGATGATCCCATCCGCGATGCCCGGGACGAGCCAAGCCGAAACCAAAAGCACCGCCGCGAGGCCCCGTAGTCTCTTGCGCATGATAACCACCTCCCCGACACGGGACTTACACGCCTGAGACGGCCTTGGTTTCACCGCTCGACGGTTTCCGCTAGGATTTGAGCCATGGGGTACGTGAAGTTCCTCGGCACGGCAGGGGCGAGGTTCGTAGTTGCCCGCCAGCTTCGGTTCTCCGCCGGGACGTGGATCGAGCTTGGAGGGACCCAGCTCCTGCTTGACCCCGGACCGGGGACGCTCCTCCGTGCCCGCAAGGGCCGCCCCGCCCTCGATCCGACCAAGCTTTCCGCGATCCTCCTTTCCCACAAGCACCTCGACCATTCGACCGATGTCAACATCATGATCGAGGCGATGGCCGACGGGGGGTACAGGCAGCGGGGAGCGCTCCTCTCCCCCGCGGACGCACTACAGGGCGAGGATCCGGTGGTCCTCCGCTACGTTCGACCGTTCCTAGAGCGGATCGAGACGTGGGAAGCGGGCCACGAGCATGGGATCGGAGCAGTGACGATCAGGCCGGTCTCGCACTCCCACGGCATGGTGGAGAGCTACGGTCTCGTTCTCGACTCCCCGGAGGGGAGGATCGGCTTTGTGACGGACGCCCGATTCAACTCCACACTCGCCGACAGCTACGCGGAGTGTAATCTTCTTGTCCTGAACGTGGTGCTCAAGGACTGGCGACCGGATGTTGATCACCTCTGCCTCTCGGAGGCGGGGGAGATCGTCGCAGCCGTGAGACCACAGCTTGCGATCCTAACCCACTTTGGGACGACGATGCTACGTGGGAAGCCACGCGACCTCGCGCTTGGGCTTTCGGAACGACTGGGGATTCGGGTCATCGCGGCAAGTGACGGCCTTGCTGTAGATGCCAGGGAGTGGGGACTCCGCACTGGCACAAATGAAGCAGAACACGCACAATGAACTCGCAAGGAGGGGGTTATGAAGGGAAGGGTGCTCGGGTATGCGACGTTGGTGCTTCTCGTGTCTCTGGCAGGGTGCGGCCCGCAGCCGGTTGGGAACGGGGACACTCCAATGGCGGCGGTGACGTATAGCCCGGTCCGAGGCGAGGTTCCTCTCTATGTGACCTTCGATGCGTCTCTCTCCAATGTGCCAGGGGGAACGATCCGCGACTACGTGTGGGACTTCGGAGATGGAGCGACAGGATCAGGGCAGCGCGTCGCTCACTGGTACCGAGGGGAGGAGAAGATGTACCTCGTCACCCTCACTGTTACCTCCGACGCGGGCAGAGTCGGGAAGACTCAGGTTCCGGTGTGGGGAGGGCAGTCCTATCCGCTTGATGTGGTGTCGAGGCAGGCGGAGGTGACCTACTACGGGCAACGGGTGTACGGCATGGTGCGGAACATCGGCGATCGCAGGATCAACTTAGGGCGGGTGGTTGTCCAGTTCCGCGACAACGACTGGAAAGTTGTTCGGGAACGGTCAAAAACCTTAGGGGATCTGGCTCCAGGAGCGGAACAGATTTTCGAGATCACAACGGATCTTCTGCTGGCGCCCGGAGGAGCACCCCATCACACGATCTACACCGAGGTCATCCACAGCGACCATCCCCTCGCGCCGTAGTGCCGGTCGCCAGCAGCCTGTGTGGGAGCAGCTGCCGGCGGTATCCAGCGATGGTAGGAAGCCGAGGGCCTGTAGTTCCTGCACGGCTGACGCCCCCCTCTCCTTCTCCCCTCCCATCGTCGGATCTTCTCTTCCCCTCCCTTGACGGGAGGGGAACGGGGAGGGTGATGGAACAACCTCGTCACCCCCTCCCCAACCCTCCCCCATCGAGGGGGAGGGGAACGGGCACCGTGGGAGAGGGTCGGGGTGAGGCTAACGAGTCCGTGTCCCTACTGCTCCCTCTCCCCCGGGCGGGAGAGGGTCGGGGTGAGGGTGGATTCCACTGTTCAATTCTCGTGCACCGCCGACTCGGCCCGGGCAGGCGCGAAGCCGGGGTCGCGAGTCCCCCCACAGGCTGCTGGGCCGGCTGAATCGTCTCTCCCAGAACCCTTTGCGAGCTCTGCCGCTCCGCGGTGATGTGTCGTGTCGAGTCGAGGGAACCCGGAACGCTCCGCGCAGCCGAAGGCTCTGCGGACCGCTCTTACAGGCTGCTATGGGATGGAGATCCTGGATTGCCACAGGAGTTCGAGGAGGTGATCGAGGTCTCGGATCGCTACGACCCACACCCCGGTCACCTCGCCCGACCCGTTCACGAACGCGGTGAACGGGTAGCGCAGGTTATCCGCGAGCTGGTAGCGGCGGGTGACTATTGCTCCCGGATCGTAAACGATGGGGAAGGTCACCCCGCGCTCGGCGACGATCGCCGGAACTTCCGGCCACTTCTCCGGGCACACCCCGACCACGGCGACCTCGTTTCCGTACCGGCGGTGGAACTCCTCCAGGATGACGAGGTCGTGCTTGCACGCCCCGCACCACGTGGTCCAGAACGCGATCACCATCGGCTTGCCGCGGGCATCGGCGGCGCTGAACCGGCCAAGACCGGACAGCGCGAACTGCGGCGCTCCCTGGCCGACGATGCGGAATGTCCCTTCCCCGGGGCGACCCCCCTGCGGCGAGAGGAGAAACCCCACCAGGAGAAAGAGGGCGAGGACGACGGCCACGAGACGGAGGTCCATCCTTACGCCCCTCCTCCCTCGCGGCAGAAGCCGTTCCTCCCCGGGCCGACTGTCGTCTCCGCAGCAGGCGTCACCTTCCCTCCCCTTTGGCGGAGCGAACCGTTGATCTCACCCGCTCGATCCCGGTGGGGTGGGTCCCAAACAGGAACTGCCACCACCCACTTGGTGCCGCATCGAGCCTGTTGAAGTTGTATACCTTGATCATTGCCGTCCGGAACGCCTCGGGGTTAGCTGTGATCCGGAGCGCCCTTCGGTCTGCCCTTCGCTCGACCCACCGCGAAACCGCGTTCGTGATGGGAAGCAGAGCGAGGCGGATCCCCTCGCAGAGGAAGATGAACAGGGTGAGGGCTGGGATTGCCTGAGCGGCCGTCCCGAACACCGCCGCTAGCCGCGGCAGGCCAAACCCAAGGGCCGGGGCGGCGGTCACGATCCAGATCAAGAGCGGAAGGGACATGAACAGCGCTTCGCACTTGTGGGCGACCTCGTGGGCGAGGATCGCGTCCAGCTCTTCGGGGGTGAGGAGTTCGCGCAGTGGTTTGGAGATGAGGATTCGGTCGAAGCCCATCCAGATGACATACGCCGCCATGGCGATTGGCTGCCCATCTGAATCTAGCTCTACTACGCGAGGTGGCTTGACCTTCGCGCGCTTGGCGAGGGGCTTGACCCGCTCCTGCACCGTCACGTCCGCTCTGACGTGCCTCGCACCGTACGGAAACCACCACCATCCCCACTGCCGCACCATGGCATAGAGGTACCACAGCGTCGCAGCGGCACCCCAGGACGCTTCTTGCCACGGAACGTCCGCTGCCCAGTATGGGACAGAGAAGATGGCTGTGCCGGCCAACGCCAAGAAGGGTACCGTAGCGAAGCTTCGCAAGGAGAGGCGCCATGAGGATGAGCGAAGCGACCCTTCTTTCAACACACGGTGATGTGCCAAGAGCAGGATCCACGGGCGGGGAAGCTCGATGATGGCCAAGACGATCCACGTGAAGGTGAGGGCGCTGAGCCACGAAGTGCGGATCAACCGGGAGATGCTAGCGTAAAGGGGCAGGGCGCCGATGGCAAGAAGGAGGGGAAGGGTTACCGACAAGACGAGATCCCCGGTCCGGAGGGCCGTGGTCAAGCGGAGTTCCCGTCTTGCCGCGTGCTGGCGCTGGGGGTCGAACCCGTAGGCTTCCGGAGGCTCGGTGTGCCTCATGGTTGACCCTTCGGGACACGGTAACTCGCCTGAACGAGCTGACCAAACGAAAGTCCGCCGTCCCCGGGTGGGACAAGTTGGTGGGAGAGAAACCGGAGGCCGACCCCCTCGACCTCGGCCTTGACGGCGGTCGCGATCGCGTCGTTCACCGCCACGCCGCCGGTGAGCCCGATCGCTCCGATCCCGTCCTCCTGGGCCGCTTTCACGGCGAGGCGGGCCAGACCCCGAGCGAGGGCCTCCTGGGCCGTGGCCGCGAGGTCCTCGACCCGTGTTCCCTCGTCGCGCCGCCGTGCGAGCGTCCGGAACAACTCCACCGTGTCGAGGATCCTCCGCTCCTCGAACTCCCGACAGACGAGGGGGACTTCGTGAGCCGTCCCCCGGGCCGCGGCGGCCTCCAGTCGCATCGCCGGCTCCCCATCGTACGTCCTCTCCAGTGCGATCCCGAGCCAGGCCGCCACCGCGTCGAGGAACCTCCCCGCGCTCGTGGTGGACGGGCAGTTCAGCTTCCGCTCGATCTGAATCCGTACGGCTTTCATTTCATCCGGGGTTAGGCCCGACGTCGCTCGGTCGAGTCCGGCGGAGAGAAGATAGCTCGCCGCC
This sequence comes from Candidatus Bipolaricaulota bacterium, assembly GCA_037442305.1. GTDB lineage: Bacteria > Bipolaricaulota > Bipolaricaulia > Bipolaricaulales > Bipolaricaulaceae > Bipolaricaulis. The sequence goes on from JBBIQN010000043.1 coordinate 5,895, forward strand.
ATCCGTCTCGGCCGGAGGGTTGCCAGGTCCCCCCCCGGCATCGGCACGGGGACGAGCGATCCTGCACGTTTCCACTGCCCCCGCCGCCAGACGATGACCTCCCCTCCCCACGCCTCGCCGTCCTCCCCGTACCCGTAGCCATCCGCCGCGATCCCCACGAGTTCCTCAACTCCGTGCTCGGCAGCCAACCCCGCGACGTGGGCCACGTGGTGCTGGACCGGGATCGGCTCCCCCAGCTCCCGCGCAAGATGGGTCGTGGCGAACCGGGGGTGAAGGTCGCAGGCGACCCGTTTCGGGAGGGGGATCCCCGTGAGGTGCAGCAGGTGATCGAGTGCCTGACGCAGGAACCCGAGCGTATCGAGGTGCTCTGTGTTCCCGATGTGTTGGGAGAGGTACGCCTTGCCGCGCGCGTACAGGGCGAGGACCACGTTGAAGTCACCCCCCAGGGCGAGGAGGGGCTCCTCGCCGAGGTCGAGAGGGATTGGCTCCGGAACCCAGCCCCGCGACCGCCGGAGGAAGATCGGGGTCCCGCCGGCCACGCGCACGACGGAGTCGTCGCACCGGGCGACGATCGGCCGGTCATGGAGGAGGAACGCGTCCGCTATCCCAGAAAGGTCAGCCAGGATCCGCTCGTCTTGGATGAGCATCGGTCGGCCCGGCAAGTTGGCGCTCGTCATCACGAGCGGAAACGGCAGGCTTCTCAGCAGGAGATGGTGGAGCGCGGTGTAGGGAAGCATCACCCCCACCGTGTCTAGCCCTGGGGCAACCGAGGGAGCGAGGGTGCCTTCGCGTTGGGAGAGGACGACGATCGGCCGTCGTGGGGAGCGGAGGAGTTCCCATGCCTCATCTGCGGGGGAGGCAATCGCCGCAACCTGGTCCTCCCGGGCCATGATGGCGAACGGTTGACCGGGGCGCCCTAGCCTCCGTCGAAGCTTGCCAACGATCTCCTCACGCGCCGCGTCGCAGGCAAGGTGCGTCCCGCCGAGGCCCTTGATCGCTACGATCTTTTCTGCGCAGAGGGCTGCCTGAGCGAGAGCGATCGGGTTCTCGGTTTCCTCACAGCCCTCTTCAATGTAGCGCAGCCGGGGCCCGCAGTCCGGGCACGCGATCGTCTGGGCATGGTAGCGACGGTCGAGGGGGTCCGTGTACTCACGGCGGCAATCTGCGCACATCTCGAACTCGTGGAACGCCGTTCGCGGGCGGTCATAAGGCAGGCCTTCGATCACCGTGAACCGCGGCCCGCAGTCGGTACAGCTCGTGGCCCAGTACCCGTGGTAGCGGCTCTCAGGATCAGCGAGGTCTGCCTGGCATGGGGAGCACGTGGCGACGTCGGGGGGGATCGCGCCGCTTCCCCCTTCGTTGTGGAGGGAGGGCAAGATCTGGAAGCTCGAGCTTCCGTCCGGGGGGAGATCGGCCAGGTCCAGGCGTTCGATCACCGCCAGGGGCGGTCTTTCGCTCCGGAGCGCGATGAGAAAAGCGCTGATGGCAGAAGTAGTCCCTTCGATCTGGATCTCTACCCCGGCGTCGCCAAGGTTGCGGACAAACCCTGCCAGGTCCCAGCGCACCGCGGTGCGGTACACAAAGGGGCGAAAGCCCACCCCCTGGACCGTGCCTGTCACGTGGATCCTCTTCCGCACGCGCTCCGCCATCGCGGGGCGATTATCCCAGATGCCACACCCCATGTCGCGTCGCGCCTTGGGCATCCCCTCTGTCCCCCTTTCGGCGGACGCCGGTGGTTGGAGAAGGGGAGGCGAAGGGGTGGAATGGGGGGCGCATGGTGCGGGCCGAGGTGGACATCGGGGTGGTGCGGGAGAACCTGGAACGGCTCCGGGGATGGCTCCCCCGCCGTCTCGCGATCCTGTTCGTGGTGAAAGAGGATGCCTACGGTCACGGCCTCCTCCACGTGGCCCGCGCTGCGCAGGAGATCGCGGACTGGTTCGGGGTCGCCTACTTGCACGAGGCCCGCGCGCTCAGGCGGGCGGGGTTTCAGCACCCGATCTTCATCATGACCCCGCCCACGGGCCCGTCCCTTGTCCAAGCGATCCGGGACGGGCACCACATCCCGCTTGGGGACAGTGGAATGATCCCGGAGATCGAGGCCGCTTCCCTCCGCGCTCGGCGACGGGCCCTCGTCCACATCGAGGTGGACACGGGGATGGGCCGGTTCGGTCTCCTCCCCGAGGAGGCGGAAGGGGCGCTCCACAGGCTCGACCGGAAAAGGATCGAGGTCGCAGGTGTCTACTCCCACCTCTCGTCCGCCAACGGCTGTACGGACGAGGACCTCCATTTCACGCGGGCCCAGGTGTGGTGGTTCCGTAAGCTCCTTGAGGAGTGGGAGCGACGGGGGATCGGGGCCCCGTGGCGGCACCTTGCCAACTCGGCGGCCGTCCTTGCGTTCGACGAAGCGACCGCTCCTCCTCTGAACATGGTCCGGGTTGGGACCGCGGCCTACGGCTACCCTGAGGGACCGGTGGCCCCTCCGCTGGATCTCATCCCGGCGGCGCGAGCGTGGACCGAGGTCGCGGCGGTGCGGGACCTTCCCCGGAGTTGGCCCGTGGGGTACGGTCGCCAGTACGTGACCCCGAGCCCGCGCCGGGTGGCGATCCTCGCCGCCGGGTACGGGGACGGGCTTCGGCCCGAGCTCAAGCGGGTAATGATCCGCGATCAGGAGGTCCCGATCGTGGGGAAACTCGGGATGGATAGTGTCGCCGCCGACGTGAGCGAGATCGAGAACATCCGCCGTGGGGACCGGGCCCTCCTCTTTGGCCCCGGGGTGGCGAGCCACCAAGGTTGGATCTGCCCCGTGCTCGTTCCGGTCCTCCTCTCCGCCCGCCGCCAGTGGTCGGGGTCCTGATCGGCTGCGTCCCGCCACGGTGGGCGGTAGAATGGCCGCTGTGAATAACGAACTCCGGCTCGCGCGGGACCGTCACCCCTTCTTCCGAGGCTAGCATGTGCGGGATCTTTGGCATCGTGACCAACGACGAGAGCCCCCTGGGCCCCATCCTCGTTGAGGCGGGAATTCGCCTTTCCTACCGGGGCTACGACTCCGTGGGCTGCGCAACGGTGACATCGGACGGCAGGGTGGATCTGCGCAAGGACGTGGGGCGGATCGAGGAGGTCGCCCCGCACCTGCGCTTCCACGAGATGCGCGGGACGCGGGGGATCGTCCAGCTCCGCTGGGCGACCTTCGGGGCCCCCTCCAAGGCAAACGCTCAACCCCACCTTGACTCCGACGGCGACCTCGTCGGCGCCCACAACGGGAACGTGGTGAACAACGTCGAGCTCAGGGCCGAGTTCATCGCCCACGGGATGACCGTCCGCTCCACAAACGACGGGGAGACCTGCGTTCACGCCGTCGAGCGCTACGTAGACCAGGGCTATCCCATGCTCGATGCCATCCGCCGGGCCTATGGGGACCTCGAGGGGGACTACTCGTTCGTCATCGGACGCGTAGGGGAAGAGCGTCTGTACGCGTTCAAGAAGGGATCCGGGCTCGTCGCGGGGATCTCCGATGGGGCAGCGTGCGTCTCTTCCGACCTTCCCTCGCTTCTCCTCTTCACCTCCCGCATCGTGAGGGTCGAGGATGGGGAGATCGTGATCCTCGAGCCAGGACGGATCGAGCTCCGCCGGGTCTCAGACGGGAGCCGGGTCGAGCGGGAGGTCGAGCTCGTCACGGAGACGATGGAGGAGGCGCAGAAGGGCGGGTATGCGCACTTCATGCTGAAGGAGATCCACGAGCAGCCGCGACGGGCGCGCGAGATGCTCCACCTCTACGATGCTTCCCCCCATGTGGGGGCGATGGTCGAGCGGATGAGGGCGGCGCGGAACCTGTACCTGGTGGCCTGCGGCACGAGCTACCACGCGTGCCTCCTCGGGGCGACGTACATCGCTCGCCTCACCGGCCGACCGGCGATCCCCGTGCTTGCCCCCCAGTTCGTCCCCCAATATGTGCCCGCCGTGGGGCCGGAGGACGTAGGGGTGTTCGTGAGCCAGAGCGGGGAGACCAAAGACGTCCTGCTGGCCCTGGAGGCGGCGCGCTCCCGGGGACTTGAGCCGTTGGGCCTGTTCAACGTCATCGGCTCGACCTTGATGCGGGAGACGCGGGCCTACTTGCCACTCGCAGCCGGCTACGAACTGAGCGTTCCGGCGACGAAGACGTTCCTCAACCAAGCCCTGGCGTTCCTGTACCTCGCCCTGCGGATGGGCGGGCACTCTACCGCTGATCTGCATCGGCTGCCGGACCTCCTCGAGGAGACGATCGCGGCGACCGAGCCCCAGATCTCCTCGCTGGAACAAGACCTCGCCCCGCGCGACGATCTGTACTGCCTCGGATACGGGCTGACCTACCCCATTGCCCTCGAAGGGGCGCTCAAGGTGAAGGAGGTCACCTACGCCCACTGCGAGGGGATGCTCTCCACCGAGTTCAAGCACGGGCCGTTGTCGGTGGTGCACGACGGGTACCCGGTGATCTTCGTTTCGGGTCCGGAGGACGTGGCGCGGATCGTGAGTGGGATCAACGAGGTCACGTGTCGGGGTGGGCGGGCGATTGCAATCGGAGAAGAGGACCCGCGGCTGCGGGCCAACGCCCATGACCTGATCGTTGTCCCCTCTGCCGGACCGCTTCTCTGCCCGCTTCTTTCCGTGGTTCCGTTGCAGCTTCTCGCCTACCGACTGAGCGTGGCCCGCGGCCTCGATCCCGACTACCCCCGCAACCTGAGCAAGACCCTGACCGTGGACTGAAGGCTCAACCGCTTCTCACCGCGGAGTGAAACTTGTAGCGTCGGGGTTCATCCCCGACGGCCGTAGTACGCTTCGGCAGAGAAGGCCGTCGGACACAGGGTCCGACGCTACACAACCCTAGTCCAAGGTAGCGTCGGGCTTCATGCCCGACGGCATTCGGTCTTCAGCTACTTCGCCAGCGCCTCGAACCGGGCGACGCGCTCCCCGAGAACCTTGAGCCCGCCCTCCCAGAACTTCCGCGATTCGAGATCGAACCCAAACCGCCCGGCAAGCTCGGCCGCGGGGTAGACCCCAACCGACGCCAGCAGGTCGTCGTACTTCGCTACGAACGCCTCTCCCTCCGCGACGTACTTCTGGTAAAGCGCGAGCCCGAACAGGAGCCCGAACGTGTACGGGAAGTTGTAGAAGTCCGTCCCGTAGTAGTGCGGCTTCACGGCCCACATGTAGGGGTGGTAGCTCGCGAGGGCGTCGCCGTACGTCGCCTTCTGGGCATCCAACATGAGGGAGCAGAACTCGTCAGCGGAAAGCTCGCGCTTCGCCCGGCGCTCGAACACCGCGCTCTCGAACAGGAACCGGGAGTGGATATCTACTACGACCTGGGCTGCCCCTTGGAGATCCGCTTCGAGGATCGGGAGCTGTTCCTTTGCCGGGAGCGTCCTGAGCGCGGCCTGGACGACGATCGTCTCGTTCATGATGCTCGCCGTCTCGGCCAAGGTCATCGGGTACATCCGGAGAAGCGGCGGCTGTTCCCGGAGGCAGTGGTTGTGGTAGGCGTGGCCGAGCTCGTGGGCGATCGTGGAGACCGAGTCGAAGCTTTCCTCGAAGTTGGCGAGGATCCGGCTCTTGCCCTGGCCCACGTTCATGCAGTACGCCCCGCCGCGCTTCCCCTTCCGGGGCTCAGCGTCGATCCACCGGTTGCGGAATGCAGTGTCCGCCACCGTGGCGTCGGACCGGGAGAACGTGCCGAGCTGCTTCGTCACGAACGCCGCCCCCTCGTCCCACGTCCACACCTTCTCGCTCTTCTCCACCGGCGCGGCGAGGTCCCACCAGTCGAGCTTGGGCTTGCCCAGGAGCCGCGCCTTAGCCCCGAAGTACCGTTTCCAGAGCGGGAAGCTCGCCACGACTGCCTCCTGCATCGCTCCCAGGACCTTCGGCGAGATCCGGTTTCGGAAGAGAACCGGGTCCAGGTCGCTTCCCCACCGGCGCTTCCGGTTGAGGGTCGATGCCTCGCCCTTGACTCCGTTCAACGCCGCGGCCAGCGGCACCTCGTGAGCCTTCCACGCGGCGATCTCCGCGTCGTGGGCCTCCTTGCGGACCGTGGGGTCCGGGTTGTGGGCGAGGTTGCGGATCGCGGTGATGGGGAGCTCCTTCCCGCCCACGGTGGCCGTGATGAGGCTCGACACGTTCCCGTGCAGCTTTGTCCACGCGCTCCCGCCCGAGAGGCGGAGCTCGGCGGCGAGGATCTCCTCCGGCTCGCTCATCATGTGCTCGGCCTGGACGCGGGCCTCGTCGAGCATCAGCTTGTACGGCCCGGCCCCAATCTTCTCTGGGTCGAGCCGCGCGAGCCACGCCGTGAGGCGCGGCCGCAGCCGCTCGTAGCCGAGGAACATCTTCTGGAGCTCGGACAGCTTGCCCTGGGCCTGCTGGTTCGTGCTGTCCGTGTCCACGTGGCCGGACACGAACGCGCGAATCGGGGTGAACGCCTCCAGCATCGCGTTGATGGCTGCGGCGATCTCGCGGAATGCCGCAACGTCCGTCTCTCTCATCGGCCGCGGGCCCACCTCGTGGCGGTCCAGGAGCGGTTGCAGGGCCTGAAGGCGGCCTTCGAGGTCCTTCCACGCGGTCTGGAACTTGGGGGAGTCCAGGCTCGGGAAGAGCGGCGTTAGGTCCCAGTGGGGCAGCTTCTTCTCGGTCATGGAGAGGAGTATACCGCCTCGCGGCGGGCTCCGACCCACGGCAGGCGTGGCTGCCGACCGACCCAGCTCACTGAAAACGCGCTACCGCCGATAGCTCCGCCGTCCTTCGGAAAGCCAGCTCCGGCCCGCCGCCGAGAGGGGAGTTGAGCCCCCGCCCGTCCCGCGTTCCTGCGAGTGGATCGTCCTCCTTCCTCACCTCCCTACGAGGTTGCTCACGTCCCACAGCTTGATCGTCGTGTCCGACGACCCGGAGGCGAGGGTCTTCCCGTCCGGGGAGAACGCGACCGAGTAGACCCAGGACGGATGCCCAGACAGGGTGCCGATGACCTGCCAGGTAGTGGCGATCAGATGCACACCCGCGTCCTTTGACCCTACAGCCAGGTACTTCCCGATCGCGCGACTAAGCCACGGACAGAACAGGCCCGAAGCCCAACGTGCGCACGGGGAGCGCCTGCCCCTGCGCCCAGCCCACTCCTCCTGCCCCCGCGGCCACGATGAGAATGAAGGCCGCGCCCTATCTCCGAAGTTTCGATCGGCGCCGGTCCATGATGCTCCTCCTCGCTCGTCTCCGTTTCGGGACGGTCGGCCGGAGGATCCGCTGTCTCGGGCGAGACCCTCGTTGTCCTTCGGGGCCACGTAAGCCCGCTCGCCTGCGGCCGGCCTCCCCTCCCCCATTATGGGCGTGACCGTAGGCCGTGCGCGCCTCGGTTGGGCTCGCCAGGCGGCGGGGGGGGCGGGGTGATCATGGCCCTTGGCGGCAGCGCGGACCGCCCGTGCCTGGGGCTTCCGGAGGTCCTGGGTTGATTCGAGCGGAACGGGGCATCTCTCGTCGGTAGACTCGCGGTGAGATGACGATCGAGGATCTGACAGAGGCCAACGAGCGAGGGGTACAGCAGGCGGCGGAGCTGCTCGTCCGGTGCTTCGCCCACATCCCGAGCGGGTGGCACACGCTGGAAGAAGGGCTGGCGGAGGTGCGGGAGTCGCTTGCGCCGGACCGGGTCAGCCGCGTCGCCCTGGACGAGAACGGGAACGTGGTCGGCTGGATCGGGGCGATCCCCTCCTATCAGGGCCACGTGTGGGAGCTCCATCCGCTTG
>JBBIQN010000044.1:0-6390 GCA_037442305.1 Candidatus Bipolaricaulota bacterium
CGGAGTCTGGCCGGTAAGAAGTCGGGGCGAGATCTAGGCCCACGAGGTCTGGGCGATTCCGGAGGGTCTTGCGCCATGCCTCGCGTTCCCGCCAGCGCCGGATCTTCTCGTGGTCACCGGACAGGAGCACGTCGGGCACGCTCATTCCCTGGAACACGCGGGGTCTCGTGTACTGCGGGTAACCAAGGCGCGGCTCGGCGTAGAACGAGTCGGTGGCCGCGGACTCGTGCCGGCCCACCACGCCGGGCACCATCCGCGCGATTGTCTCCACCACCACCGCGGCGGCGAGCTCTCCCCCGGCGAGCACGTAGTCGCCGATCGAGAGTTCCAGGTCCGCAAGCTCGACTATGCGCTCGTCCACGCCCTCGTAGCGGCCACAGAGCAGGGTCACCGCTCGGGTTCGGGCAAGGTCCTTGGCGATCGCCTGGGTGAAAAGCACGCCCTGCGCAGAAAGGAGCACCGTGTAGGACTGCGCTCCAACCTCGCGCTCGATCGCGGCCAGAGCCCCGACAAACGGCTCCGGCCGCATCACCATCCCCGCCCCGCCCCCGAACGGCCGGTCGTCCACGACCCCTCCCTCGTCCGGCGAAAACAGCCGCAGGTCATGGAGGCAGATCTCGATCAGGCCCTTGTCCTGCGCCCCGCGGAGGATCCCCTCGGAGGCGAAGGGACCGAGCATCTCCGGGTGGAGGGTGACGACGTCGAACCTCATTTCCAGTCCACGATCACGGTCTGCCCTGCCCTCGCCCCGATCGTCTCGATGACCTGGGCCAGGGCCTCTTGATCGCGGGCGCTTAGGGCAGACTTCTCCGAGCCGGGGACGCGGAGGAAGAGGAAGTCAACCTGGCCGGACTTGATGTGCTCGACCTGAACCTCGCCCGGCCGCGAGGTCACCGCGCGCAGAAGGTACCGCGCGAGTTCAGCCAGCATCTCCTTCGCCCGCCGCCTGACCGGATGGGGTTTCCCCTAGCGCCTTGAGGACGCCGCTCTTGGCGAGGAGTTGCCGCGCGGCCTGCGAGGGCTGGGCCCCCTTGCGGAGCCAAGAGAGGGCGGCCTCCGCGTCGAGCGTCACCTCCGCCGGCTCGGAAAGGGGGTTGTAGTGTCCGAGCATGGCCACGGCCCGGCCGCCCTGCTTGTCCGTCCCCTCCATGACCACGATCCGGTAGCTGGGCTGCTTGCGCTTGCCCACCCGCATGAGCCTGATCTTGACCATCCCATCACCTCAAACCTTGCGCGGGCCCACCCCATCCGGGGGGCATCCGCTGCTTGCCCAAAGTACGCACGAGTCGCCGCGCCTGCTCGTATTGGGACAGAAGCTGGTTCACTTCCTGAACAGAGGTTCCCGAACCGCGGGCGATCCGGCGCTTCCGGCTGGCCCCGATTATATGGGGGCCGCGCCGCTCCTCAACCGTCATCGATTGGATGATCGCCCGCGCCCGCATGATCTCGGCCTCGATTCCCTCGTCCTGGGCCACCTTTCCAAGGCCGGGAATCTTGGCGAGGAGTTGATCCAAGGGGCCGGCTTTGCTCATCGCCTCGCACTGGGTGAGAAAGTCGTCGAGGGTGAACGTCCCCTCCTTCACCCGCGCTGCCGTCACGGCGACGGCGTCGCCTCCGACCTCGGCGAGTTTCTCCGCAAGGCCTTCGAGGTCCCCGAACCCCAGGATCCGGTCCGCCATCCGACTTGGGTCGAACGCCTCAAGGTCCTCCGACCTTTCCCCGACCCCCACGAACAGGACCGGCTTCCCGAGCCGGCTGGGGAGGGAAAGGGCGGCCCCCCCGCGGGCATCCCCATCGAGCTTGGTGAGGATGAGGCCTGTCACCCCGTGGGACGCGAACGCCTCCCCCATCCGCACCGCCTCCTGCCCCACCATCGCGTCGAGGACGAGGAGGACGTCGCTTGGGGAAAAGGCGGCCACGATCTCCTCCACGAACAGAGGAGGCGCGACCCCTGGAGGGGGGCCGGGGGTGTCCACGACGAGGACGTCGCGGAGCTCCCGGCGCGCCCTCTCCGCCGCGCGCTGGACATCCACCCGCGGGTCGCTCACCGCCGAGAAGAACGGGATCCCCAGGCGGGAGGCAAGGGTCGCAAGCTGCTCCTCCGCCGCCGGGCGCTGCGGGTCGGCGCACACGAGGAGGGGCTTTCTCCCCTTGCGGAGGAGATGCCAAGCGAGCTTCCCGGCGGTCGTCGTCTTCCCCGACCCGGCCGGGCCCACACAGAGGACGATCGCCGGCCGACCGGAGAGCCGGAGCTTGGCTGCCTCGCCCCCCATCGCCGCCGCCATCTCCGCCCGCACGATCCCCAGGATCTGCTCGGCAGGAGCGAGCGACTGGAGCACCTTGTCCCCCACCGAGCGCTCCTCGACCCTCGCGAGGAGATCGCGCACCACCCCGTAGTGGACATCGGCGGCAAGGAGAGCCTGGCGGATCTCCCGCAGCCCAGCCTGGACCTCCGCCGGGGTGAGCCGCCCCGGAGCGCGGAGCTTGCGGAACGCCTGGGACAGCCGCTCGGTCAGGGACTCGAACACGGCGAAGTAGTCTACGGACCCTTTCCCCCGCGCACAACGCGTCCTTCCGAGGCGAGGGGAGGAGAAGCTAGACTATAATCGAGGGAGAGGTGATAGAGGAGTGGCGATCGAGTCGCAAAGTCTCGTCCTTGTTCTTCTTCTGCTCCTGTCCGCGGTCTTTTCCGCTTCGGAGACCGCGCTCTCGTCGGTTTCCGAACTGCGGCTCTCCCACCTCCTGCGGCGCCTCTCCCCCGGGCAGAAGAAGAAGGCCCTCGAACACCTCCTGCGCGACCCGAACGACTTTCTCACCTGCGCCGTGATCTGCAACAACCTCGTGAACGTGGGGGCGTCGAGCCTGGCCACGCTCCTTTTCTTGCGGGTACTGCCGGAAGCGCTTCCCTCCTATGTCATCGGGCTCATCTCGACCCTCGTTCTCACCACGTTCCTCCTCCTCATCGGGGAGATCACCCCCAAGAACCTCGCCCGCAACCGATCCGAGGCGGTGGCGCTGGCGGTGGTCGTTCCCATGTGGCGGCTGACCCAGGGGATGCACCTTGGGGTGCGGTTCTTCCGCCGGGCGGGGGCCTTGCTTGTCCGGCCGTTTGGGGTCGAGTTCTTCCACCGCGAGCGGACCCCCCTCTCCAAAGACGAGCTCGTGGCCTTCGTCGCGATGGGGGAGGAGCGAGGGGCCCTTTCCCAGGAGCACGGGAGCATGATGCGGCGGGTCCTTGCCCTGGACGAGATCGCCGCCGAGGACATCATGGTCCCTCGCACGGAGATGAGGACGATCGAGGTGGGATCGCCCCTGGGAGAGGTGGTGAAGTTCATCGTATCGGATGGCCACTCTCGGTATCCGGTCCACCAGGGCTCGCCGGACAACGTGATCGGGATCCTCCACGCCAAGGACCTCCTCCCCTACCTCGGGCAGTGCGAGGCGGACGTTTCCTTGGCGACCCTGTTGCGCCCCGTGTCCTTTGTCCCCACCACGAAACCGATCAGCGCCCTTCTCGAGGAGTTCCAGCAAGAGCGGTCGCACATGGCGGTGGTGGTGGACGAGTACGGCGGGGTGGCAGGGATCGTGACCCTGGAGGACATCCTCGAGGAGATCGTGGGGGAGATCGAGGACGAGTACGATCGCCGTCGGCCGCGACCGCTGATCCGGCGGCTATCCCCCACCGAGGCGATCGTGGGCGGAGACGCCGAGGTGCGGACGGTGAACCGCAGCCTGGGGGCGGACCTCCCCGAGGGAGAGGCGGTGACGGTGGCTGGGCTTGTCCTCGAACGCCTGGGGGACATCCCCGAGGTCGGGGCAAAGCTCCGGATCGGGCGAACGGAGGTCGCGGTGGAAAAGGCAAGCGCGCGGGAGATCATGGCCGTCCGCTTCACCCTCCACCCCGAGTTGGCACCCGGGGAAGGGAAAGAGTAGAAGGAGAACCGATGCGAACGCTCGCGTGTGGGCTGTTGATGACCTGGGCAACGGCGACCGTCGCCGCCCCGGTCGCGATCGAGGCCACCTTCGTTCCCGAGGAGCACGTCGTTGCGGGAACGATGAGGGTGAGCTGGGACACCCCGCCCGCAGAGGCGTGGTTCGCGCTCCTGGGGAACCTCGGACGGGAACCGAACCCGTACCTCTCGCCGTTGGTGAGGGACGGGAGCTACGTCGCCGGGTTCGATCCGGCGTGGACGGTGGTCGAGCGGGTGACGTGGGCTGCCCTCGCGGGGGAAGAGGAGCTGCCGTATGAGCTCCAGCCTGCCCCGCCCACGATCCAGACCTATTCTCTGGATGACGTGCTGCTGAGGGTCTCCCTCCCCGGCGGGCCAGGCGAACTTCGGATCGCGTTCCGCACGCGGTTTCCTCACATCTGGGCCGGGGAACCCGGCCGGCTCGGCGATCTCTACACGTGGCGCTTTGGCTGGCACCCCATGCCGTTCGCTCCTCCGGAGGACGGAACATGGCCGCTCGTTCTCCCCGCCCACGACTACCGGGTCGAGCTCACCGTGCCCGCAGGCTGGGAAGCCGCGCTCGCGGGGGAGGTGACAAGGGAAGCGCGTGAGGAGGAGACCTTGTTCGCGGTCCGCTTCTCTCAGCCCGTGCGGTCGGTGGCGCTCTTCCTCGGGCCCAGCGGGGCGCTGCGCCGGGCGGCCCTCCGGTTCGAGGGCCTTGTCGTGGACACGGTCGCCCTCCCCGGGGACGAGGACAAGCTGCGGGCTCTGGCGACCTACGTCCCGGAGATTCTCACGTACTTCGCGGACCGCTACGGACCCTACCCGGAAGGGCGCCTCGTCCTCGTCGAACACCCCAACGATGTGGGGATCGCGATGGCCGCTGACGGCGTGCTCTACCTCCCCCGGTGGTTCTTTCAGCGCCTCGACCTCACTGCGGGAGGGATCCTGTCCCGCTACGGTCGGTTCATCCTCGCTCACGAGCTTGCTCACTTGTGGTGGGGGATCGGCATCGGGGTGGACCTCGACGCGGAGAACTGGCTCTCGGAGGGGATGAGCCAGTACCTTGCGGTGCGATGGTACGAGGACGCGTTCGGGGCCGAGGGAGGGAATGTCTTCCAGTTCGCCCGACGCGGTCTCGGGGAGGAGATGGCGGAGTACTTCATCGGGTTTGCGAACCTCCGCGAGCACTTCGTGGAGCTGCCGTATCTCGTCACGGCGTTCGAGGGGTTCGACGAGGCGGTCGTGAAGCCTCTGGCCGAGGTGCGGTACGAGCAGGCGTCCGGCGTGCGTCTGTACAACAAGGGATACCTGGTTCTGCGCGCCGCCGCCTCCCTCGCGGGGGAGGACGTCTTCGACGAAGTGCTGCGCCGGGCGCACGAGCAGGCCCGCGGGGGCACGTTCGCCGTGGCTGACCTGCAGAGCCTCCTCGAACAGGCGACGGGGAGAAGCTGGGAGGCGTTCTTCTCCCAGTGGGTGTACGGCGAGGCGTGGGCTGATTACGCGGCGGATGGCCTCACGCGGAGCGTGGACGGCGAAGAGCACCTGACGGTGGTCCATCTCTCGCGCCGCGGGACCGGGTTCATGCCCGTGACCGTGGAGGCCGTCGGGCCGGAGGGCGAACGCGCCAAGGGGACCTGGGACGCTGACGGGGCAACGGGTACGGTCCAGTTCCGCACAGCGTTCCCTGTCCGGCAGGTCGTCGTGGACTCGGAGCATCGCGCGCTCGATGTGGACCGGCTGAACAACGCGTGGCCGCGGAAGTTCGTCGTGGCCTGGGAGAAGAACGAGCTCCCTCTCGACGCCTACCTCGTCCATCCCGACCCGGGATCGGAGGGTGTCACGATCAGCTACCTGGACCGGTTCGGGTGGGGGGTGTACCCGAAGGAGATGGCGGTGATGGGCTGGGTCCGCTACGGGCGCGACTGGGCGGTGACGGGATGGGCGGCCCTGCGGGGGACGTTGGTCGGGGCGTTGTCCCTCACCCGCTACCTGTGGTCCACCCCGACCATCGGCTCGGCGGGGACGTACTGGGAGCGGGTGGGGGACCTCACGCTCACCGTCGCTCGTCTGCCGATGTGGGCGGCGGGCCTTGACTTGGGGTGGGGCGAGATCCTCACCCGGGCCCGTCGCGGCGGATTGTCCCTTCTCGCCGTCCCGGAGCTGGGGTGGCGCGCGGAGATCGGGCACACCGAGCTCCTCGGGCTTGCCCCCCACACGTACCTCACCCTGAGCGTCGGGGTGGGGTTAGCCAATTCCGGTCTTGCTCCCGAGCTTCTGCCCGCGCTGCGGGAGTTCCGCACGCGGCCCGCGCACGACCTCCCCCGCGGCGAGCGGAAGACCCTCCTCTCGGCGGGGCTGTGGCTCCCGCCGCTCCGCCCCGATTACTCCCTCGGGGGAGCGGGGCTCGTGACCGAGGTCCGCCCGCGCGTGTACGCCT
>JBBIQN010000044.1:6490-13523 GCA_037442305.1 Candidatus Bipolaricaulota bacterium
TACTCCCTCGGGGGAGCGGGGCTCGTGACCGAGGTCCGCCCGCGCGTGTACGCCTCGTGGGCCCGCCTGTGGCAAGGAGAGGACCCACCCGAGATCGTCCCGACCTACCTCGAGGCCGGCGTCGAAGCGGCGATCCAGGTCGAGGCGTTGGGAGGGCTCCTGGGGTTCACGGTGGTCGTGGGGATCGGATGGCCCCTCTCCCCGGCCGGAGAGGCCGTGTTCTACGTGGGCCTCGGCTTCTAGCCAAGAGGAGGAACGGTGCGGGCATCTCTCAACTGGCTTTCCGAGTACACAGACCTTCCGGAGGCCCCGGCCCTCGCCGAGCGGCTCACGCTGGCCGGGCTGGAGGTGGAGGGGGCCGAGTCGCTTTGTGTGGAAGGGGTGGTCGTGGCCCGGGTGGAGTCGGTCGAGCCTCATCCCCACGGGCACGCTCTCTCCGTGTGCCAACTGGAAACCGGGGCGGGGGTCCGGACCGTGGTCTGCGGGGCCCAGAACGCGGTCGCGGGCGGCTTTGTCCCCCTCGCCCTCCCTGGGGCGCGCCTCGTGGGGGGGGAGCTCGCCGCGGCCACGATCCGCGGGGTCCGGAGCGAGGGGATGATCCTCTCCCGCCACGAACTGGGCCTGGAGGCGAAGTCATCCGGGATCTGGAACCTTCCCCCCGGGCTCTCCGTGGGAACGGAGTTGGCCCCGGTTCTTGGGCTCCCGGATACGGTGCTGTCCCTCAAGATCACGTCGAACCGCCCGGACCTTCTGGGCATCGTGGGGATCGCCCGCGAGATCGCGGCCCTGTACCGGACGGCGCTGCGCGAGCCCGAGCTCTCCTACCCGGAGGCCGAGCCAGCGGCGGAGCTGACCTCGGTGGAGATCGAGGATCCCGCGGACTGCCCGCGCTACGTAGCCCGCATCCTCCACGGCGTCGAGGATCGCCCATCTCCGCTTTGGCTTCAGGCGCGGCTCCTCAAGGCCGGGCTCCGGCCTCTGTCCCTCGTCGTTGACGCCACGAACTACGTCCTCGTTGAGCTCGGGCATCCCCTCCACGCGTTCGACCAGCAGAAGCTCCGCGAGGGGCGGATCGTCGTCCGCCGGGCGAGGGCGGGCGAGGGGCTCCGGACCTTGGACGGGGTGGAGCGGGATCTCTCCCCGGAGGTCCTCGTCATCGCCGATGCGAAACGACCGGTGGCGGTGGCCGGGGTGATGGGGGGCGCGGAAGCCGAGGTCGGCCCCGGCACTCGGGACGTCCTGCTCGAGGCGGCGGCGTTCTCCCCGGTTCGGGTACGGCGATCGGCGCGCGCGGTGGGGCTCCGTACCGAGGCGAGCCTGCGCTTCGAGCGAAACCTCTCCCCAGAGATGGCGGACATCGCGTCCCGCCGCTTCTGCTCTCTCCTTGCCCGGACTGGGAAGGCCAAGATCGCCCGCGGGGCGGTGGACTCCTACCCTTCTCCCGCGCCGCGGCGCACGGTGGTCCTGCGCAAGAAGCGGGTGGGGGAGATCCTCGGGGTGGAGCTTCTGCCCGCTGAGATCGAGGACCCTCTCACCCGACTTGGGGTCGCGCTTCGCGACCGGGGGCGGAAATGGGAGGCCGCGGTTCCCCCCTTCCGCCAGGACCTCCTCCGGGAGATCGACCTCATCGAGGAGGTGGCGCGTCTGTACGGCTACGACCGGATCCAGGCCGTGGCCCCCGAGGTGAAGCCGCGGATTGGAACGAAGGTCCCCGAGGCGGCGTTCGCGGACCGGGTGCGGGAGGCCCTCGCTGCGCTTGGCCTTGTGGAGACCTACACCCCAGGCCTTGTCTCCGCCGCGGAGGCTGAGGTAAGGCTACGGAACCCCCTTGCCCAAGGGGGAGAGGGCCTCCGAGCAAGCCTCCTTCCCGGGCTCCTGTCCGCCGTGAAGACGAACCTCGAGGCCCAAGCCCCTGGCGTGGCCCTGTTCGAACTCGGCCGCGTGTTCCTCTCCTCTCGGGGCGAGGTGTCGGAGGAGGACCGGGTGGGGATCGCACTTTCTGGCCGGCCGCCCTTCCCCCTCTCGGGAAAGGGGGAGTACGCGCCGCCCGACCTCAGAGGCCTCCTCGACGCCATCTTTTCCGCCCTGCGCGTGGAGGACGTGGCCTTGGGCCCGTGCACGGACGGCCGCCTCCACCCTGGGCGAAGGGCAACGATCTCGCTGAGGGGAGAGCCCATCGGGTGGCTCGGCGAGCTCTCTCCCACCCTCACCCGCGACCTCCCAGGGGAGCGACGGGTGCTCGCCCTGGAGGTCTCCCTCCCCCCCCTGAGCGCGGCCGCCCGGCCCCCTTCTCACCGCCCCCTCCCCCGCTCGCCGGCCTCCAAACGCGATCTGTCCCTCCTGGTCGTCGAGGGCGTCCCCGAGATGGACGTCCGCGCGGAGATCCTCGCCGAGCCCCTTGTGGAGGCCGCCTTTCTCTACGACCTCTACCAAGGAAAGGGCCTCCCCGACGGGCACGTGAGCCTCACGTACGAGGTCACGTTCCGCGACCCGGAGCGGACCCTGTCCTCGGAAGAGGTGGAGGAGGCGGTGGCGCGGATCCTGGGCAGGCTCTCGTCCCGCGGAGCCCGACTCCGAACGTAGATGGAACGGACCGTCATCACCCGCGGGCCGGAGGAGACGGAGGAGGTGGGGGCTGACCTCGCCCCCAAGCTCCGGGATGGGGACGTGGTCGCCCTCGTGGGGGAGCTTGGTGCCGGAAAGACGACGTTTGTCCGGGGCCTCGCCCGCGGGCTATTTGTGAAGGACATCGTCCTGTCGCCGAGTTTCCTTCTCGCGCGGAGCTACGCGGGGCGGATCCCGTTCCACCACCTCGACGCCTACCGGGTTCTCCAGGACCGCGAGCTCGCCGAGGTCGGGCTGGGGGAGCTCCTTCCCCCCCAAGACGGGGTAACGGCGGTGGAGTGGGCGGACCGGATCGGAAGCCTCATCCCCAGAGGGGCGATCTGGGTCACGCTCGAACTCCTGGGCGGGGATCGCCGCCGGATCACCCTCCGCCGCTAGGCCCAGACCCCGGGGATCGCCGCCCCGCAGGCCGGGCAGTGCCCATCGGCGACCGCGTTCCGGACGAGCTGAAACCCATACCGACGGACGAGGACCTCCCCGCAGGAAGGACACTTCGTGTCCTCGCCCTCCCCAGGGAAATTCCCGAGGTACACGAACTTGAGGCCCGCCTCGCGCCCGATCTCCCGCGCCCGGAGAAGGGTGGAGAGAGGGGTCGGGGGCCGGTCGTGAACCCGGTACGAGGGCACGAACCGCGACACGTGCCACGGGATGTCCGGGGACACTCCGGCCAGAAACTCCGCAATCCACCCCAGTTCCGCCTCGGAGTCGTTCCGTCCGGGGATGACGAGCGTGGTCACCTCGACCCACATCCCGGCTGAAACGAGGTTCCGGATCGCGGCGAGCACGGGCTCAAGCGACCCTCCGCAGTACCGGCGGTAGAAGTTGTCCGAGAACGCCTTGAGGTCCACGTTCGCCCCGTGGAGCCACCCTTGGGCCGTCTTCACGGCCTCTTCGGTGAGGTACCCGTTCGTGACGAACACGTTGCGGATGCCCTTCTCGAGAGCGCGGATCCCCGTGTCGCGGCACATCTCGAGGAACACCGTGGGCTCGGTGTAGGTGTAGGCGACCACCGGGGCCGCGGCGGCCTGGGCCGCGGCGACCACCTCCTCTGGGGACACCGGCTCGCCCGGGATCCGCCCCCCGTGCTCGCGCGGGTACTGGGAGATGACGTGGTTTTGGCAGAAATCGCACCGAAGGTTACAGCCCACCGCGGCGATGGAAAGGGAAAGCGAGCCGGGGAGAAAGTGGTAGAGGGGCTTCTTCTCGATCGGATCGAGGGCCTGGGACACGAGGCGCCCGTAGACGAGGGAGCGGAGGGTGCCCTCGCGGTTCTCCCGCACCCCGCACACGCCCCGTCCTCCGGGAGGGATGAGGCAGCGGTGGGCACAGACGGCGCACCGCACCCTCTCCTCTCCTGCCTCCTCCCACAGGATCGCCTCGTGCATGGCGAAGGTTATGGTAAGGGGCCGCGCGCCCCTCGCCAATCCCCAACCGGCGCCGGTCTCCTGACCATGTTCAGGTGCAATTGTTAGTCGGTCCTGAAAAGCATCCTAAGCTACAACCTTGACTTACGTGTCAGTGTTGACTTCCGCGGTGAGATTCGCTACACTCTCGGTCCTTCGTATCTTCGAGTCTCAAGGGGGTGGTGACGGGAAAGAAGAGCATCGGTCCGCGGGAAACTAGAACCTATAAGCGATTTAGAGAGGAGGCGGGATGAGGAAGGGGTTGTGGCTCTCGCTCGTGGTGTTGGTTTCTGTGGCCGGTTGGGGGCAGATGTCCTTCAGCGGCAAGTGGTCGGTCACCCTCAACCTTCTCCCCACCGCAGGGCTTGGCGCAAACGAGCTCACCCTGACAACCGGGATCGCGGGGTGGACGGTGGGAGGAACGGGGGAGTGGTACGGAACCGACGGTTGGGTGTGGCAGACGTTCGATGCGGGTGGAGCGCTGGGGCCGATCGAAGGGCGATGGACCTTGCTGTTCGCTCCCCTGGCTCCGGCGTACCTGTACTCCGTGGGCACGGCGAAGCTCACCTTTGGTGGGCTCGATTTCATCTTCTATTCAGCTCATCTTGGCCCCAACGCCCCAGGCGTGTTCACCGGCGGGCCAACCGGCGGCGTGGTGGCGGTGGTCGAGCTGCCGCTCGATGCAACGAAGGTTCGCGTCGAGATCGGGTTCGGAGCGCGGCTGACCGACATCACGATCACCTACACCGGGGCGGGTACGTACACGAAGACCTTCCCGGTGGACCCGTTCCCGGGCGGCCTGAGCTTCACGTACCTCGAGCTTGGGGTCACGAAGCTCCCGTTGTGCTGCGGGGTCACCTTCGACGCGGACTTCTCGTTCACCAAGGCTGGGTTTGACGCCCTCACCTTGACCATGAGGTCAATTCCCATCTGCTGCGGGATCTCGTTCGACGCCGCGATCACGTACACCACCACCCGGAAAAGCGTGGAGCTCAAGCCGCGGTGGGCGGGGATCGAGGGATGCTTTACGGTGTACGGGGATCCGCGGTTCACGGGCTTTACGTGGGACGGAATCGAGATCTACGGGTTCAAGGTGCGGTGCGAACTCGCGGCGTGCAACTACCTCGAGATCCTAACCGCGTTCAACGTAGCCAAGATCGAGGCGATCCTCAAGGAAGACCTGTTCCAGGGTCCGGAGTTCGAGTACCTGAGGCTGGGGTTCTGCGGGCCGGGGTGTTGCGGGGAGAAGTACGCCCTCGAGATCACGGCCTACTTTCAGCCGATGGGCACTCTATTCGGCCTCCGGCGGCTAGCAGTAGACGCGGGGATCCCGATCATGGCCAACTTCACGTTGCGGCTCGCGCTCGGGGTCACGGTCGGCGGACCGGCCAGCCTGGCTCTGGGCTGGACGTTCACGTTCTAGGGGGCGGCGATGAACCGAAAGAAACTGATCGCTGGTCTCGTTCTCGCCCTGGGAACGGCGTTCCTCTCAGGGTGCTTCTTCGACAGCGCGCCGCCCACGGGGACGATCGAAGGGTACGTTACGGACTATCTCTCCGGCGAACCGGTGGCCGGGGCGCACGTGGTCGCCTACCCGCTGGGTGGGGGACCCCCCATGTACGGGGTGGGGTCGGGCTACTACGGCCCGTTCGCCACGACCGGAGGGAACGGCTTCTACCAGGTGGTCGTTCCGAAAGGGATGTACGTCGTTGAAGTGCGCAGGGACAGCCACGCCACGTCGCGGGTGGAAGGGGTGCAGGTCACAAGCACGGTCCGGTTGGACATCGTCGAGTTCCCGTCCGCGAACCCCACGTGGTCCCTCACCCCGCCCACGGTGACGATCACCGGGGTAGCGGAGGGCGACACGGTCTCAGGGCCGATCAGCGTGAAGATTGACGCCACGGGCCCGAACGACATCCAGCACATCTACGCCGCGTTCGGGAAGATGCCGGGGGCGGCCCTTCTCACCTCTCCCCGCGCGATCTATTCGAACACCTACACCACGGGAACGTTCTCCATCAACCCCGCCGACTACGGGGTCGCTGGGGCCACGACGTTCGAGGTCGTGGTCTACGACTACAACAACAACCGCACCCACGTCATCTACCGCGTGACCGTGACCCCCGGAGCGGACGGGCCGGTCTCCCCGCCCTTGGCGCCCACCGCGGCCATCCTGACCGACGCCGTCTTTAGCGTTCTCATCCCGGCCCGGACGGCCCTCGCCGTGACCCTGTCGAAGAAAGTGGGGTACTTCGGCCTGGAGCCGGCTGCGGCTCCTGCTGGGGGCAACCTGTACGTCGAGCTCCGCTGGCTGAGGTCGACCCCCGACGCGACAGGCGTGACCGGCGACGGGTACCGGATCTACCGAAAACTCGCCACGGAGACGGACTACCGGCTTCTGTACACGGTGAACGCGACCGGAGTTGCCACGTACATCTACCGCGACAGCACCCCGGATCTTCAGGTCGGGCTCCGCGCCGACTACCGGATCACCTACTTCCGGGGAACCGCGGAGTCGGCGCCTCTTGAGGGCTCGGCCACGCCGCTTCCGATGTGGGACGTGAAGCTCGTCTCCCCATCCGACGAGGCGACGGGAGCGAGCCTCTTCCCCTCGTTCACGTGGGCTCCAACCGCCACCGTGGGGACGGCCCAGTTCTACCAGGTGGTGATCTGGGACTATCCGCACGGCCCTGCAACCGGGGTCTTGATCAGCGTTCTTGGCGCGACCTCGACGACCTACACGGGAATCCCCGGGACCCGGTGGGAGCGGCTGCAGCCCCATCGGATGTACCACTGGGAGATGCGGGCCGCGCTCGCCTACGATGTAACCACGGCCAACGCGATCTCCATCGCCACGAACCAGGGCTACACGACCGTGTTCCCAACCCAGACGCCGTGGGAGATTTTTACGTTCACGACCGGAGACTGGTGAGGAGGTGAGGGATGAATAAGAAGACAGCGGTAGCGATGTTCGGAGTGGTGGGGCTGTCCCTCCTCCTCGCGGG
>JBBIQN010000045.1:0-13306 GCA_037442305.1 Candidatus Bipolaricaulota bacterium
CAGGGGATCGAGATGCGGATGTTCACCGTGGGGGCGCGGACCATAGGCTGGTTCTCCAACGGGACCGGCCAAACGATCACGGGACTCCGCATCGGGTTCGACCAGCCCGTGACGCTCCTTGGGAAGGTCGAGATCGGGGGCGGGTTCCAGAACGTTGGCGGGACCGATAAAGCCGCGGAGTTCCTGTTCCAGGGGAAACTCGCCGCGACGGGGTTCGTCGAGCTCCGCTGGGAGCCGATCGCTGCCCAGCCGATTCTGGTGATGTGGCTCGTGGGCGACAAACCAGCGGGGAAACCCTACTTCGCCACGGTACCGGCGCTCGTCAAGGTCCTCTCAGGCGGCCTCGTCGCGCTGCGGGATGCGGATCCGAAAGCGTTCACAACGCTACTTGAGACCTTCTTCCGCACAAACCCGACTCTGGCCACCTCGCTTGGCCAGCTCGGTCTATCCCCGGAGATCCTCACCGGGATGCTCGCGGCCGCGCCGGCAGAGGGGATCGAGAACCTCCTCCTCACCCTCGTAAGCTCGTTTGGGCTCGACACAATGGACAAGTTCATGGGGGCGCTCGACTGGTCCCTCATCCTCAAGGCCCTCGGCCTGTAGGACAGAGCGAGACTTCCGACCCGGGGCCGCCACACGGCGGCCCCTTTTCTTCTACGGCTCACCCGGCACGGGCGCGGAGGTGGCGGTCGAAGAACTCCCGGACCAGGGCGTCCACAGTCGGATCGCGGAACCCGTGACCTGCTCCCACCACGACGTGCAGCGCGGATTCTCCCTCGGCCGCGGTAAGGGCCCGGTGGAGGCGCTGCGACTGATCGAGGGGGACGACGAGATCCTTATCCCCGTGCACGATGAGGAACGGGGGGTCGTCGGGGCTGGCGTGGGTCACCGGGCTCGCCAGCCGAGCGAGGCCCACCCGCTCCGCGACCGGCCCGCCGAGGAGGAGCGACACCGGTGAGATGAGACTGACGTGAGAAGGCCACGCGCCGGGTTCGAGCACGGCGAGGAGGTCGGCTGGGCCGAAGAAATCGCACACCGCTTGGACTCGGCTCGACTGGTCGAGGTTTCCTCCCACGTCTCCCTCGAGCTCGGCCACGTCGCCCGAGGTCCCGAGGAGGGCGACGAGGTGGCCTCCAGCGGACGAGCCCCACGCCCCGATCCGCTCCGGGTCAAGCCCGTACGCGTCGGCGTGGGCGCGCAGCCAGCGGACGGCCGCCTTGCAGTCGTGGATCTGGGCTGGGAACGTGGCCTCGTGGCTCAACCGGTAGTTGATGCTCGCCACGGCGTACCCCTCGCCCAGCACCTCGGGCGCCCGCGTTCCCGCCTTGTCTCCAGCTCGCCACCCGCCGCCATGGATCCACACCACCACCGGCAGACGCGCCCCGGCGTCCCGCCGAGGGAGGTACAGGTCGAGCCGAAGCGACTTCGCCCCAACGCGGGCGTACTCGAGATCGCGCAGCACCTGGGCCGGGAGAGGCTCTCCGCCTCCCATCTGCCCCTGGGCCGCGGCGAGAAGCAACGCCCAGATCCCCATGAGCCAGACACGGCTCATCATGGGAGCGAGTGTAGCGCCGCCTGTCTCAGAACGCTCGGGGCAGAGCGGTCCCCGCCGCGATCCGCCTGCGGGACTTGAGTATCAGGCGGGGCGAGTCGGTCGTGGGACCCGTCGGCGAAGGGCCCAGGCGACGAGGCCGATCACCGCGGCGAGCCCGGCCGCAAGCCACAGCGGGCCGGCGGGATTGAGGCCGTACAGGCGCGCCCCGGCCAGGGGGCCCAGGGCCTGCGCAGCGTTGGCCAGCACGAGCGTCCCTCCGAACACAAGCCCCCGTCGCGCCCCGGCCCACCGCCCAATGGTCGAGCGGAAAAGCGCCGTCGCCACTCGGTCTCCCCCGAGCAGGACCATCGCCGGAGCCACCGCCCACGCCCCAGCGAAGAGGAGAAGGCACCCCGCGGCCACGAGGACAAGCCCCCGCGCCAGCGCCCGCGGACCGTCGCGGTCGCCAACCCGTCCCAGGGAAGGGGCCAGAACGACCTCGCCCAGGGCAAGGAGCGCGCTCGAGGCGAGGATCCACGGCCGGGCGAGGCCCAGCACGTCCTCGAGGTACGGGGACAGGAACGGACGCAGGGCGGCGCTGCCCCACGACGCGGCGACGAACAGCGCGGTCCAGACGAAGAGCTCGCGGCGATGCCCGGTCGGAGGGGCCACGGCCACCTGCCGCGGCGTTGGCCGCTGCGGCGACATCAGGGCGAGCGCCCCGGTCGAGAGGACGAAGAACGCGAACGCGATCAGGAAGAGCCCGCGCATCCCTACCCCCGGCAGGAGCCACGCCCCGAGGAGGGGGGAGAAGATCGCCCCCAGGGAAAACCCGGCCCCGGTGAGGGTAAACGCACGCGACAAGGACTCAGGAGGCACGCTGTCGGCGATGTAGGCCTCCATCGCCGGCCAACCCACGAAGATGCAGTACAGGATCGCCCCGGGGATGAGCCCTTGCCAGCTCCCAGCCAGGGCGTACAGGAGCGGGGCGAACGCGGCGAGGCCCCACGTGGCGACCATCAGCCGCTTCCGCTCCCAGCGGTCGGCCAGCCACCCGCCGGGGATCAGCGTCGCTGCGACCGTGGCGAACATGAGCGACGAGAGGATCCCGATCTCCCGTTCCGTCCCCCCGAGGTCGCGCACGTGGTTTGGCCACACGAACGTGTAGAGCATGGCCCCGAAGCTCCATAGGAAGTTCGAGAGGAACAGGAGCCGCAGATCCCGGTGCTGGCGAATGAGGGTCCATCCACGCACGCGCCCTCCTAACGGACGGTCAACAACCCCACGTCACAAGCCTTCACGGGCTTGCGACCTACTGCTGTTCGACTGCGTCCGCGGCAGGGACGAGCCCGAGGGGGAAGACCTCCAGGCCCCGCTCCCGCAGGGCATCGAGGAACGGGTTGATCCCAAGGGAGTCGCTCGCGATGTGCCCGGTGACGACGAGGTTCCTCTTGTGGGTCCCGTACTCCCGGGCGAGCTGCCGTGCCACCGACGGCTGGCAATGGATGTAGATCACGGTGTCCACTCCGTGGTCGAAGTAGGCCTTGGCGACCGGATATCCTCCGTTCGTCCCGGCCCCATGGGCCACGGCGACCCGCCCCAGCCGATTTCGCGCGTGCCCAACCAGACACTGGATCTCGGTGAGCGCCTGACGGAACTCGCCGAACCGCTCACGGAAGTGGGCGATGAGGTCGGCCACGGTCTGGACCGGGGACAGCTCGGCGGCAGCCTCGGTCATCCGCCGCCGGCCGATCTCATCGAGCGGGGTGTGGATGTTCATGTACGCGATTCCGAGCATCCGGGCGAGGGGGGGCAGCCGATCGTAATTGCGCATCTGGCCCGCGACCCGGTCCTCGAAGAGCTTCTCCTCCACCGCCGCGCGGGCGACTGCCTCCGGAACCCCAGCGTTCACCATGAGGGTGACATGGCGCGCGAAAACCTCGTCCATGCGCAGGACCGCTGTTCCTCCTGCTGGGTGGTGGGCAAGTGCCAAATCGAACCCCTTCTCGTTGGCGAGGAGAAGCTCCGCCCCCTCGAGGTCGATCCCCACGAGGATCCGTCGGATCCCCCGTCCTGGGCAATAGATCGTCGTGTCACCTGGGACCTCGGTCAGTCCTGCCATGTCGAGCGCGAGCTTCAGGATCTCTTCGGTCGTCATCGGGCCTCCTTCGAGGAGGGAATTCTACTCCCACCAAGAGAGGATCGAGCGAGAACCAGGGGCAGGGCGCGCCCCTGCCCCTGGGAAGTCCGCTCCTGAACAAGAAGCTACTTCTTCT
This sequence comes from Candidatus Bipolaricaulota bacterium, assembly GCA_037442305.1. GTDB lineage: Bacteria > Bipolaricaulota > Bipolaricaulia > Bipolaricaulales > Bipolaricaulaceae > Bipolaricaulis. Next base: position 3,811 of record JBBIQN010000045.1, read on the forward strand.
CCACGATCCGCCCCTCAGCGGCGGGGGTAACGGGAGAGTGGGCCTTGAGGTACTCGGCCAACACCTCGTAGTCCACGAACCCGAGGACGACCGCTTCCTTGGCCTCGCGGAACACCTCGTACCCGTCCCCTCCTCCAGCGAGGAAGTTGTTCGTGACGACCTTGTAGACCGTCTTTGCGCCGATCGGGCGGTACCCTCTCTCGGTAAGGACCTCGACCTTCTCCACCCGCTGCCCCGCGGGCAGAGTGGGGTTCCAAGTGAACCGGAGCCCCGCCACGTGCGGGAACCGGCCCGCCACGTTCTCGACCTGGGATACACCGTTTTCGAGGGCAGCAACGATCTGCTCCCCGGTGAGGGAGAGGACGACGAGGTAGTTCCCAAACGGGAGAACCTCCATCGCCTGCCCGAGGGTGATTGCGCCGGCGGGAATCGAGGCCCGGATCCCACCCCCGTTCTGGATCGCGATCTGGGCCCCTGCCGCCCGCGCCTTCCACAGTAGGGCATCGGCGATCAAGTTCCCGAGGTTCGTCTCCTGGGTCCGCACCCGACCGCGGTCCCCGTCGAGGTCGGCCTTCGTTTCCCCAACCCTCTCGGCCTTCAAGGCTGCGATGGGGGCTCGGAACACCTCAAGTTGGGTCGCGATCGCCTTCTCGAGCGAGAGCTTGTCCACCGGGATGAGCTCCCCGCCCCAGCTGACGAGCACTCCTTCGGCGTTGAACGTGACCCCCAGCCGCCCGAGGTGAAGGGCCCGTTCGCCCGCTTGAACCACCAGGGCGGGAACCGCGGCGTCCACGACCGCGATCCGATCGCGGATCCCGGCAAGCGTGGCCGGGCCGATCCCGCTCACCTTCGTGATTTCCTCGATCGTCTTGAACGGGCCATGCTGGGTCCGGTAGTCGATGATCCGCTGGGCCAATACGGGGCCGATGCGGTAAAGGGTTTGCAGCTCCTCCGTGGGGGCGGTATTGATGTTGACGAGTTTCCGTTCCACCACCACTGGGTACTCCGTCGGGAGCGTATGGGAGTGGCCGCCGATGACGACGTCAATTCCCGTGACCGATCGCGCGAGCTCAAGGTCCTTCTCCCAGCCGAGGTGGGTAAGGGCAATGACCGCGTTCACCCCGAGGGCGGTCAGCTGGGAGACCGCTTCTTTGGCCGCGGCAATCGGATCCGCGATCTTGATGTTGGGACCAGGATTTGAGCTCCAGGCGGTGCTCTCCGTGGTCAGGCCGAGGATCCCCACCTTCCCGCCTTTCGTCTCCACGACCACGTAGGGGAGGATCTTCCCTGCCAGGAGGGGCTCCCCCGAGAAGTCGAAGTTGGCGCAGAGGAGGGGGAAGCTGGCCTTGTCTGCAAACTTGGCGAGGCCGGCAGGGCCCTCGTTGAACTCGTGGTTCCCAAAGGCCATCGCCGTAAACTTCATCCGCTCCAGGACCCACGCCTCGGCCGCCCCTTTGTGCACCGTGTAGTAGAGGGTCCCCATCATGGCATCGCCGGCGTGCAGGAGCAACACGTCCGGGACCTGGAGCCGGATTTCCTGGATGAGGGTGGCTTGGCGCGCCATGTTCTCGAGCTGAGAATGGGTGTCGTTCGTGTGGAGGATGGTGAACGTCCAGTTCTGTGCCCAACCCCACGATCCGTAGACTGCTGACAGCACCAGTACGAGAATTCCCAATCGCCTCATGATTTCCTCCTTCAAATGATCCCCTTCAAATGATCCGTGGGATAGGTTTCCCCCTCGCTGTGGTCTTCTCTCACCCCCCTGCCCCCGTACCCACGCCCACCGCTCTCCCAGGCGACGCGGGGGTCTTCTGCGGTAAGGGGATTATACTGGGGAAGACCGGGGAGGGAACGATGGCGAAAGACGAAGCAACGGACGAGGTGCTCGAGTTCTTCCCCCTCACCCGCGAGCGCTGGCCTCACCTTGAGAACCTATTCGGAAAACACGGGGCCTCGTCGGGGTGCTGGTGCATGGGGCCGCGCCTGGCGTCCAGTGAGTACCGCCACGGGCGTGGGGAGGAGAACAAGCGGCTCTTCCAGGGGATCGTGGAGTCGGGGGAGAAGCCGGGCGTCCTCGCCTACACCGGCGGGCGCCCTGTGGCGTGGTGCGCGATAGCCCCGCGGGAAGTCTACGCCCACCTCTCCGCTCCCACCTACCCTCTGCGGCGGATCCTCGCCCCGGTGGACGACGAGCCGGTGTGGTCGGTGATGTGCTTCTACGTGCGGCCCCGCTGGCGGCGGCGGGGGATCACGTTGCCTCTTCTCAAGGCGGCGGTGGAGTTCGCCGCAGCGCACGGGGCGCGGATCGTGGAAGGGTACCCAGTGGACAAGCCGGGGGGGGCTTCGTTCATGGGCCAGGTGAAAACGTTTCGCTTGGCGGGGTTCGTCGAGGTCGCGCGGCGGAGCCCGACCCGCCCCATCTTCCGGCTGTTCGTCGAGCGCCCCCCGTAGCGCCAGGGCTACAGGTGCGGCACGAGGGCTGCAAGGAGACGCCCGAGGTCCGCGGCCCGACGGCGTGAGGTCTCGATGACCTCGTCGTGGGACAGGGGCGAGGGCGATACCCCTGCGGCGAGATTGGTCACACACGAAACCCCGAGCACCTTCATCCCGGCGTGGCGGGCGGCGATCGCCTCCGGCACGGTGGACATGCCCACGAGGTCCGCCCCAAGGGCCCGGAACGCCCGGATCTCAGCCGGGGTCTCGTAGGAGGGGCCGAGGGTGGCGAGGTACACCCCCTCCTTGAGCACGATTCCGATCTCCCTGCCCACGTCGCGCGCGATCTTGCGGAGCGCGCGGTCGTAGACCTCGGTCATGTCCGGGAACCGCGGGCCCAGGGGATCGAGGTTCGGCCCACGAAGGGGGTTGTCCCCCAAGAGGTTGATGTGGTCAGAAAGGAGGACGATGTCCCCCGCCTCAAGGCCGTAGGCGATTCCGCCTGAGGCGTTGGTGAGAACAACGGTTTTGACCCCCATCTGGGCGTAGGCGCGCACGGGGAGGGCGACGTCGGTCAGAGAATGCCCCTCGTAGGGGTGGACCCGGCCCCGCTGAACGAGGACGGTACGCCCGGACACGGCGCCCACAGCAACCTCACCGGCGTGCCCAGCCACCGTCGGCGCGGGGAACCCGGGGATCTCCGTGAAGGGTAGCGTTCGCTCCTTCTCAAGCGGGAACACCCCGGACAGCCCAGAGCCCAGAACGACCGCCACCTCCGGTTTCCCTAGCTTCGCAAGCGTTCGTGCCGCGCGCTCGATCCTCTCCATCTTCGCCCCTCCTCTCTCCCCTGTTCAACCGGTAACCGATGTGCTAGAAACCATCCATCGTCGCCGTGTACCCGTTCTTGAACCGCCCCAAGCCGAACTCGATCGCTCGGGCGCGGGCCTCGGCGATCCCCTTCACCCGATCGAGCTGCCGCCGCGAGGCGCGGTACACCTTGTCCACCGTCCCGATCTCCTCGATCAACCGCTCGATCACCGACAAGGGGAGGCGAGGGACTTTGGAGAGAAGCCGGTACCCCCGCGACGGGATCGGCTCCTCGAGCTCCTGGTCGCTGGAGATCCCGAGCGGCTGCAGGACGGCGTCCGGCCTCAGGACGTCCTCGGAAGCGAGGGAGAGGAGGTCGTCCAGGATCTCCTCCGCCGGGCGGGGGTCGGACTTGAAGTCCCGCACGAGGAGATCCATCTCCTCGCGCACCCCACGCATGAGGGCGGTGAGGTGCCGCTCGGGAAGCTCCCGGTGCACCCCCAACTCGACGAGCGTTCTCTCCACATCCCGCTCGAGCTCCATCATGTACAGAGCGCGCTGGAGGACCGCCGCCACTTGGGAAGGGAACACCCGCCGCTCGAACTCCAACGGCGCGAGTTCCGTAAGGATCTCCCGCAGCTCCCGCCGGTACCGATCCAGGATCTGCAACCCCTGGGAGACCCGGGCAAGCAAGGTCTGGATGTCCTGAAGCTCGTACCGCCACTCCCCATAGAAGAGCGTCACCTGGCGCCGGTCCTCGGAGATCGCGATCACGAGCTTCTCCAGCTCCCGCCCTACCTGCTCCGCCACCCGATGGCGGGTGCCCGTCTCCTGAGACGGAATCGCCGGGCTGGGCACGAGGTGGGCGTTGGCGTAGAGGATCGTCTTCAGGCCCTCGTCCACGATCACGGCCCGATCCATCTTGGAGAGCTCGGCGATCGCCTGGGGCGTGAACGGGGCGTTGAGATCAAATCCAGCGGCGATGAGAGGGCTTGCTGCGTCGCGGTCAGCGACAAGGATGAGCCCACCCCGGCCGAGCTGGACGATACGGTCGATGGCCTCCCGCAGCGGGGTGCCCGGTGCGGTGCGCCGCAGGAACTCTAGCCGCGGATCCTTCTTCCCCCCCATGTCAGGTCAGCTCGAGCGCCTCCATCGCTTCGTGAAGGGTCTGGGCTTGGGTCACGCTCAAGGATAGCCGCTTGGGAAGAGGGCCTTTCGGCATCACCGCCCGTCCAAACCCGAGCTTAGCCACCTCCTGGAGGCGCTCCGGTCCCTTCCGCACGGGACGGACATCCCCGGATAGGCCGACCTCGCCTAAGACCACGGTGTCAGATGGGATCGGCCGATTGCGCAAGCTCCCCAGGATCGCCGCGCACACCCCGAGGTCAGCCCCCGGCTCGCGCACTTCAAGGCCCCCCGCCACGGCTAGGTAGATGTCCATCGCCCTCACATGGACTCCTAGGTACTTCTCGATCACGGCGAGGAGGACCGAGGTTCGGTTGAGGTCGAGGCCGGCCGCGCGGCGTTGGGGCGGGCCGAACCCCCCTCCCGGGGCCACGAGGGCCTGGATCTCCACAAGAAGGGTCCGCGATCCCTCGAGCACGGGGACGATCGCGGCCCCGGGCTTGGGGGCCCGGTCCTGGGACACGAAGAACAGCGAAGGGTTGGCGACCTCGGTGAGCCCGGTCGGTCCCATCTGGAGCACGGCGACCTCGGCCGTGGACCCAAACCGGTTCTTCAGGCAGCGCAGGAGCCGAAGATCTCCCTCCCTCACCCCTTCAAGCTGCACCGCCACGTCCACGAGGTGCTCGACCGTTTTCGGGCCCGCGAACTCGCCCCCTTTCGTGATGTGGGAAACAAGGAACGTGACCATCGAGAGGCCCTTCGCCAGGCGCGCAAGGTGCGCCGCGGCCTCCCTCACCTGGACCAGGCTTCCGATCTCCCCCCCGTCGGGGCGGGCGAGAACCGTTTGGAGAGAATCGACCACGAGCACCGCGGGCTCGAGCTCCTCCACCGCGCGGACGATCGCGAGGAGATCCTGCTCCGACTGGAGGTAGAGGGAGTCCTCCCCGATCCCCAGCCGCTCTGCCCGGAGCTTGATCTGAGCGGGAGCTTCTTCCCCAGACACGTAGAGGACTTTCCCGTGGCGAGCCGCCAAGCGAGCGGAAATCTGCAAGAGGAGGGTTGACTTCCCGATCCCAGGCTCCCCTCCGAACAGGACCACCGCCCCGGGGAGGAGGCCCCCCAAGACCCGGTCCACCTCGCCCAGGCCGGTCTCCCGCCTCTCCCCGGTGGGAAGGGGAACCTCCGCAAGGGGCCGCGGCGGGTCCCCGACCCGGTCCGCCGGGGCCGGCCCACTGGCTTCTGCAAACGACTCCCACTGCCCGCACTGGGGACAGCGGCCCAGCCACTTCGGGGACTGGTAGCCGCACTCCCGACAGCGGTAGGGCATCTACTCCTTCCGTACCACGATCTCCCCGTCCCGGGCCTCGGCCAGGATCCGGCACCCGGGGGAGAATTCCTTGGTCAGGATCCGTTCGGCGATGGGGTCCTCAAGCAAGCGCTCGATTGCCCGTCCCATCGGCCGGGCCCCGTACTTCTCGTCGTAACCTCGCTCGGTGATGAGGTCCCACGCCGAAGGCGCGATCTCAAGCTCGATCTTGTGTTCATCCCGAAGGCGGCTTGCAAGTTTCTTGATAAACAGGTTCGCGATCTCCCTCACTTGGTCCCGGGTGAGGGAGTGGAACACGATCACGTCGTCGAGCCGGTTCAGAAACTCCGGCGAGAACTCCTTACGCACCTCGCCCATCACGCGCGACTTCATGTCCCGGTAGGCCTGTTCGGACTCGATGTCCGTGGTGCTGAACCCGACTCCGGCCCGGTCGACGATGAGCTTGCTTCCGACGTTCGAGGTCATGATGAGGACGGTGTTTCGGAAGTCCACCTTCCGCCCTTGGGAATCGGTGAGGATCCCATCGTCCATCACCTGCAGCAGGATGTTGAACACATCGCGATGGGCCTTCTCGATCTCGTCGAACAGGACGACCGAGTACGGCCGACGGCGCACGGCTTCAGTGAGCTGGCCAGCCTCTTCGTACCCCACGTATCCCGGCGGTGCCCCCACAAGGCGGGACACGGCGAACCGCTCCATGTACTCGGACATGTCGATGCGGATCAGGGCATCCTCGTCTCCAAAGAGGAACCCAGCGAGGGTACGGGCGAGCTCGGTTTTCCCGACCCCGGTAGGGCCGAGAAAGAGGAACGACCCGATCGGGCGCCGGGGGTCCTTGACCCCGGCGTAGGCGCGGCGGATGGCGCGAGCCACCGCCCGCACCGCCTCGTCCTGGCCCACCAACCGCCCGTGGATCCTGTCCTCCATGTGCACGAGCCGCGCCGTGTCCTCCTCCTGGAGGTGACGAATCGGGATCCCCGTCCAGGAAGACACGGTCGCCGCTACCTGCTCCCCCCTCACCCCAGGGACGAGGGTCTCGCGCCCCACTTCCTCGAACCGCTTGAGTTCCTCGACCCTCGTCGCCCGCCGGTCACGGAGCCGGGCGGCGAGCTCGTAGTTCTGGTCGGCCACGGCCGCCTCTTCTTCGTCCTCAAGATGGGTGATCTCCTCGAGGAGCCCCCGCGCCTCAGGGGGGAGCTCGGTCGCCGCCAGGCGCACCTTGGCCGAGGTCTCGTCGATCAAGTCGATCGCCTTGTCGGGCAGGAATTGGTCCGTGAGGTAGCGGTCCGAAAGCCGCGCCGCCTGCCAGAGGGCGTCGTCCGTGATCTCGACCCCGTGGTGCTCCTCGTAGCGGCGGCGGAGCCCGTGGAGGATCTTGACCGTATTCTCCACGGACGGCTCTTCCACGTACACGGTCTTGAACCGCCGCTTGAGGGCGGGATCCTTCTCGATCGACTTCCGGTAGTCATCCGGGGTCGCGGTGCCGATGCACTGCAGCGCCCCCGAGGCCAAGGGCGGCTTGAGGATCGACGAGGCATCGATCGCCCCTTCGGCCCCCCCTGCTCCGACGACCGTCTGGAGCTCGTCGATGAACAAGATGATGTTCTCCGCGCTCATGACCTGGTTGAGGATCGTCTTCAGCCGCTGCTCGAACTCGCCGCGGTACTTCGTGCCGGCGACGATCCCCGCCATGTCGAGCTCGACGATCTCCTTCTGGGCAAGCGCGGACGGGACGTCGCCGGCCGCGATCTTCTGGGCCAGGCCCTCCACGATCGCCGTCTTCCCGACGCCGGACTCGCCGATGAGGGCGGGGTTGTTCTTCTTGCGCCGGCATAGGACCTCGATGACCCGCTCGAGCTCGCGGTCCCGGCCAATGACCGGGTCGAGGGCCCCGCTCGCTGCCTCCTCCACCAAGTTCCGGCCGAACTCCCCGAGCTCGCCGGGGAGTCGGCCGTGGCTCGTCCGGACCCGCACGCCGCCCCGCCGACCGGGGGCGAAGTGCTCGCGAGCCGAACGAAGGTCGATCCCTTGCGAGCGGAGAATCTCCGCCGCCGTGCACTCCCCCTCCCGAAGGATCCCCAGCACGAGGTGCTCGGGCTCGATCACCTCGGCGCCGTCTCGCCGCGCCTCCTCGTAGGCGAGCTTCATCACCCGTCGCAAGCGCTGGGTGGGCTCAAGCTCGTCGGGGGGAACGTGGACCTTCCCCCTCCCTTTTTGGCGCTCGACGAACCGCGCGATCCGCTCGTAGGTAAGCCCCTTAGCGTCGAGGAACCGCGCCACGCGCGATCCCTCCATCCGCGCCACGGCGAGGAGCAGGTGCTCCGTCCCCACGTAGCGGTGGCGCCAGTCCCCGGCCTCCTCCTGGGACGCGGCCAAGAGCTTCATAGAGTCCTTCGAGAACTTCTCGTACATCGGCGACCTCCGGTCAGATTATACGGTCCGCCCTTCCCCCCTCACGAGAGAAGCGATCGAGCGCGGCGAGGAGGCCTGCGGTGAGAAAGGTCCGCGCAAGCTCCCCGGCGAGATCCACCGCCCGGGCAAGGGAGTCTGCCTCATCAGGCGAAGGGAGAGAGAGAACGTGCGTCACCCAGTCCCCTTGTTCCGGCGGCCGGCCAATCCCGACCCTGAGCCGCGGCACATCGTGCGTTCCTAGAGAGGAAAGGACCGACTCCATACCCCGGTGCGTCCCCGGCCCCCCTCGAGCCTGAAGCCGCAGAGCCCCCACCGGAAGGTCGGCCTCATCGTAGACAACGAGGATCTCCTCGGGAAGGGGGGAAAACCGGGCACAGAGCTCGGTTACGGCGTCCCCAGATCGGTTCATGTACGTGGCCGGACGAAGGAGGAGCGCCCCCTCCGACCGGTAGACCTCCCCCCAGGGAAAGGTCGTGCCCCGCCACTTCCCCCGCGAAAGGAGCCTCTCGACGACCCAGAACCCGACGTTGTGGCGGCTGGCCGCGTACCGTGGTCCGACGTTTCCAAGCCCGACGACCGCCCTCAATCCGTGGCTTGCTCGCCTTCAGCCGGCGCTTCCTCTCCCTCGGCGGGGACAGCTCCTGTCGCCTCGGCTGCCGCTACCGGTGTCACCACCTCAAGTGCCCGCCGCGCGGCCACGGTCACGACCGCATCTTCAGGAGGAATCTGCGGCTCGACGCCCTCCGACCACAGGATGTCCCTCGCGAGGATCGAGTCGCCGATGCCGAGGGCGGACACGTCGATCTCGATCCGGGGCGGCATCTTCGCTGGAATGGCCTGGACCGAGATGTAACTGTGCACCGCCTCAAAGATCCCGCCGTCTTTGATCCCGCGAGGCGTTCCCAGGAACCGCACCGGGACGTTCATCTTCAACGGCCGGTCCGGGTCCGCGACATAGAGGTCGAGGTGGAGGAACTTCTCCGTGATCGGATGGACCTGGATCTCCTTGAGGAAAACGTGGTACGTCTTCTTCCCATCCACCTTCACCTCGACCGGCGTGGAGCGGGTCACGTGGTCGAGCAGGTTCAGGAGTTCTTTCTCCGGAATGGAAACATGAAGCGAAGCGACGTGGGACCCGTACAGGACGGCCGGGACGAACCCCTGCCGGCGAAGAGCCCTCGCGTTCACGGTGAGAGGCCGCCGTGTTGCATTGACCAGCATCCAAATCCTCCTCCACTCACATCGGCATGTACGCCAGGAGATCGGTCATCGACTCGTGGCGGTGAATGCGGCGAATCGCGTCCGCGAAGAACTCGGCAACCGAAACAACCTCGATCTGTGGGGCCTTGCGGACCTCGTCGCGGTGGGCAATGGTATCGGTCACCAGCACCC
>JBBIQN010000046.1:0-13203 GCA_037442305.1 Candidatus Bipolaricaulota bacterium
GGGACGATGGCTAAGAGACGCGTGGTAGTCCTTGTCGTGGGATTCCTCGTTGCGGTGGCCATGAGTTGGGCGCACGCCCAGAAGCCCCCGGTCCCGCCGCCAGGGGAGAGCGAACCTGGAGTTCAAGGCAGCCTTGTTCGCAACGGGATCACAATCTGTGACCCCGAGGTGACTGAGCAGCTTTCGTCCAGGCGGTGAAGGGGGTGCGAAACCAGCCCTCGTAGCTGCGTGTATTTCCTGTGTCGAGAGGTATGATGCACGTGCGGGGGCGCGGTACACGGTAGCCATCTCCTTGCGTAGCCCACACCGTCCTCGTCGCTGATCTCGGCCGCAGACCTACCCTAACCTACATCGTGGCTGCCACCGCCGGCCACAGCCTTCGCATGGGCGCCCTCATGGAGGTGGGAGTATGGTGCGCAGGATGCTGTGGATTGTCGGACTTCTGGTCCTGTGGGCCTTCTCAGGCTGGACGCAGACCTACGGGCCAGGAGAGATCTACTACGGCGGGATCCGGCTCCAGTTCTCGGGGCGGGTCCTCACCGCGGGCACGTGCACGGCGGCGACGCAACCTGCCCCGGGCGTAACCCAAATCCGGTGTCAGGTCCCAGAGGGCGTGGCGGAGACGGTCGAGCTCACCGCCACCCGCACCCCGGCCGAAGGGGTGAACATCCGGGTGGAACCTCCCGTGGGGTGGCCAAGTTCCCTTTGGACCCAGCAGCTGGGCCAGTGGGTGGACTCGCGGAGCGCGGTGGCCTCCGGGTGGGGAACGGTCACCGCTCAGTACCGGTTCACCCCGCCTGCGGGAAGCGCGGGACGCCAGTTCACGCTGCGGTTTAAGGCGTGGACAGCGGGCGTGATGGGGGAGCTCGAGCTGAGGCTGATCCTCGACATCGTGCGGCCGGTGACGCCGACTCCTCCCCCGATGGAACCGACGGTCCCCCCTAGCTACGGCCCGTTCACCGGGACGACGGATGCGACCGGGCAGTTTGAGGTCCCGATCCCCACGGTTCCCAACACGAGCGTGACCGGGAAGCTCACCGAGTGCACGGTGAAGCCTCTTCCCCGAACTCAAGTGTCGGTCGCCCTCGTTCCCAAGCCTGGAGTCACCACGGTCTCTCGGGCCGACCAGATCGGGGCGGTGCGGGTCTCCTCCCCTGGCTACATCGAGACCGAGATCGTTCAGCTTCAGCTCGCGTCGTCCATGGACCTGTTCGGTCGCACCTACACGACTGTGGGCACGGGCACGGTGTGCCTGCGGCCCACGGCCCCGCCGGTGACTCCACCGCCCGTCACCCCAACCTACGGCCCGGTCACAGGGAAGACCGATGGCGACGGACAGTTCACCACAACAATCGGCCCGGGGACCACCGTGACCGGCCGCCTCACCGAGTGCACGGTGAGGCCTCTCCCCAACCAGGGATTCACGTTGACTCCGATACCCAAAGGAGAAGTGATCGTTTCCCTAGACGACGTCGCCGGGTTCACGTTCTCCGTCCCCGGCTACGCCGAGACCACGGTGACCAAGTTCTCCACGTTCTCCCTGTTTGGCCTGACGAGCTTCCTCCTTGGAGACGTGCAAGTTTTCCCGGCCGAGCTTCCGTGGACCGCGAATCGCCCGCTCACCTGGGATGACTTTGGGGGTGACCCGCCCCAAGGTGCGGAGGACGGTGACGAAGCGGCGAAGATCGTGATGTGGCTCGGGTACTCCTTCAAGACACGAACCTGGTTCGACAAGGGGACCGGGAAGTGGAAGGCGCACCTTACGGAAGTGACCACGACCAACACCATGGACCGTTCCCAGTCCTGGGTCGTTCCCGGCAAGAAGACGCCTGCGCTTCTGGGGCATGAGCAGAAGCACTTCGATCTGAACGAGGTCTATCGCCGCCTGCTCGACGCCGCACTCCAGAAGCTCGTGTGCAGTCTGGAGGCGACGGGGGACACGGAAGAAGAGGCCGAGGAGAACCTGGACAAGAAACTGAAGGAGACGTTCGACAAGGTCAACAAGAAGTGCGACGAGGTCCAAGAGCAGTACGACAAGGAGACCGACCACGGCCGGAACGCCGATAAACAAAAGGAGTGGGACAAGAAGATCGCTGACTGGCTTACCGACCCGACCAAGGCTCCGCAGCCCTAACCCGGGCGCTCGGCCGCGGGGATCTCCTCCAGGTGGCCGTGGCGAAGGACGGCGACGAGCTCTTCGCCCGCGGCCAGGATAGGGGGGGTGAGGCTTTCGCCGAGGGAGCGGTCGGCGGGTTGAATCCCGATGAGGACGATCTTCCCCACCTGGTCACGCACCGTGCTGAGAAGGAACGGAAGCGGGAGGGCGTGCGTGGAACCAAGCATGTGCACTGCATCCTCGAGCGGGAGGCGGCGGACGCTCCCCGGCGGGAGGCCCATCTCCGCCACGTCCACGACCACAAGAAGGTCCGGGGCCAGTCGGCTAACGAGCCCGAGGGCGTTTTCCGCGCTCTGGCCCGCCGGGATGACTTCCCACCCCGATCCTTGCATCTGCCCTGCCACCCACAACCCGACCCCGTCGTCCCGCCGCAGCGGGTTCCCGATCCCCAAGATCACGCGGCACATCGCTCCCACACCTCGCTCTCCACCCTCTGGGGAGGTCGAGAAGGCGTTCGCTCACGGCCGAGAGAATCGGTCTTAGAGTTGGATCCCCACAAAACGTGGCGAAACCTCACGCCAAGGTCTTTCTGCGAACTCCGCGGCGTTGCGGGGCGCGGGTCTCCCGTGCGGATTCGATGGCATGGGCAGGTGATCACATCGGCGGCTACTCCGGGTTCTCGCGGAGGAAAGTCCTGAAAGGGTGAGCCAGTGCGCGCAGCTCATCGCGGTTCACGATCACGATGCGACGGCCGGGAAGCGCGACGCCGCCCTTCTCTTTGAGGTCAGATAGGACCCGGATCGCCGTCTCTGTGGACACGCCGGCCATCTCCGCGAGCTCCGCCCGTGACAGCTCGACCCCGATGTCCCAACCGGCTGAGGTCTCCTCCCCGAACGCCTGGGCCAGCTCGACGAGGGATCGAGCTACCCGCTCCTTGGCCGATCGGGACGAGATCTCCACGAGTTTGTCGCCGAACACCTTGAACTCCCGCGACAGCTTCTCGATCAGGCGCAAGGCGACGTCGGGGTGACGGCGCAGGAAGTGGAGGAACTCCTCGCGGGCGATGAACATGAGGAGCGACGGTTCGAGGGCCTTGGCGTAGCAGGTGTACGTCTCCTGATCGAACATCGTCTTCTCCCCCAAGATCTCCCCGGGTCCAAGGAGTTTCAGGATCTGGGAATGGCCGGCACGGGTGCGTTTGGCCAGCTTCACCTTCCCTCGGCACAGGACGTAGAGGCCGAACGCGGGCATCCCCTCCTGGAACACCATCGCTCCCGCTTCGAGTTCCAATGGCCGCATCAGGGAGACAAGTTCTCGTCGTTCGGGGTCCGACAGGTCAGCAAAGATACCCGAGCATACGTGCTGGCAGCGTGGGCAGAAGTCGGGGGCCCGAACGGGTTGTATCCTTACGTTCCCCATCGGGCTCACTTGTACCGCAGCGCGGCGAGGAAGTCCAGCGGGCGTGGTTTGTTCACGGATCAACCTCTGCCTCTCCTTCGGGCGGGGTGAAGGAAGAGGAGTCGGGTTGGTGAACGACGAGACCTCCAGACAGGATAAGGCTGAACGCTTCTTCAGCCGTCAGCTCGACCGGGCTGATCTTCGTACGGGGCACGAACAGGACCCACCCGGAGAGGGGATTGGGGGCGGTAGGGATGTACACGGACACCATGTCCGGCGAGAACTGCCCGCTCAGGTTGGCGATGTCCTCGTTCGTGAGGATCCCGAGGACGTAGGACCCATGGTAAGGGAACTCTACCACCACCATGCGACGGCCCTTCGTGAGCGCCTCCTCGCGGTGGAGGAACACCTGCGCGAGCTGCCGCGCGCCCCAGTACACGTTGCGCACACCAGGGATGGCCCGGACGAGCCGCTCCACGCTCTGCAGAAGCCTCCGCCCCACCCAATGGCGGGCAATCGCTCCCACGATGAGCACGACAAGGAGGGTCATCACAACCTCGGTCCCGGGGATGTACCGCCCGAGAAGCTGCCGCATGAGTCGGGCAAACGCGGTGTGCGGACCTAGAACCGAGTACGCCAGCTGATAGAGGAGCCATAGAAGGTACAGCGTGAGCCCAAGGGGCAGAAGCGCGAGGAGCCCTGAAACAGATGTTCTCCTGAGCCACGAAAGAAGCCGCCGCATCGGCTCACTTGTACGCGAAACTCGCCTGACCTGCCAATTGGCTCCATGATTGCGCTCTCTCCTGCAGAACTGTGAACGAAGTGCGGGCTTGGGTATCATGCCGCGGGTCGAGCCCGACCCCCGAAGGAGGCACATCACCGTGACAAAGAAGGCGGAGCTGAACGGAATGCAGTGGGTCGTTCCCGATCCCAAGCGAGAGAACTGGTACTGGCCAAGCGATGCCCTCAAGAAGCATGCCTGGGTGTCAGATGCGAGGCTCTACGAGCAAGCGGCAGCGGACCCGATCGCGTTCTGGGCCCAGAGGGCCGAGGATCTTGTGTGGTTCAAGCGGTGGGCGAAGGTGTACGCGGAGGAGCCCTATGCCTACCGGTGGTTCGTGGGCGGGAAACTCAACCTGTCCTACAACTCGCTTGACCGGCACGTGAAACAAGGAAAGGGAGATAAGACCGCGCTCATCTGGGAGCCGGAGCCTCTGGACGAGCCCAACCGTACCTTCACTTACAAAGAGCTCCTCGACGAGGTGTCCCGGTTTGCCAACGCCTTGAAGAAGCTGGGGATTCGCAAAGGGGATCGAGTAGGGATCTACCTACCGATGGTCCCGGAGGCGGTCGTGGCCATGCAGGCTGTGGTGCGGATCGGGGCCGTGCATACGGTCGTGTTCTCGGCGTTCTCGCCGGAGTCGCTGCGGGACCGGCTGCTGGACTGTGGGGCGAAGCTCCTCGTCACCGCGGATGGCTACTGGCGCCGCGGGAAGGGGATCCCGCTCAAAGGGCAGGCCGATCAGGCGCTTGCCGGGACCTCCGTGGAGAAGGTGGTCGTTGTCCGGAGGATGGGGAACGAGATCCCGATGAACAAGGGACGCGACGTGTGGTACCACGAGGTCGTGGCCCGGGAGTCCACCGCGTGCCCGCCAGAGGAGATGGACGCCGAGGACCTCGCGTTCATCCTCTACACCTCGGGAACGACGGGGAAGCCCAAAGGGGTCATGCACACCACGGGCGGCTACGCCGTCCAGGTCCATACGACCTGCAAATGGGACTTCAACCTGCATGAGGACGATGTCCACTTCTGCACCGCCGACGTCGGCTGGATCACTGGGCACTCCTACATCAACTACGGCCCGCTCATGAACGGGGTGACCACGGTCGTCTACGAAGGTACGCCCGACGCCCCGGACTTCGGCCGGATGTGGGGGATCATCGCCAAACACAAGGTCACGGTGTACTACACCGCGCCGACCGCGATCCGGATGCACGTCAAATGGGGGGAGGAGTGGCCGGCAAAGTACGACCTGTCCTCGCTCCGGGTTCTCGGGACGGTGGGGGAGCCGATCAATGAGGAAGCGTGGCACTGGTACTTCGAACATGTCGGAGGCAAACGGTGCCCGATCATTGATACGTGGTGGCAGACCGAGACGGGAGCGACCTGTGTCCAGGCCCTGCCAGGCATCGGTCCGTTCGTCCCCACCGTGGCCGGCCGTCCGTTCCCGGGGATTCGTACGAAGATCGTGGATGCCGGGGGAACGTCGGCGAAGGTCGGCGACGGCGGGTACCTGGTGATCGAATCTCCGTTCCCGCCGGCCCTACTCCGGGGCTTGTATGGTGACCCCGAGAAGTACAAGGGAACGTACTTCGCTGAGTTCGGGCCCAAGTTCTACTTCACCCGCGATGGAGCACGGGCTGACGAGATCGGGAATATCCGCGTCACGGGCCGCGTGGACGACGTGATGAACGTCGCCGGTCACCGTCTCGCCACCGCTGAGGTCGAGGACGCCTTGTCCCAGCACCAGTTGGTGTCCGAGGTGGCGGTGGTGTCCAAGCCCGACGAGGTGAAAGGAGAAGTGCCGGTGGCGTTCGTTCTCCTCAAGAAGGGGGTCCAGCCTGCGGAGGAGCTCAAGAAGGAACTCGTCAAGACCGTAGACAAGCACATCGGTCCCACGGCCCGCCCGGCGGCGATCTTCTTCTCTGACGATGTCCCGAAGACCCGGTCTGGGAAGATTATGCGTCGGGTCCTGAAGGCCCTAGTCCGCGGTGAGCCCCTGGGGGACATCACCACCCTCCGTAACCCGGAGTGTGTCGAGGCTCTCAAACAGGTCGTCGGGTACCGAGGCTAGCTTCACGGTGACGAGACACGAGGCATCCGGCGGCAACCGGCCACGAGGGCGTCTGGCCGGGCGGTGGGTGATCCCGGGGGCGGGCTTCCTTCTCGCTCTGATGGGGGGGATCTCCTATGCGTGGGGGTCGTTCGTCGTCCCTCTGAGGGAGACCTACGGCTGGACGACGGCGCAGGCCACGCTCCCGTTCACTGTGTTCATGGTGGTGTTCGCGTTGGGGATGGTCCCTGCCGGGAGGCTCCAGGACCGGTATGGCCCCCGCCGGGTGGCCGCGACCGGGGCGGGGGTGTTCCTCCTCGCCTACGGACTGGCGTCCCTGGTGCGGCTCATCCCCCATCCCCTGTGGCTCGTGGCCACGTACGGGGTGTTGGGCGGGGTGGGGTGCGGCTTGACCTATGCCTGTGTGGCCCCGCCAGCGCGGAAGTGGTTCCCCGATCGGCCGGGCCTCGCCATCTCCCTCGCGGTGTCCGGGTTCGGGCTGGCGGCGGTGGTGGCCTCCCCGCTCAAGGCGAGTTGGCTCATCCCCGCGTGGGGAGTGTCGGGGACCCTTCTCTTCTTGGGGCCGGTGGTGGCAACGGTGAGCCTCGGGGCGGCGCTTCTCCTGCGGGATCCGCCGTCGGGGTGGACGCCGCCCGGGAAGGTGGTGCGGGCACAGCTGGGACCCCGTGCGGAGTTGCTTCCTGCGGAAGCGGTGCGCAGCCCCGCGTTCCCCCTGGCGTGGGGGAGTTTCGCCCTCATGATGCTGGGCGGGCTGATGGCGATTGGCCTCATCAAGCCGTACGCCCAGTTGAGCCTGGGCATGGCTCCGGGCGCGGCGGCGTGGGCGGTGTCGCTGTTCGCCCTGTTCAACGGCGTAGGCCGGCCCCTCGCAGGTTGGCTCGGCGATCGGTTCGGGCCGGTGAGGGTGATGAGCATCACCTTCGCCCTGACCGCCCTCGGGTTCGCCACGTTCCCCGTCCTGGCCGTGAGCGCAGTTCCCCTCTATCTTTCCTCTGCCCTCCTCGGGTGGGGGTACGCGGTGGCGCTCGCGCTCTACCCCGCCCTGACAGCCTTGCTGTTCGGGGTGAAGCACCTCGGTGTCAACTACGGGCTCGTGTTCACCGCGTTCGGGGCCGGCGCGGTGGGATCCACGCTCGGGGCCTGGCTGCACGATCACACCGGGAGCTACGCCCCGGCCTTCCTGTTGGCCGCGGGCGCTGCCGCGCTCGGGTTGCTGTTGATCGTGGCCCTTGGGCGGCGCCAGCCCGCGTGAACACGAGGAGCGGAGATAGATGATGCACGCTGCCCCAGATCGGGAGACCTCAACCCCCGTAGCGGCGGGTCGTGAACCTCAGCGTTGGCGGTTCGTGGCGCTCGGCTTTCTCATCAACCTGTGCTGCGGGACAGTGTACGCGTTTAGCCTGTTCCGAAAACCTCTGGAGGAGCTGTGGGGGATTGGCGCCACGGCGAGTGGCCTTCCGTTCATGGTGTTCCTGACCGTGTTCGCCGTGGCGATGGCCGTGGCCGGAGTTGTGCTCGACCGGTGGGGGCCGCGGCGGACCGCGTTCGTGGGAAGCGTTCTCGTGGGATTGGGGTGGATCCTGGCCGGGGTCTCTCCAAACGTGGGGATCCTCACCCTTACCTACGGGTTGGTCGCCGGAGCTGGGGTTGGTTTCCTGTATGGCTGCCCGATTGCGGTGGCGGCGCGCTGGTTTCCCGACAAGCGGGGGGTGGCGGTCGGGCTCACGGTGGTCGGGTTTGGCCTATCGCCTCTCATCACCGCTCCCATCGTCGGTGCTCTCGTCGCCGCCGTGGGCCCGCTGCGGACCTTCCTCTACCTTGGGTTGGCGTTTACCGGGCTCCTGAAGGCGATGTCCTATCCGCTGCGATTCCCTCCCCCGGGCTGGAGCCCACCGGGCGGAGCGGCCGATCTGCAGCGCAAGGCCCCGTTGGCCGAGCTCCCCACGCAAGCTCTCTTCAGGACAAGCACATTCTACGCCCTGTGGGGTACGTTCGCCATCGGTTGCCTGGCTGGGCTGATGGCGGTCGGGATCGCGGCGCCGTTCGGCCGGGAAGTCGCGGGGGTCGGCGCGGGGTTGGCGGCCGTGAGTGTGTCGGTGTTCGCGATCTTCAACGGTCTTGGCCGACCCCTGTTCGGCTGGCTGGCGGACCACACCACGCCTCGCCACGCGGCCGCGCTGTCGTTTGCCCTCATCTTCCTTGCGGCGACCGTCCTCGGCTTGTGGGGTCAAGGCAACACGACCCTCTACTTCGTGGGGTTCAGCGTGTTGTGGCTGAACCTCGGGGGCTGGCTCGCCATCGCCCCCACCGCCACCGCCAGGTTCTTCGGGATCAGGAACTACGGCCGGAACTACGGGATCGTGTACACGGCCTACGGGGCGGGAGCGATCCTGGGGAGCATCCTCTCCGGGCTCATCCGCGATGCGACTGGGAGTTACGCCTCGGTGTTCTTCCCGGTGATGGGCCTGGCTGTCCTCGGGATCGTGGTGGCGCTCGTCGGCCTGAAAAGCCCGGCGACCGGCAAGGCCTGACCTGACTACGGGTGTGAGGGGAAACAGAACGGAAGCGACTTCTCCTTTAGCAGGCCACCCTCTCTCCAAGGACGATCCTTCCTGCAGGATCACGAAGGAACCGGAACCCACGGGACTGAAGAAGGGCGATCATTCGCGCGTTCTCCGGCACGACCTCGGCGAGCACCCTCCGGATGCCCCACCACTGGGCGAGGGCCAGGCACCGATCGGTGAGCGCGCTCCCCAGGCCCTTGCCCTGCCATGGGGTGGCGACGAGCATCGCGAACTCGGCCTCCTGGCGATCGGGGATGGCGCACAGGCGCCCCTCCCCCACGAGCTGTCCCGGCTCCCCCTCCAGCAGCTCGGCCGTGAAGACCACCTCGCAGCCTGAATTCACGGTGCAGAACCGATCAGCTTCGGCCAGCAGGCGATCTCGGGACTGGCACTCGAACCGCAGCCAGATCGTCTCCGGCGAGCACGCCGCGATCATCGTCCGCCAGGCGAGGGAGTCCTCGGGCCACAATGGGCGGAATAGCACGGGGATCCCATCCCGCGTGTGTCCCGTGGAGATGAGGATCTCACGGGGAGGCTTCCGGTAGGCCGCAGTCGCCATCGGGTCTCCCACTGTCACGATCCGCAGTATACAGACGCGGCGTGCCGAGTGAGCGACGGAACCCAGCAGGCGGCGGCACGACGAAGTGGGCGAACGGACTACCCGTGGCCGGGCTTGCCATCACCATCGCCTCGATCTCGAACACGTGGCGCAGGAGATCTCGGGTCAGGACTTCCGCGGGTGGGCCGATGGCGACGACCCGTCCCTCCTTGAGGAGGAGCATCCGGTGCGCGAACGCCGCGGCGAGGTTGAGGTCGTGCAGCGCGCACACCACCGCCCGCCCATCCGCGGCGAGCTCCGCGAGGAGGGACATGATCTCGAGCTGGTGGTGTACGTCGAGATGGACCGTGGGCTCATCGAGGAGGAGGACCGCGGGCTCTTGGGCGAGCACGGTCGCGAGGAGGGCCTTCCGTCGTTCGCCGCCTGACAACTGGGAGAACGGACGGCGCACAAGGCCTGTCGTCCCCGTCGCCTCGAGCGCTCGGTGGACCGCCGTTCGGTCGCGTTGGCTCAGCGGGCCCAGCCGGGGCCGGTGGGGATGGCGGCCGAACGCCACGAGCTCCTCGACCGGAAAATCGAGTTCCGTCGGCACTTCTTGCTCGAGCATCGCGAGACGGCGGGCGAGGATGCGCGCGGGAATCCGAGTCAAGTCGCCGCCGTCAAGGAGGATCACCCCGGGACCGCGCAACGCCCCGGAGAGCCGCCGCAGCAGCGTGGACTTGCCGGCCCCGTTTGGTCCGACCACCGCGACGAGTTCGCCTCCCGCGACGGTGAGGTCTACGCCTGACAGAACGACGCGCTCCCGATACCGGTGCCCCACCCCATGGGCCGCGAGGTTCATCGGCCCCCCCCGCGCCGCAGGAGGTACAGGAAGAACGGCACTCCGAGGAACGCTGTGACGAGGCCCACCGGCAGTTCCACCGGGCGCAGGATCAGGCGGGCCGCGAGGTCGGCCCACACGAGGAACGCCGCCCCGGCGAGGGCCGAGGCAACAAGGAGGTGAGCGTGGCCCGGCCCCAGGACGAGCCGCACCGCATGGGGCACGATCAGCCCCACGAACCCGATCGGGCCGGCGCAAGCGACCGCGGCGGCGGTCATCGCGGTGCTCGTGGCGAGGAGCGCGAACCGGACCCGCCCGGGCGCGAGCCCCATGTGGCGCGCTTGGTCGTCTCCCAGCGCGAGCACGTCCAGATCGTGGCTGAAGGCGAGCACGACGGCGATCCCCCCGAGCACGAGCGGGGCGAGGTAGGTCAGCGCGGCGGGCGTGGCCCGGCCCAAGCCGCCCATCGTCCACACCAGGATCGCCCCCATCTCCTGGGGGTTGGCGAGGAAGATGAGGGCGCTCGTGGCTGCAGAGAACAGAGTCGCGAGGGCGATCCCCGCGAGGATCAGGGTGAGAGGGGTCGTCCCGCGGCGGGTGCGGGCGAGGGCCCCCACCGCCAGCGAGGCCACGGTCGCCCCGACGAACGCCCCGCCGGGGAGGGACCACAGGTTGCCCTGCGCCAGTCCCGCCGTGATCACCACCGCCGCCCCGGTCGAGGCCCCCCCCGCGAGCCCGAGCGTGTAGGGACTTGCCAGCGGGTTGCGGAACAGACCCTGCATGACCCCGCCGGCCACGGCCAGCGCCGCCCCCACGAGCAGGCCCACCAGGACCCGTGGGAGTCGGATCCTCCCGAGGATGAGGAGCTCGGCCGGGGACAGAGCGTCCCGGTCTCCCGTCGCGTAGGAGAGGAGCCGCCCCCACGGGATGGCTGTTGCCCCGAGGGCGACCCCGGCCAGGACGCCCCCGACGAGGAGCGCTCCGAGAACGAGGTAGACCGTCCCCTTCAATCCCCCTCCGCGAACGCCGCCGGGTGGAGGATGCGCGCCACCGAAGCGAGCACCTCGGCCACCCGCGTGGACACGATGTGGCTGGCGGCGATCTCGAACACGCGCCCCACCCGCACCGCAGTGAGCGCGCCCAGCGTGACGTGTCGGATCAGGTTCTCGCGCTGGCCCGTGCCCACGAACACGACCGTCGGGTCGCGGGTTAAGATGACTTCGATCGCCACCTGGACATACCCGGCGAGGTCGCGGAACGCGTTGACGCCCCCGGCGCGGGACAGGAGTTCGTCCTCCGGGGTCCCCCGCCCCGTCACGTACGGGATCCCGGTCGGGTCGTACAGATAGAGGATCGCTGCGCGTGGCCGCTCCCCTCCCAGGACCTTCGCCTCGACGGCGAGGATCTCCCGCGCCAGCCGCCCGGCGAGGGCCTCCGCCTCGGTCGTGACCCCGAGCGCCCGGCCGACGAGGACGACCGTGTCCAGGACCTCGGCGAGGTCGGAGATCCACATCTCCTGCCCTCCGCCCGACAGGTTCGCCACGCCCAACGCCGCCAACTGGTCCTGGAGGAGGGGAGACGCCCCCAACACAAGGTCGGGCGATAGGGCGACGATCGCCTCCAGACTCGGCTGCCACACCGTTCCCACCCGCGGGAGGTGGGCCACTTCCGGCGGATTGTCCGGCGAGTCGGCCACGCCCACGATTCGGTCCCCCAGGCCAAGGGCGATCAGGATCTCCGAGTAGAGAGGGATGCCTGCCACCACGACCCGCTGCGGGGCGGCCATCCCCGCGAACGCGCTGAGAAGAAGACCAGCAATGAAGATCGGGACGAGTCCCCGCAGGTTCATCTTACCTCCTGTTGCTCAGCCCAGTCTGGGCTTCGCACGCGGTGATCGTGTTGAGGAGGAGCATCGCCACCGTCATCGGCCCGACCCCGCCCGGCACCGGCGTGATCGCCTCGGCCTTATCCACGAGGGCGTCGAAGTCCGTGTCCCCCACCAGCCGGAACCCGGCCTTCGCGGACGGATCCTCGACCCGGTTCACGCCCACGTCGATCACCACCGCTCCGTCCCGCACCATGTCTGCGGTGATCGCCCGCGGCGCCCCCATCGCGGCCACGAGGATGTCCGCCTGGCGCGTGATCCGGCCGAGGTCCGGCGTTCCCGTGTGGCACACGGTCACGGTGGCGTTGGCCCCGGCGGCCTTCTGGATGAGGATCGCGAACAGGGGTTTCCCGTTCAGGTTGCTCCGTCCGCAGATCACGACGTGCTTCCCCTCCGGGGAATACCCGCTGCGGAGGAGGAGCTGGTGCACGCCGTGCGGGGTGCAGGGGAGCAGGTACGGTTCGCCGATGAGGAGCCTCCCCACGTTCACGGGGTGGAAACAGTCCGCGTCCTTCTCCGGGGCGATGGCGTCGATCACCGCACGGGGGCGGATGTGCCGGGGCAAGGGGAGCTGGACGAGGATCCCGTGCACGGAAGGCTGCCGATTGAGCTCGCCGACCTTCGCGAGGAGAGCCCCCTCGGAGGTGGCCTCGGGGAGCACGATCGTCTCCGTGGACACGCCCACCTCGGCGCAGGACTTCTCCTTCTGCTTCATGTACGAGACCGAGGCTGGGTCCTCCCCCACCCGCACCATCACGAGCCGCGGGGTGGTCCCCCGCGTTGCGAGCCGCGCGACCCGCTCCCGTAGTTCCTCGTGGACCTGGCCTGCGATCGCCTTCCCTGACAGGATCTTCGCTGCCATCCTACCCCCTTTGTGTAGCCTTGGGAATGGAGTTCCGCGGATTATAGCCTCGCGACCGTTGGCGGTTGGCGCTCGGTCAGTCTCGCATCTCTCCCAAGGCTCCTCGGCAGTGCGTTGCGAGCCGAGCCGGGTTGCGTTGTCGAG
>JBBIQN010000047.1:0-12788 GCA_037442305.1 Candidatus Bipolaricaulota bacterium
TCTACTCCAAGGCACTCTACTCGACGTGGATCTACTACGCCCCGGACCGGATCTTGTTCGACTGCGGCGAAGGGGTGAGCTCAGCTCTCGAGAACCGGGTGTTCGCGATCAAGCACGTGTTCATCTCCCACGGCCACGCCGATCACATCTCGGGCCTGATGGGCCTCATCAACATCCGCAACAACGCGATGGGGGACCACGAGAAGGAGCTGCGCATCCACTACCCGGCGGGGAGCCACTTCGTGTCCGAGCTCATCCACTACTTCGCCCGCACGAACCGTAACCTCCAGTACGATCTGGAGTGGATCCCCCTCCAAGCCGGAGACCGGGTGACCCTCCTGTCCGGCCGGATGCCCCGCTCCATCGAGGCGTTCGGGACGATCCACGCCCGCGGCGAGCCGTCCTTGGGGTACAACGTGTGCGAGGTCCGCCGGCGCCTGCGGCCCGAGTTCCGGGATCTCCCCCAACAGGAGATCGTGGCCCTCGTGAGGGAGGGCAAGCGAGACGAGATCTCCGAGGAGTACACGCAGTACCTCTTCTCCTATGGGGGCGACTCGGTCCCCCTCAACCCGGCGTCGGTTCGGGGGACGGAGGTCCTCTGCCACGAGGCGACGTTCCTTGCCGAGGAGGACCGCAAAGAGTACAAACACGCCACCCTCGGGGAGGCCCTGGAGGTCGCCCAGAAGGCGGAGGTCGAGAAGGAGCTGATCGTGTTCCACCTCTCCAGCCGCTATCGAGGAGGGCTGGAGACCCTGGCCCGCGAGATCGAGAGGATGAAACTTCCGTTCAACGTCCGGCTCATCCCGCCGGGCGAGCTCGTCGAGATCGAGTGAAGGAGGACGCATGGCGCGCAAGTACATCCGTTTGAAAACCGATATCCCTGGCCCGAAGTCCAAGGCGGCGCAGTTCCGCAAAGACCGGTACGTTGCCAAGCCGCTGTCCCCGCTGGCGCCGTTTTACGCCGTGCGTGCGGAAGGTTCCGTGGTGGAGGATCTCGATGGGAATAGGTTCCTCGACTTCTCGGGCGGGTGGGGGGTGATGAACGTCGGGCACAACCACCCCAAGGTCGTGGCCGCGGTGCGGGAGCAAGCCGCGCTCAGCCTGCACACGGACTTCACGGCAGTGCCCTACGAGCCGTACGTCGAGCTCGCGGCGCGGTTGGCGGAGCTTGCGCCGGGTCCGACCCCGAAGAAGTGTGCGTTCTTCAACTCCGGGGCCGAGGCCGTGGAGAACGCGGTCAAGATCTCCCGCGTGGCCACGGGGCGCAAGGCGGTGCTCGTGTTCGACAACGCGTTCCACGGCCGGACCCTCCTCGCGATGACGATGACCCATCGGGCGATCCCCTACAAAGCCGGGTTCGGCCCGTACGCCCCGGACGTGCACCGGCTGCCGTACCCGTACCCGTACCGGTCCCCGATCCCGATGGCGGCGATCGAGCGGCGGATGCTGTCCCTTGTGGATCCGCGGGAAGTGGCGTGCGCGGTCGTGGAGCCGGTGATCGGGGAGGGTGGCTTCATCGTGCCCCCGCCGGAGTTCCTCCCCTTCCTGCGCGAGCTTTCCGACCGGCATGGGTTCCTCCTCGTGGTGGACGAGGTCCAGTGCGGGGTCGGGAGAACGGGCCGGTTCTTCGCCTGCGAACACGCCGATGTCGAGCCGGACTTGATCTGCGTAGCGAAGTCCATCGCTGGCGGCCTGCCTTTGTCTGGGGTGATCGGCAACGCAGAAGTGATGGATGCCCCGATCCCGGGGGCGATCGGGTCCACCTACGGGGGGAACCCGGTCGCCTGCGCCGCTGCCCTCGCCGTGCTCGACGTGATTAAGGAGGAAGGGCTGCTCGCTCGCGCTGAGGAGATCGGGGAGGTCCTCCTCCGCGAGCTCCGCGCCCTCGAGCGCACCTACCCCGTGATCGGCGACGTGCGGGGCCTGGGGGCGATGGTGGGGATGGAGCTCGTCCGCGACCGGAAGTCCCGCGAGCCGGCCCCCGAGGAGACGAAGCGCGTCCAGGTCGAGGCGCTGAGGCGCGGGGTGATCTTCCCCACCGCCGGCGTGTACGGGAACGTGGTGCGGTTCCTCGTGCCCCTCACGATCCCCGACGACGCCCTCGACGAAGGGCTGTCCGTCCTCGGGGAGGCGTTCGCCGCGGTGGCGAACTAGGCCCCCGGGTAAGGCCCCTCCGAAACTCCTCCCGGGCTCCACCGTGCGGCTGCCTCCGCTTCGCAATGGGCTGGCATTGATGGCCTGTTGAGCATGACGCGATAGCCGCGGGTCCGCGGGGGGCGGTAGGGTCGGTCCAAGGAGGCATGATGGGCGCACGACGACGATGGGCCGTGATCCTCGCGGGGATGTGGCTCGGGAGCGGAGCGTTGTCGGGATCTCCTCTCGGCTCTGAGGGAGGACCGTACTACCGGGGATCCCCGGACGAGTGCTGCCCGACCGAAGAGGCACGTCGGGCCACGCAGACCGACTTCCGGGAGGAGATCCCACTTGACATCGGCGCAGGGGGGGCGATCCTCTTCACCCTTGGGGTCCACGTGGAGCCCCATCGGGAGTACCTCGACCCCGCGCGTTACGATCTGGACCGCTCGCGCCTCGTCCGGCTTGCGGAGATCGTGGAGCGGCACGGCGGGCGGCTCGTGATCCAGGTCCAGCGGCCATTCACCGAGGTCGCCCACAGGCGGGGGGACACGCTCCTCGCCGATCTCGCCCGTCGCGGGCACGAGATCGCCCTTCACTACCATGAGGACTTCCATCTGCCGAACGCGAGCGCTCGTTCGGTTTCGGATTGGGTTTCTGCGCTAGGGCGAGAGATCGCGCTCAGCGAAGCCTTGTCCGGGCAGCGGGTGACCACCTGGAGTGGGGGCAACCTCTACCCCGGGATGTTCGCGGCGGCGTCTGCGGTCGGTCTTGAGGCGAACATCAACTACAAGGATCCCACCACCCAGGGGATCCCTGCAGCGTTCATGGTCGTCAACCCGTGGCGCCCTGCGGGGGCGGCGTCTGTAACCGAGCGGGTGAGCCCGGACCCGGCGGGGCGGATCGTGTACGTTCCCTCCGGGATCTGGCCCGCCCACTGCCCGGGAGCGGAGGGGGTCCCCAAACCCTACACCTACCGGGCGTTCGACTACGTCACGGTCGCGCTGCGGAACTCCCTTCACGCGGCCGACCCGAGGAAAGTAAACACGTTCCTCGCCACCGTTCACCCCGGGGACTTCCTCGTGCCCGCGGACGATGAGGCGGAGTTCGCGGTCTGGGAGGCGTGGCTGAACCGGATTCTGGATCCGCTTGTGGCCTCGGGTCGGGTGCGGTGGGCCACGGTGGCGGAGATGGCGGAGGTGTTCCGGACCTGGGAATCCGAGCACGGGTCGGCATGTGCCCCGTCTGCGACCGGCGTTCCCGTGGAGCGACAGCCTGTCTCGGGAGGATGGACGACCGTGGCGTGGGTTGCCTCCGAGGCCGCCCCGGATCAGGGGATCGTCGTCCGCCTTACCTATCCCGACCGGCCGCGGTACAAGGCGGGCACGGCGGCGGTAGTGGAGGTGGTGGGAGGAGACAGCGCGGGCTCGGTGGACCTCCCGGCGCGGCCAGGTGCGGACCCCTATGTCGCCCAGGGGCTGGTCCATGTCCAGTTTGCGTTCCCCGGCGGAGGCCGACCTCCTCTCGCCTCAGGCGGGACCTACGACCAACGTGGCCTCGACTCGCTCCGGGCGCTGCGCGACGTGGTTCGGTTCTTGCGGGGAGAGGGCCGCACCAGGAACGGGTGCGCGGTGGCCGACCTCGTGCCGTACCCGATCCACCAGGTGGGCGTCGTGGGCCTCTCCAACGGTGGGAACACCGCGGTGGTCGCGCTTGGGCTGTTTGGGGCGGAGATGGCGGTGGACTGGTACGTGGGGTGGGAGAACCCAGCCGGAGTCCAGTTCACCACCGTGGACCTCGGAGCGCGCGACAGGGCCAACCCGGCTTACGTTCCGGGCTCAGGCCGGCTCAGTGCGGACGGGGCGCAGTGTGAGGTGGACTACACGCGCCTCCGCTGGGACCCCGCGGCCCATGCTCCGGGAGGGAGCCCACGCGGGAACATCGGTCAAGGCGTCCTCTATCACGACCTCAATGCCAATGGGCGCTACGATCCCTCAGACTACGCCCTTGGGGCCTACGCGGGAACATTCAGCGGTCGGACGAAACTTGTCTTCTCCCCCCACGCCCTGGAGGCGGCGGTCGGGCGCGGGCTCCTCGATCCCTGGCCGTCCGACGTCGCGACGCTTGATGAGACACGCGCGTTCTGGGCGATCCGCGACATGAGCCGGTTCTACGCCCTGGTCGCCGCTGCCCATCCTCGGCTTAGGGTGATCGTGATCGGGTCCGAACAGGATCACGTCCAGGGGACGGCGGACCATCCCCACCTTGTCCTCCAGTACCAGGGATGGCAGGCGGCAGGAACGGGCTGGGTGCGGTTGAACCCCGACCTTGCCTACGTCCAGGCTCTGGCCCCGGGGATCGCGGCCGCGGCGGACAACGACGCCAACACCACCGTGACCTTCGCGCACATCACGTCGCTTGTCGCCGGAGAGGCGGTGCCAGCCCCCGTCCTCCAGTTGGCCGCGGTGGTCGAGCTGTGCGACCGTACCCACACAGGGAACTGGGAAGGGAACCTTCCGACGCCGCTCGTGAGGCGGCCGGGAGGGACGGCGGAGGGGATGTGGGGAGGGGCTCCATGACGAAATGGCGGCGGTGGGTTGCGGCAGCGGGCGTGGTTGGGGTGGCTCTGTTGGGAGTCGGACAGGACTATGTTCTCCCAAACCCGAAGTGGGGATGGGGAGTTCCTGCGGAAGCGCCGCGGGGGCGGCTCCCCGCGGCCTCGGTGCGGATCGCCATCGCCGGAGGGGGGACGTGGGTCGTGGACCCGCGCGAAGTCCGCACTGTGCGGGCAGACGTGTTTCGGGAGGGCCACGTCTCGGTGTTCGATCTCCTCGTCCACCTCTCCCGGGAGGGCAAGCTCAGCCTTGTCTACCGGTACGACGAGGACCTGGCGACCCATGTGATCGAGACCCTGAACGGCCAGGCAGGCTGGTGGTACGAGGCCCATTACGCTGGTGGAGGGTTTGAGCCAAACGCGGTGCGCATGGACCACTATCCGGTGAAGGACGGGCTCGCGGTGAGGCTGTACCGGGAGGATCCAGGCCGGCTTGCTACGCTCTACGCGGGTTTCCGCCGCGAGGCGGAGCGCCGTGCCGCCCATGGTGGCCGGGTGGTCGTTCCCGAGGTGACGATTCGTGGGCCCGGTTGGACGTTGGCCTTTCGCAACGTCGAAGTTCACCCCCACGGGGTTCGGTCGGACCTGTTCCAGCCCGAGGTGGTCACGGCCCTCGACGTCCTTCTCGCGCTTGGCGAGCAGGGGGCCCTGAGCGGGCTTGAGCTCACATGGTATGCACGCATTGGCCGCGCGGACCCGGTGGATGCCTACTACGTGACCTTCATCGCCGGAGGAGGGCACTCCGCCAAAGCGTACGACCGCTGCGGGTTCGTGTATGAACTGGGGGAGGTCCTGTTCCGCAGCATTCGGGGCACGCTCGTCCACATCACCGCCGACGCGCGGGTCCTTGTCTCTCCCGAGTTCATCGTGTGGTCGTGGAGGTGCCTGTAACGGGCATTGGGGAGCCTGCGCTACACTGCCGGCATGACGCAGGACTCGGCCCCTGAGCTCTGGCACGTGCCCGTTCTGGTGGCGGATGTGGTCCGCCTCCTTGCGCCGCGTTCCGGGAAGCTCATCGTGGACGCCACGGTCGGCACAGGGGGGCATGCCGAGGCGCTCCTCTCTCACGGAGCGCACGTCGTGGGAGTGGACCAGGATCCGTGGGCTCTCGAACGGGCTCGGGACAGACTGAGGCTGTACGCGGATCGGGTTCAACTCCTTCGGGGGAACTTCCGCGATCTCCCCGCGCTCCTTGCGCCTCTTGCGCTCACCCGGGTGGACGGGGTCCTGTTCGACCTCGGAGTCTCGTCCCTTCAGTTCGACTCCCCCGAGCGCGGGTTCTCGTTCGCCTCCGACGGGCCGCTCGACATGCGCATGGATCCCGCGAGCCCCACCACCGCCGCGGACCTCGTGAACCACCTCTCGGAAGCGGACCTCGCCCGAATCCTTTGGGAGTATGGGGAGGAGAGGCACTCGCGCCGCATCGCCCGGGCGGTCGTGCGTGCCCGCCCCTTGCACACGACGCGCGAGCTGGCCCTCCTCGTAGCCCGCGCCGTCGGGGGCCTTGCCTACCGGCAGGCAGGCAAGCCCCGCCGCTACAGAATCCATCCCGCGACGCGGACGTTCCAGGCCCTCCGCATCGCCGTGAATGACGAGCTTGGTGCTCTAGAGGAAGCCCTCGCGGCGGCGGTGGGCCTGCTTTCCCCAGGAGGCGTCCTGTGCGCGATCGCGTTCCATTCGCTTGAGGATCGGGTCGTGAAGCACTTCCTGCGGCGGGAAGCCCTCGCGGGAGGGATCGAGGTCCTCACCAAGAAGCCCCGTGTGCCGGGGGACGAGGAGATCGGCCGCAACGCCCGGTCGCGGTCGGCGAAGCTCCGCGCGGCGCGGGTGCGCGAGGTCGACCACGGCTCGGTCATCTGTCCGTGACCCGGACGACCGCTCGTCCTACGCTCGGGGCGTGCGTGGATCAAGGGCGGAAGGTGTGCCCCCACGGGAGAGGGGCCGCCAAGGCCTTCCCGGGTGGGGGGGCGTTGTCCTGTTGATCTCGGCGGGGGTGCTCGTGGCGGGGCTCGTGTTCCTCTACCTGTGGCAGGGGGCGGTCCTGGCCCAACTTCGTGCGGAGAGAGCGCGGGCACTTCTTGAGCTACAGGAGATCGAACGGGTGCGGCTCGACCTCTCCTACCAGGTTGACCGCACCTACTCCCTCGGGGAGATCGCCGCCCGCGCCCGTGCGCTGGGGATGGTTCCGTTCGACGACAAGCGCACCCGGTACCTCGTCCTTGACGGAGGCGGCCATTAACCGCGCGGGCGTCGCGTTCCTCGTCCTCGGGCTCGGGGGCCTGGCCGTGGTCGGCCGGCTCGTCCAGCTCCAGGTGGTGGAGCACCGCCGCTGGTCGGCGGTCGCCCAGGCGATCCAGGAAGACGTGATCGAGATCCCCGCCCAGCGGGGCCCGATCTACGATCGAAATGGGGTCTCGCTTGCCTACGACGTCCCCTCCTACGAGATCGCGCTCGATAGCTATCTTCTCACCAAGCCTGAACTGCTGATGAGCCTTCTTGTCCGCGAACTCGGGATGTCCTACACGGAGGCGCGAGACAAGGTGTACCGCACCTCGTACTTCACCTGGCTCGCCCGACGGGTGGACTACAGCGTCGGGCAGCGGATTCGGGCTCAGGCGCAGGCCTTGGGGGTTAAAGGGCTCCTCTTCTTCGACTCCTGGAAGCGGGCGTATCCCCAGGGTCCGCTCGCGCTCGCCGTGCTGGGGGTGGTGGGGGTGGACGGGAAGGGCCTTGCGGGCCTGGAGCTTCAGTTCGACGAGAAGCTGTCGGGCCGGCCGCGACGGATTCGCCTCCTCCGGGGCCCGAGTGGGCAGGTGTACGACCTGTGGGAAGAGGATCGTGGTGCGCGAGGGAACCCCCTCCATCTGACGCTCGACGCCCGCATTCAGTGGGTGTGCGATCGAGAGATCGCCCGCGGCCTCGACAAGTACCCCGGCGCGAACCGGGGGTTCGCGTTGGTGATGGACCCCCGCACGGGGGAGATCCTTGCGCTGGCCCACGGCCCGGCGGTGGACCCAGCGCGGCCCGATCCGGCGCTCCTCCACCCGTGGTCGGTCACCCACGTGTTTGAGCCGGGTTCCACGTTCAAGGCGCTCGTGGGCCTGGCGGCGTTCGATCAGGGGCTCCTCACGCCGGACGACGCGTTCTCCGGCGACTCGCCGATCCTCGTGGGCGGCGTGCAGGTCAAGAACGCCCGCGGCAGGAGCTACGGCACGGTCACCTTTCGCCGGGCGATGGCGGACTCCGTGAACACCGTGCTCGTTCAGGTCGCCCAGAGGCTGGGGATCGAGCGGACCCACGCCTACCTCAGCCGGATGGGGTTCGGCCAGAAGACGGGGATCGACCTTCTCGGCGAAGTGAGCGGGATCCTCAACCCGCGCGAGAGGTGGACGGCGCTTGATCTAGCCGTGACCTCGTTTGGGCAGGGGGTGGCCGTGACCGGGATCCAGCTTGGGGCAGCGTTTGCCGCGATGGCCAACGGGGGCACGCTCCTCCGGCCGCGTCTCCTCCCCGGGCCGGCCGAGGTGCGGGGGCAAATCGCCTCCTCTGCTGCCTGCCGCACGATGCGCGAGGTCCTCGGCTACTGCGTGAACGTGGGGACGGGTACGCCAGCCGCCGTTTCGGGGTTCAACGTGGGGGGGAAGTCGGGCACGGCGGAGATGGCCCTCCCAGGCCGAGGATACGTCTCCGACCACGTGACGACCGGAATGGCCGCGTTCTTCCCGTGGGAGGACCCGCAGTACGTGGTCCTCGTCGTGTACCAAACGTCGAGCAACCCCGAGTTCTGGAGCGGCACGACCTCTGTCCCGAGCGTGGGGGAGATCGTGCGGGGAATGGCCCAGCTCGGGATCGTGCGCCCCTACGCCCCGACGACCACGCTCGGCCGGTCGGGGTAGGCGAGGTAGAGGCGGCCGCCCCACCCGTCCAAGGCCTGGGCCACCGTTTCCAGCGCCAGCGCCGGCGTGTTGTTCTCCTCCGAGAGGTGCGCGAGGAGGACCTGTCGGAGGCCGTTCCCCATGAGGCGAATGATCTGCCCGGTTTCCGCGTTGGAGAGGTGCCCTTCCGGACCCAGGATCCGCAGCTTCAACGGCCACGGGTAGGGACCCGCTAGGAGCAGGGATACGTCGTGGTTTGCCTCCAGGACCACCGTCTGGCACCCCACGAGCGCAGCCACCACGTCCTCCGTGATCTGCCCGAGGTCGGTGGCGATCCCCACCCGCGACCCGTTCGCCTCGAACCGTAGCCCAATCGGCTCCCGAGCATCGTGGGAAATCGGGAACGGAAACACGCGGATCCCTTCCATCTCGATCCCCGGTTCGAGCGCGGTCCCCTCGATGCCCAGAGCACGCAGCGTGCCCGCGCTTGCCGCGACCCGCACTCCCCGCCGGAGGAGCGGGTCCAGGCCTCGCACGTGATCCGAGTGCTCGTGCGTGAGGAGAACCCACTGTAGTCCGGCCAGGCTCACCCCGGACCGCGCCGAGCGGGCCTCGGTCTCGCGCCAGGAGAGTCCGGCGTCCACGAGAAGCGGCCCCCGCGGGCCCTCGAGGAGGAGGGCGTTCCCCGCCGAACCGCTTCCCAGCGCGCAGACCCTCAACCGTTGCTGCGGCCGCGCAGCGCGTCGAGGATATCGAGGGGTACCGGGAACACGATCGTGGTCGCGTTCTCGGTGGAGATCTCCGACAGAGTCTGGAGATACCGGAGTTGGAGCGAGCCCGGGGCCTTCTGCATGATCGCCGCGGCCTCCTGCAGTTTGGTTGCGGCCTGCAGCTCGCCCTCGGCGTTGATGACCTTGCTCCGCCGCTCCCGCTCCGCCTCCGCCTGACGGGCGATGGCGCGCTGCATTTCGGTCGGGATCTTCACATCCTTGATCTCGACCGTGCTCACCTTCATGCCCCACGGATCCGTGTGCTCGTCGATGATTTGTTGGAGCTCACGGTTGATCTTCTCTCGTTCCGCCAGGATCTCGTCGAGCTCGACCCGGCCGAGCACCGAGCGCAGCGTGGTCATCGAAATCTGCCGCGTGGCCTCAATGAAGTCCAGCACCTCGACCACGGATGCCTGGGGGTCAATCACGCGGAAGTACACCACAGCGTTTACGCTGACCGGTACGTTATCTCGGGTGATAACCTCTTGTGGGGGCACGTCCAGGGTAATCGTGCGCAGGTCCACCTTCACCATTTTGTCCACAAGCGGGATGATGAAGAACAGCCCCGGGCCCTTCGCCCCGACGAGGCGGCCGAGGCGGAAGATCACCCCCCGCTCGTACTCCCGAACGACTTTGATCGCGCTAGTAAGGAACAACAACGCCAGCGCCGCGATCACGAGGAACGTCATCATCGTCGCCTCCTTCGGTTGTTGTAGGCATGATAGGTGCTTAGGATGGGGTTTGTCAATCGAAAAGGAGGACGGGTGCGCCTACCTCTCGTTGCCGCGAACTGGAAGATGCACAAGACGATCCCCGAGGTGCGTTCTTACTTGGAGCGCTTCGCTGACCTCTTGCCGCCCCACTGCGAGGTAGAGGTGGCCGTGTTCCCGTCGTTCACCGCTCTGGCTGAGGCGCGACGGGTTCTTGCCGGAACGGCGATTGCTGTTGGGGCCCAAAACGTCCACCCCGAGCCAACGGGCGCCTACACGGGCGAGGTGTCGGCGGTCCAACTCGCCGACCTCGGAGTTCGCTATGTTCTGTGTGGGCACTCCGAGCGGCGGCACGTGTTCGGCGAGGACGACGCGTTCGTCAACCGAAAGGTGCGGGCGGCAGCTGCCCACGGATTGAAGCCGATCCTGTGCGTGGGGGAGACTTTGGACGAGCGCCGCGCCGAGAGGGCATGGGCGGTCGTCGAGCGGCAACTGGAGAGAGGCGTTGCCGGGCTCGGCGACAATCCGCGAGGGCTTGTGATCGCCTACGAGCCGGTGTGGGCGATCGGGACCGGCGTAGCCGCGCAGCCTGCCGACGCCCAGGAGATGGCCTCACAAATCCGCGACTGGCTTCGTGATCGGTTCGGGACGAGCGGGGGCAAGCTTCGCATCCAGTACGGGGGATCCGTCAAGCCCGACAACGCACGGGAGTTCCTCCAGCTTCCCGACGTGGACGGGGCGCTCGTCGGGGGGGCGTCCCTCGACCCCGACGCGTTCTGGGCGATCGTCCAGGCCGCGCGGCGCTAGCTCCGAAGTCGCTCTCAGCGAACCTTGCGCAACCGGTAGTGACGCGAATGCACGGTGACAATGGTTCCAATCATCTCCTCCGGCTTGACTCGCTGCAGGAAGTCCTCGATCACAGGGTGTAGGCTCTCCACCGTTTGGGGGTGGACGCGCAGCAAGATCAGTCCGGGCAGTCGTCTGTCGGCTACGAACCTCCGGGAGAAGTCCAGGTCATAGGTCAGGAGAACCCATTCTCCTGAGGCGGCGAACTCGTAGATATCGTCGTCGCTTGCCCCAACCATACCGAGGGTCCGCAGGTCTTGCGCCTCCCACCCCAAGCTTCTGATGAACTCGGTGGTCTTCGGGGAGAGGTTTTGGTCAACCAGGAACCGGATCACGACCGGCCGCTGAGAACGACTTGCTCGTCGACAAGGCCTGCCGCGTAGGCGATGGCCGCTGAGATGTCCTCATCGGTGAGCTCCGGGAAGTACTCCCGGATTTTCGGGACGGTGTACCCGCCTGCGAGCAGACTGAGGATGTTCGTGACCATGATCCTCGTGCCCCGGACCACGGGTTTGCCGTGACATACATCCGGGTCGACAGCTATGCGCTCCGGGCGTTCCATCGCGATCACCAGGGCCATTATAGGATGGAAGAAGACCCAGCGCTATCCGGGGTCTCAGCGTAGATCGAGCTTCCCTCAGTCGCCTCGATTCCCCTCACGTTGCGTTCTTCCCTCCGCTATTCGTCCCACTGGGGGGAGAGGACAAGCAGGGGGGCAAGGTTCTCACCTCTCCGCTCTATGTCCTCTCCGATGGGAAGAAAGCCAGATTGGATTGATTCTTATGCTGCACTTGACGCTCCGGTCGGATTCATGGTAGAGTGCATGCGTCGGGTGGCTGGTGTCCCGGAGTTGGCTGGGGCGCGTTCGGGTAAAGGGATCACGGATTACGGGTCACGAAGGGGGGAGGGATGGGTAGGCAGGTCGGGTTAGCGGCGGGGCTTCTTCTCCTGGCGGGTCTTCTGGCCTTCGGTCAAGCGTGTCCCACGGTGGCCGTGGTCATCCCGGAAACGGTGATCATTGACTTTGTTCCGAGGCCGGTCCCGGATCCTGCTGCCGAGACCGCGATCATCAAGCGCTTCCTGAGCTACGGCTTCAACGTTGTGGACCTTGTTCATATCAGGCTCCTCCGCGCGACCCCGGGCGGCCTGGCCAGGACTCAGGACCTGGCGAGGAAGGCGCTGGCGGGGGACCAGGTCGCGATCCGGGAGCTGGCAGCGCGCGACGGGGCGGCAGCCGACGTGCTCGTTGTCGGCGAGGCACTGTCCACGGTGACCGTGTTCGAGGCGTTGGTCATCCCGGGCCAGCCTCGGGTTCAAGACGGCCGGGCGCGGGTCGAGGTGCGCGCGATCGAGGTTCGCACCGGCCGGATCCTCGCCGCCGAAGCCCTGCACACCGGCGGGGTGGACTTCTCCGCCGAGCTTGCGGGAAAGAAGTCCCTCGAACGGGCCGGGGACAAGATCGCTTGTGCGCTGGCCCGCTCCATCGCCCAGAAGTACCCGTTCCCCGCACGCTGCTTCAAGGGCTGCCGTCCTCCGACACCCACGTTTGGGGCGCTCAACTTCCAGGACCGCTGCGGCTGGCGAGGCGTGGACATCGGGCAGGTGTTCGCGACGGCGACCGAGACCGCGCTCTCCGAGGGGGGGTGCAGGACGGCCCGGGCCATGGCCTCGGACTACCTGATCGAGGGCGTGATCTCTGACTGCAAGGTGATCATAACCCCTACGATCGACCTGCCTCTGCTCAACCTCCTCTTCCGGGGGGTGATGGTGTGGGTGACGGTGGACGTGCGGGTGCTGGACGTGGCAACCGCCGAGTTCCGGGCGTTCGAGGTGACGGTGA
>JBBIQN010000048.1:0-12712 GCA_037442305.1 Candidatus Bipolaricaulota bacterium
GCTGCGGTCACCGAGACCGGGCTCGTCATCGAGGACCACTTCGGGACAGGGCCGGTCTCCCATCGCCGCGACGCCCACGAGGACATCCTGTGGGCAGGCGGGAACGATGCGTGTTGCCCCACGATCGTCGAGTTCGTGATCCCGCTCGATAGCGGCGACCCGGAGGACAGACCGCTTCTCCCTGGCCGAACCTACACGGTGCTCGTTGCCTACCACCGAAGCGCGAAGGGGTTCACCGTGATCCACACAGGGCGCGGCTCGGTTCAGATGACGTTGGAGGAGTGAGATGGATACGCTGCGCGAGATCGCGTACTTCCCGATCGGACCGTTCCCGGTGATCTTCTACCTCGGTGTCGTCGGTTATGCGTTTCTGCTTGCCACGGCCGGAGCGATGGGACTCACCCGTCTCCTGAAGAGACGGCGACCGGTGAAGGTCCATCGCGGGCTGGCCTACGTCACCCTGACCGTGGCGACCTTCCACGCTCTTCTCGGGATCGCAACCCGGATCTAGCTCCGGCACACGTTGTCCGTGATCCGGCACCCGTAGCCTGTTGCGCACGGGTGCGGTGGGGCGTAGAGACTCCGTGGTTCTACGGAAGGCGGATCACGGGCTACGGGCCACGGATCACGGCTTCTCGATCTGCATCGTCATCGCCACGAGCCCGGACAGGAGCTTGGGGTAGAAATCGGTGGACTTCTGGGGCATCGAGACCCCGAGGTCGGCAATCTGCAGGACCTCCTCGACCCGCGTCGGGTTGAGGAGGAACGCGGCCTGACCCTGCCCCGCGTCCACGAGAGCAACCGCCTCGTCGTCGGTGTGGGCGTAGTCTACGTTCGTCTGGCGGGCAAGGGCCTCGTCGTCAATCCCGAGTAGC
This sequence comes from Candidatus Bipolaricaulota bacterium, assembly GCA_037442305.1. Lineage (GTDB taxonomy): Bacteria > Bipolaricaulota > Bipolaricaulia > Bipolaricaulales > Bipolaricaulaceae > Bipolaricaulis. The sequence continues at coordinate 876 of JBBIQN010000048.1, forward strand.
GGCTCGAGCATCGCCTTGTGGAGGATCGCCACGGCGAGCCGTTTCCAGGCCGGAGGATGGTCACCAGGGATGAGGCGGTCGACCCGGTTTGCATCGCGGAGTGTGAGGGACGCGAACTTGCCGTCCGCGTAGAAGATGAACGTGTGTCTCTTCCCCGCTGCCGCAGCGAGGGCGGCCTTCGCCGCGGCAAGCGAGCCCACCGCTTCGACCACGAACTCTCGCTGTACCGCTTGAAGGAACGTCGTTGGCGTGAACGCGGGCAATCGGCGCACAACCCGCGGCGTGGGCCGGATGACGCATCCTGGCTCGGCGATGTTGATCAGGGTCACCGGTAGCGCGGTGAAGCTTTGATGGCTCGTCGGCTTCCATCCCTTGGCGAGGCACTCCCGCATGAACGCCAGCGAGGTCTCGAACCGGTGGTGTCCGTCGGCGATGTACAGCTCCAAGGGGAGCAGTCCTTCCTGAACGGTCCGCACCGTGTCGAGATCTGGGATGTACCACAACTCATGGGCGTTCCCGAAGTCGTCGCGGGCCACCATGTCCGGAGGCCGTCCCGCGACGGCCCCCTCCATCGCCGTCGTGGCGAGTCGCTTGGGGTCGCGGTACAGGAGGAAGATATGTTCGAGGTGGGCTTCCGTCGCCCGGAACAGCTTCAACCGATCCTCTTTCGGACCGCGCAGGGTCTGCTCGTGAGGCTTGGCTCCGCTCTGCGCCAGGTCGAGGAGGGCGATCAGGCCTTGCCGGGTCAGGATCCGTCCGTCGTGAGCGAACCGCTGACGGTACAGGTAGATCCCGGGTCGTTCGTCCTGGACGAGGATCCCTTCCCGGATCCACGTGCGAAGAAGCTCCGCCCGGCGGGCGTAGTCCGCGTCGTCGTTCGGCGGGGCCTTCGTGCCGGTCAGCCGAACGTAGTTATGGGGAGAGCGGGCACGGTAGGCCTTCTCCTCGTCAGGGCCGATCCGATCGTACGGTTGTGTAACGACTTGCGATAGGTTACCCACGACGGACGGGTCGTAGCGGAGGCCACGGAACGGGTGGACGACGGCCATCGTCACGCTCTCCGCGCGCGTTCGAGGAGGAGTTCCACCACCTCGTCGCCGATTCGTTCCTGGGCTTCCTTCGTCTGGGCGCCGATGTGGGGAGTGAGGGTCACCTTGGGGTGGCGCACGAGGGCCGCGTTCGTCGGCGGTTCCACGGAAAAGACGTCCAATCCTGCCCCGGCGAGCTTGCCGGAGTCCAGCGCGGCAAGGAGTGCCCCCTCGTCCACGATCTCGCCCCGCGCGCAGTTCACGAGGTACGCCCCGTCCTTCATGCGGGCGATCTGCCCCGCCCCGATCACCGGACCTGCCGGGTCGGGCGGGACGTGAAGGCTTACGAAGTCGCTCTGACGGAGGAGCTCCTCCAAGGATACAAGGGGCACGCCGGGGAGGGGCGACGTCTTCACGAACTTGTCCTGGGCCACGACCTTCATCCCCAGGGCGAGGGCGCGCCTCGCCAAGGCTTGGCCGATCCGGCCGATCCCCACCACGCCGAGGGTCTTCCCCTGGAGTTCGATCCCTACGAACGCCTTCTTGTCCCATTTGCCGTCGCGGATGGACTGGGTGGCATGGGGCACGGAGCGGGCGAGGGCGAACATGTGGGCCAGGGCCAACTCCGCGACCGAGTCCGAGCTCGCCCGTGGCGTGTTGAGGACCTCGATCTCTTTGGTCTTAGCGTGGTCCGCGTCTACGTTGTCCAAGCCCACCCCGGCTCGCACGATCAGCCGCAACCCCTTCGCCGCATCGAGTGCAGGTTTGCGCACCTTCGTCGCCGACCGCACCACGATCGCGTCGTACCCCTTGGCGAGCTCGGTCCCCAACTCCTCGGGGGACATCCCCGGGCGTACCGTGACTTCCACCTTGGCCGCGCGCAGTCGGGCGAGGGCCTTCTCCTCAACAGGATCGCAGATCAGCACACGCATGAGTCCCTCCATACTTGTTTACCGCCGAGACGCAGAGGAGGCGGAGAAGATCTGTTTAGGAATCGAATCGAAATCCCAAGCCGGTTGTGTCTTCTCTGCAAGATTCCTCTGCGAACTCCGCGTCTCTGCGGTAGATTCGAGATACGGTAAAGATGTACGTTCCTCCTCACAGCCCGAGGATCGCGTTGATGGTGGACAGGAGACCGCGTACGTCGGGAACGGTGAGGTCGCCCATGTGGGCGATGCGGAACGTCTTCCCCTTGATCTCGCCGTACCCCTCGGAGATGAGCACGCCGTGATCGCGCACGAGCTCGTCGGAGAGCTCATCCACGGAGATCCGGCGCGTGTTTTCGATGCAGGACACGGTCTTCGACCAGTACCCCTTCTCCGGGTACATCGCGAAGTGCTGGAGCGCCCACTCCTGGACGGCCGTGGCCATCGCGTCGTGGCGCGCGAACCGGTGATCCAGTCCCTCCTCGAACATCGCGTCGAGCTGGGCGTTGAGGGCGTAGAGGTGGGGAATGGACGGGGTGGCCGGCGTTTGGTTCTTCTTGTGGTACTTGAGCATCTCGGTGTAGCTCCAGTAGTAGGAGCGGGATGGCGGCTCCTTGGCCCGGGCGAGGGCCCGCTCGGAGACCGTGGAGATGGCAAGGCCAGCCGGGAGGGCCATGCACTTCTGCACTCCAGCTAAGCACACGTCGAGCCCCAGCTTGTCCACCTCGATCTTCACCCCGCCCATCGCCGACACGGCGTCCACAAGCAGGAGCACGTTCGGGAACTTACGCACCACCGCGGCGATCGCCGGAACAGGGTTCTGGAGGCCGGTCGAGGTCTCGTTGTAGACAAGGGTGACCGCGTCGAACTGCCCGCTTCTGAGCTTCCCCTCCACCATCTCCGGCTTGATCGCCACGTTCCACGGCGCGGTGAGCGCCTCGCAGGGGATCCCGCATCCGGCCGTGATCTCGTGCCAGCGCAGGCTGAACGCACCGTTCACGAGGTTCAGGCACTTCTTCTTGACGCAGTTCTGAACGGCCGCTTCCATCGCCCCGGTCGAGGACGAGGTGAACAGGAATACCGCCCCCTCCGTGTGCAGGAACCGCGTGAGCTTCCCCTGGATCTCGGCGTACAGCTCGGAGAACTCCGGGGCGCGGTGGTAGATCTGAGGAGTCGCCATCGCCTGCAGGATCTCCGGCCGGACCTCGGTGGGACCGGGAACGAACAGCTTGCTATGCCTCATACGCATGAGCTCGCCTCCTTGGCTGCACTGCCTGGCAGCCACAAGCGTATAGCCGGAGGAGCTTCCCAGTGCAAGGGTCAGTGACGCCCCGCTCGGCGAAGCCCGAGGCGCCGCGCGAGGTCGAGGGCGGCCTCGTGCTCGGCGCGGGTGACGGGTCGGGCCAGCTCTACCCGCTCCTGGGCCCGATGGGCGGGTCGGTACTGGGCCATCACGTTGGCGAACGTGTCCGGAGAGATCTCGCGGGAGAGGAAGCGAAGAATGGCCTCCGATCCGGCGAGATCGTGGGGGAGGACGAGGTGCCGGACGAGGAGCCCGCGCACTGCGACCCCGTGTTCGATTCGGAGGTCCCCGACCTGGCGGTGCATCTCGCGTAGCGCGGCCTGGGCGACCTCGAAGTACCGGGGGGCGGAGGAGAGATCGGCTGCCACCGCGCTGTCCCCGTACTTCACGTCCGGCAGGTAGATGTCCACAACCCCTTCGAGGAACTGCAGGGCCTCGGCCGACTCGTACCCGCCGCAGTTCCACACCAGGGGGAGCCGCAGCCCCGCTTCTCGTGCTAGCGAAAGCGCGTCCACGATCTGGGCTGCCTGATGGGTTGGCGTCACGAGGTTCACGTTCGCGCACCCGATGTCCTGGAGGTGGACCATCATCCGCGCCAAGTCCTCGACCCCGATCTCCTCCCCTTCCCCGAGCTGGGAGATCGCGTAGTTTTGGCAGAAGAGGCAATGGAGGACGCACCCGGTGAAGAAGATCGTCCCCGAGCCGCCCTCGCCGACGAGCACCTCCTCCTCCCCGAAGTGAGGGCCGAAACTTGATACCCACGGGAAGAGCCCGGCCTGACAAAACCCGCGCTCCCCTTTGTCCCGGAGAACGCCGCACCCCCGGGGGCAGAGGCGGCATGGGGAAGCGAGTTCGCGGAGATGCGCGGCCCGCTCCCGGAGCTCCGTCGCCCTCAACTCGAGGTAGAGGGGGTGAACCATGTCAAGACTTCCCAGGCCTCCATCCGAGCTCCCGGAGGCGTCCGTAGAGGCACGAGACAGGGAGGCCCATCGCGTTGTAGAAGTCGCCCTCGATTCGTTCTACGAATGGGGCGGCCCGGCCTTGGATCGCGTACGCGCCGGCTTTGTCGAGGACGTCCTCCTGCGCGAGGTACCACGCGATCTCCTCGTCCGTGAGGGGTTTGACGAGGACCCTGGTCTCGACGAGATCTTCCCGCTCCCCGTGGGGAGCGAGGACGACGAGCCCGGTGAACACGGAGTGCCATCCTCCCCCAAGGGCGGCGAGGATCGCCCGCGCCTCCTCGAGACTACGCGGCTTTCCGTACGCCCGGCCATCGCGGAACACCCCCGTGTCTGCCCCCACCACGATCGCTTGCGGGAACCCGTCCCGGCCGCGCTCCGCCTTGCGGCGAGCGATGCGGAGAAGGTCTCGAGGCGCCTCAATGTTCCCCTCGACAACCTCGGGAGCGACGACCGAGAACTCGGCGGTGAGGAGACCCAACAGCGAAATCCGGCGGGGAGAGGTCGAGGCGAGGGCGAGGCGTGGTCCCTCGGCAGGGGAAGTTCCATAATCCGTGGCCATGGAGATCATTTTCAGCGAGAAGTGCCTCGAGTACCACGCGGTGGGGCACCCCGAGGGGCCGGCCCGGGTGCGAATGCTCCAGCACTACCTCGCCCGCCTGGGGTATGCGTTCGTCGAGCCCGCCCCGGCGAGAGACGAGGAACTCCTCTCTGTCCATACCCTGGACCACCTCCGTCGCGTGGAGTCGGGGGACTTCTACGACCCAGACTGCCCTCGCTACCCCCGGATTGGTTTCTACGCCCGGCTCGCCGCGGGTGGGGCGATCCTCGCCCAGCAGCGTCGCGGGTTCTCGATCCTCCGTCCGCCCGGCCACCACGCAGGACCGTCGTACCACGGCGGGTTCTGCTACTACAACAACATCGCGATCGCGGTGCGCTTCGCGGGGAAGAAGACCCTCCTCGTGGACATCGACGGCCATCACGGGAACGGGACGGAGTCCGTGTTCTATGGAGATCCAAACGTGACCTACGTCTCGCTCCACCGCGCCCGTGGCTACCCGGGGACGGGGCACGAATCGCGCGGCAACTGCCTCAACTACCCCCTGCCCCCGCGGTGCGGGAAAGCTCTGTACGTGGAGACCCTCGAGCGGGCCCTGCACGAGGCAGGCACGGAGTTCGAGGAGCTCGCCATCTCCGCCGGGTTCGATACGTACAAGGAGGATCCCCTGGCTTCTCTCGGGCTGGATGCCGAGGCGTTCTACGACATCGGGTACGTCTTGGGAGCCACGAAGCTCCCCGCGTTCGCCGTCCTCGAGGGGGGGTACGTACCCGAGGCCATGGGCCCGGCGGCCGCGGCCCTTCTCCAGGGCCTGGATGGCGGCGTGGGGAGAAGACCCTAGATTGCCCCGCCCCAGCGGGGTGCGTACAATGCGGCGCCATGCGTACTTTGATCCTCGTCGTGGCCCTCGTCGCGTGTTCGTTTGTTCCCCTAGCCGCTCCCCTTCGCGTGTCGCTTCCCCCCGCGCTGGGGGCCATTCCGATCGTGATGGCGCAGACGTGGGGGCACTTCGCAGAGGAAGGTGTCACGGTCGAACTCGTTCCCCTTCCGAGCCAGCGCGACCGCATGCTCGCGTTCCAGGCCGGGCAGGTGGACGTGATGGTCTCCGACCTCACGGGGGCGCTCCTCCTTGTGGCGAGCGTTCCCCGTGACGCGGCGGTCGTCGCCACCGCCTACGCGCCCCAGCCGGAAGCGAACCACCTCGCGATCCTCACCCCAAAGGCGTTCTCCAAGATCGGAACCTGGGATGATCTCCTCGCGGCCATCCGCCGGGGGCAGCGGCTGCAGATCGCCCTTCCCCGGCAGTCCGATCTTGAGTTCGTGGTGGACAGCGCGTTCCAAACCGAGAAGATCGCGGTGCCGGCCGACCTGTACATCGGGCAGGACAACCTCCTCACCAACGCCACGTGGGTCCTCATGGGCATGGTCGCGGTGGGGGCCCTTCCCCAGCCCTATGTGGACTACATCCGCACCTACGACTACCCGGGAAAGCCCGAGCTCGTGGTGCTGCGGTGGGTCCCCGGAGAGGGCTTCCCTCCCGAGGTGATCGTCGTCCGCCGGCCGCTTCTGGAGAAAGAGCCACAGACGATCGCTGCCTTCCTGCGCGGGATCCGGCGGGCGGTCGGGCGCCTGAACAGCGCGGACCGCGACGAGATCGTGAAGGCCGCGCTCCCGGTGGCGGTGGACCTGTTCTTCCCCGGGGCGGGCCCCGAGGCAGCGGCACCGGAGGATCGGGCCCGGATCGAGACCGCGATCGCGGCGATCGCGATTCCTGCCTTCCCCGAGCCAGGTCTGCTCGATCCGGAGGTGTACCGCCGGGTCATGACGTGGGCTGTGGGGAAAAAGTACCTCCGCTTTCCGCTCCCCTACGACGCGGCGGTCGTTCCGCCTCCGGGATGATCGAAGTCGATGGCCTGACCGTGATCTACGGCCGCGGGGACGCCGCGGTGCCGGCCGTGGCCGGCCTGTCGCTGGAGGTCGATAGCTACGAGCTCGTGTCCATTGTCGGGCCATCGGGATGCGGGAAAACAACCCTCCTCTTTGCCCTCGACGGGCTCATCTCCCCCACCGCCGGCAAGATCCGCATCCACGGGGAGGAGGTGCGAGGCGTGCGCCGGGATGTGGCCCTCATCCTTCAGGACGCAGGGCTCCTTCCCTGGAAGACGGTGCGGGCGAACGCCGAGCTCTCCCTGCGCATCCAGGGGCGCAAGGAGACGGCAACGAAGGTGCTCGCCGATCTTGGCCTTGCCGGGTTCGAGAAGCGGTTCCCAAGCGAGCTCTCCGAGGGGATGAAACGAAGGGTGGGGATCGCGAGGGCGCTGGCCCTCCAGCCGCGGGTGATGCTCATGGACGAGCCGACCGCGAACCTCGACTCGATCACCCGGGAGCACATCCAGAACCTCATCCTCGGGCTGTGGTGGGAGATGGGGTTCACCGGGACCCTCGTCACCCACGACATAGAGGAAGCGGTGTTCCTCGGGAAGAGGATCCTCGTCCTCTCGGCCCGGCCGGCGCGGGTGGTGGAAGTGATCGAGAACCCCGGGATGGGCGAACCAGGGTACCGGGGGACGCCGGAGTTCACGGCTCAGGTTGCCCATCTGAGGCAGGTCCTGGGAGGGAACGGGCCATGAGGGAAAGCTGGAAGATGGTTCTCCGGTACCTCGGGGCGATGGCCCTCATCGCCGCGGTGTGGGCCGGAGCGTCGTGGCTTCTCCAAGCCGTGCGGGGGAGGGAGATCCTCCCCACGCCGTGGGAGACAGCGGCCGCGGCCGGGGAGACCCTTTCCGTCCTCGCTGCGGCGCTGGGGACCTCGGCCCTGAGGTTCCTCATCGCCCTGGCCGTGGCGTTCCTCCTCGGGCTCCCCTTGGGCCTGGCGATCGGGTTCGAGTCCAAACTGGATCGGTACCTCTCCCCACTCATCTACCTTCTCTATCCCATGCCGCCGGTGGCGCTCCTTCTTTTTCTCTACCTCGCGTTTGGCTTGGGGGAGGTGGTGCGGCTCGTGGTCGTGGTGATGGCCCTCTTCTTCCAGATCGTCGTCGCGGCGCAAGGGGCGGCGAAGTACGTCGTCCCCTCCCACAGCACCGCGATCCGCGCCGCGGGAGCGACCCGGCGCCAGGTCTACCGCCACGTCGTCCTTCCCGCGACGCTCCCGAGCGTCCTCACCGCGGCGCGGGTGTCCGTGGGCCTGGGGATCACCATGCTCTACATCGCGGAGACGAAGCTTGGGGTTCTCCTTGGGCCGGGGTCGGGCCTGGGGCGGTTCATCGAGTACTACACGTTCCGGGGCGATATCGCCCTTGCCGGCGTGGTCGGGCTGGCGCTCCTGGGGCTTCTGTTCTACGTTGTGCTTGAGCTTCTGGAGCGGGTCCTCTGTCGGTGGAAGTTCGTGGGGGCGCGGGGTGGAACCTAGACGGGTTTTGTTCGTGCACCATCCGCACCGCCCGGCGGCAGCGGCGGCGGTGGAGCGGGGCGTTGCCTGGTGTCGCCGGAACGGGATCGCTCCGGCGGTTCACGCCCAGGGCGGAGGTCGCGAGGGGGACCTCATCGTCGCCGTGGGAGGCGACGGGACGTTTCTCCGCGCGGCGTCCCTTGTCTACCCACGCGCGATGCCCATCCTGGGGGTGAACGCGGGGGGACTGGGGTTCCTTTGTTCGTGTGAGGCAAAGGACATCGAGGAGGCGCTAGGGGAGGCGGTTGCCGGGCGGTGCGCGGTGGAGCGGCGGGTGCGGCTCACGGCCGAGGGGCCAGGGTCCGCGGGATCGGCCCTCAACGACGTCGTGGTCGTAGGGCCTAACGGCAAGCGCTTCACCACTCTCGAGGTGGCGGTGGATGGGGAACCGGCCTTCGCCGTCGAGGGGGACGGGCTGATCGTCGCCACCCCTACCGGGAGCACGGCGTACGCCCTCGCCGCGGGGGGGCCGATCCTTTCTCCGGATGTCCCCGCCCTTCTCCTCGTCCCGCTCGCTCCCCATCGGTTGGGGGTCCGGCCCCTCGTCGTCCCCGAGGGGACCCGAGTGACGATCCGTGCCCAGCGCGAAGGGCGGGTCCTCCTCGATGGGGATCCGATGTGCAATCTCGCCCCCGGGGATACGATCGCGATCGCGCGGGCGGAAGCGGAAACCCTCTTCCTGCGCCTCACGGGATCGTTTTGGGGGGAGCTGAAGGCGAAATTGGGTCTTGCGGGCTGAAAGGAGGAACGGTGAACGTAGCGGCGATGCTGGAACGCGTGCTCAAGAAGAAGATCGCGGACGAGGTGGAGATCATCGCCATCCGGAGCCGGGAGGAGCTGACCCGGTTCACGGACTGCCAGATCCACCAGAACGTGGCGGCGTGGGAAACGACGGCTCACGTTCGGGCGTGGGTGGAGGGCAAGGCGGGCGTGGCGACGACGAACGACCTCAAAGTGGCGGCCCTTGCCCAAACGGTGAAGGAGGCGGCGGCGATCGCCCGCGCCCAGACCCGACCCGCGGGGTACAGTCCCCCTGAGCCCCGCCCGGTGAAGGAAGCGATGACGTGGGACGAGGCGACGTGGGAGACCACGCCTGCCGAACGAGCCTCCCTCGTCGCCCGGGCGGTGAACGGGGCCCTGGAGCTAGGGTTCAATGCCTCAGGGTCTCTCGCTACCGGTGGGGCGGAGATCTGGGTTCAGAGCAGCCGCGGGGTCGACGTCTACCACCGCACCTCCTCGGTGCGGTTTGTGACCGTGATCCTTGGGAAGTCCGGGGGCTCGGGGTACGCCGAGTTCTCCGGGACGAAGCTCGCCGAGTTCGGGCCCGAGGAGGCGGCGGACCGGGCGCTTGCGAAGGCCCGGCTGTCGGAGGTCCGGAAGCCGCTTGAGCCAGGGGAGTACACCGTGGTCCTGGAAGAGCCGGCCGTGGCGACGCTCCTCGGGATGCTGTCCATGATGGGGTTCTCCGCCCGGGCGCTCCTCGAGAAGCGGAGCTTCTTCGTAGGGAAGCTTGGCGAGAAACTTGTTTCGGAGCTTGTGACCGTGTACGACGATGGGCTCCACCCCCAGACAGCGGTGATGCCGTTCGACTTCGAGGGCGTTCCCAAGGCGCGGGTACACTTCTTCCGGGCCGGGGTGGCGGAGGGGGTGGTCCACGACTCGCGCACCGCAGCTCTCATGGGCACGGCGTCTACGGGGCACGCGCTACCTCCACCGGGAGCGGGATGGTCGCCGATGCCGACCCACCTCGCGATGGAACCGGGGAAGACAAGCGATGCAGATCTCGTGTCCGGGGTGAAGCGGGGCCTCCTTGTGACCCGGTTTCACTACGCCCGCCCGGTGGACCCGATGCGCGGGATGGTGACGATGATGACCCGCGACGGGGTGTTCGAGATCGAGGATGGGGTGGCTAAGGGAGCCGTTGAGGACATGCGGGTGACCGAGTCCGGGTTGCGGGCCCTGGCGAACGTCGAGGCGGTGGGCCGCGCGCTGCGGCTCATCACCCACGGCGAGGGGTTCGGGGCGTACCTCGTCCCCAAACTGCGGATCGGGAAGTTCACGTTTACCGGTCGTACGGAAAGGATGTGACATGAACGCCCTTCAAGAACTGAAAAGCTACGTGCGGGAGATCAGCGAGCTCCACTCGGCGATCGCTCTCTGCGGGTGGGACCAGCGGACCCACATGCCGGAGAACGGAGCCGAGGCGCGGGCGAAGGTCCTGGGGCGGCTCGAGCGATTGGCATTCGAGCGGCTCGTGTCCGATCGAATGGGCGAGCTCTTGGCGGCCGCGGAGCGCGAAGGAGCGGAACGCGAGAGCGATCGGGCGCTCATCCGTGTCTGGAAGAAGGACCATACGCGTCTCCGGGCGGTGCCGCCGGACCTCTACCAGAAGTTCGTCGAGACGACGAGCCGCGCCGAGGCGGTGTGGGAGAAGGCCAAAGCCGCGTCAGACTTCCCCATGTTCCGGCCCCACCTCTCCGAGGTCGTAGACCTCGTGCGGGAGATCGCGAAGCTCATCGGGTACGGGGAGAGCCCGTACGATGCGCTCCTGGAGGAGTTCGAACCGGGGATGACCGCCTCCGCCCTGCGGCCCCTCCTGGGGAAGTTGCGCCAGGATCTCGTCGCGTTCCTGAAGGATCTCTCCCGCGGGAAGCCCCCCCAGGCGCTCCCCGCGGGGACCTATCCTCTCGACCTCCAGCGGCAGTTCTGCTCCGAAGCGCTCGGGTGGATCGGGTACGACTTCGGGGGCGGGCGCCTGGACGATTCGGTTCACCCGTTCACGACCGGGATCGGCCCCGGCGACGTCCGCGTCACGAACCGCTACCAGGAGGACGACCCGTTCTCCTCCCTGTTCGGGGCGCTGCACGAGGGCGGGCACGCTCTCTACGGGCAGGGGAACGATCCGGCCCTCGCCTGGACCGGCCTCTCCGGCGGGGCCTCGTTCGGGATCCACGAGTCCCAGTCCAGGTTCTGGGAGAACCAGATCGGGCGGAGCCTTGCGTTTTGGCGCTACGCGCACCCTCACCTCGTGCGGCACTTCCCGAACCTCGCCCGGACGAAGCCCGACGACGTCTGGCGCCACGTGAACCGCGCCCAGCCGTCCCTCATCCGCGTCGAGGCCGACGAGGTCACCTACAACCTCCACATCTGCCTGCGGTTCGAGCTCGAGGTGGAGCTTCTCGAGGGTCGGCTCAAGGTGGACGACCTTCCCGAGCGCTGGAACAAGGCCATGCAGGACTACCTTGGCGTGACGCCGCCCGACGACCGGCGGGGGGTGCTCCAGGACGTGCACTGGTCCGGGGGGATGCTCGGCTACTTCCCGTCCTACACCTTGGGGAACCTGTACGGGGCCCAGATCACGGAGACGGCGGAGAAGGAGATCCCCCGGTTCTGGGACAAGGTGGCCGCGGGAGAGTACGGGCCGATTCGGGACTGGCTGAGGGACAAGGTCCACCGCCATGGCCGGGTGTACCTCCCTGAGGAGCTCGTGAAGCGGGTCACCGGAAGCGGCCTCTCTCCCGAGCCCTTCTTGCGGTACGTCCGGGCGAAGTACGGCGAGGTGTACCGGTTGTAGGCCCGCCCCCAGGGGGGCGGTTGACAGGGAACCATTT